>JANLYY010000224.1:0-7096 GCA_031365885.1 Polaromonas sp. | reverse complement strand
CCGAAGGCGAGCCGCTCGTCAGCACGACGTTGCTACAGAATATGGAGCGCCTTGCGCACGAAGCAATTGGGCTGGAGGCCGATTCGACTATCCTTTGGCAGGCTTGGGGCGAACTGCGGCCGGGCGCAGGCGCGGAAGCCGACGTCTGGCTGCACCTAACAGCGAACGCATGGATTCCGCTGACCTGCCAGCGCTGCATGACAGCTGTTGACAGCCCGATCAAGGTAGATCAGTGGTACCGATTTGTCGCCACTGAAGACATCGCCATGGCTGAAGACGACGAGTCCGAGGAGGACTTGCTGGTCATGGAGCCACAGTTTGATTTGCTGGCGGTGCTGGAAGACGAATTGATCATGGCGCTGCCAGTGGTGCCGATGCACGAGGTGTGTCCGGTGACAGTACAGTTGCAGATGGGTGAGCTTGAGGTTGATAAAAGCGTCGAGAAGCCGAATCCATTTGCGGTTCTTGGCCAACTGAAGAAGCCGACAAAAGACTCGAACAGATAGCCGCTTTGTACTCATTTATTCTCATTGGAAGGCTTTGTCGGCGTCTCAAGTCGGCCTTGTGTTGTTTGCGCCCCGCGGGAATAGCCGGATCAATGGACGCTCGGGCTATAATCCAAGGCTTCGCGTACCAACGCAGTGATGTGACAGGCGGCAGTCTTTTGACTTCGGTTCCACAGTTTGGTGCGTAAATGACCCACCTTACACCCCAGACACTGCCTTTATCAGGAGCGAATCATGGCCGTCCAGCAAAACAAAAAATCCCCTTCCAAGCGCGGCATGCACCGTTCGCACAACGCACTCAACGTGCCAGGCATTGCTGTGGAATCAACCACCGGCGAAATACATCTGCGTCACCACATCAGCCCGACCGGGTTTTATCGGGGCCGCAAGGTGTTGAAGACCAAAGCCGAAGCGTAACTTCATCCCTTACGCACGGGCCCGCACTCATCCTGCGGGCCTTTCTTTTGTTCCCTTATCTACTGCTGATAGCATCAGTCGCCCCATGATCAGGATCGCTGTCGATGCCATGGGCGGAGATTTCGGTGCCGCAGTGACGTTGCCTGCCTGTCTGGCTTTTCTTGAAAGTCACGTAGAAGCCGGTCTGGTGATCGTTGGGCAACCCGATGTATTGACAATCCACCCCCTGCATGCGAAGTTGCAGTCGCACCCGCGCTGCCAGATGTTGGCTGCCAGCGAAATTGTCAGCATGGAAGACCCGGTGGAAATCGCATTGCGGCGCAAAAAAGATTCGTCCATGCGCGTCGCCATTAACCAGGTAAAAGATGGCGCAGCCCAAGCCGCTGTGTCGGCAGGCAACACCGGCGCCTTGATGGCGATTGCCCGCTACGTGCTTAAAACCATCGACGGCATTGATCGCCCCGCCATCGCGACGCAGTTGCCCAATGCGGCTGGCGGGGCCACTACGGTGCTTGACCTTGGCGCCAATGTCGATTGCACCGAAGACCATTTGCTGCAGTTCGCTGTGATGGGCTCGGCCTTGGTGTCAGCCATCACCGGCAATGCGGCCCCCAGCGTTGGGTTGCTCAATATTGGCGAAGAGGCCATCAAGGGTAGCGATGTCATCAAGAAGGCCAATGACCTGTTGCGTGCAGCTGCAAATTCAGGCGACCTGAATTTTTTCGGAAACGTCGAGGGTAACGACATTTTCAAGGGCACGACCGATATCGTGGTGTGCGACGGCTTTGTCGGCAATGTGGCGCTAAAGGCCAGCGAGGGGCTGGCCAGCATGATTGGCGGCTTCATTCGGGCTGAATTTTCACGCAACATCCTGACGAAAATTGCTGGTTTGGTTGCCTATCCGGTCTTGTCCGCGTTTAAAAATCGCGTTGACCACAGGCGCTACAACGGTGCCGCGCTGCTTGGCCTGCGCGGACTGGTGTTCAAAAGCCATGGGTCAGCCGATGCATTCGCTTTCGAGCGGGCGCTCAATCGAGCCTACGATTCGGCGCGAAACCAACTGCTGGAGCGTGTCAGGGAGCGCATCGCCCATGCAGCGCCGCTGCTGGTTGTTGCCCACGCTTCGGCTACCAGTAACGGAACAGCGACTGCCTTGCCGCTGCTGTTCGAAAAATCCGTTTCTGCGGCGGCACACTAATAATGACCCTCTATTCGCGAATTACAGGCACGGGCAGTTTTCTGCCACCACGCCGGGTCACCAACGCTGACCTGGCCGCAGAGTTGGCCGTCAAAGGCATAGAGACTTCCGACGACTGGATTGTGGAGCGCACCGGTATCCGGGCGCGTCATTTCGCTGCGCCTGAAGTCTCAAGCAGCGACCTCGCTTTCGAGGCTGCGAAGAACGCGATTGACGCTGCTGGTCTCAAATCGTCTGACATCGACCTCATCATCGTGGCGACATCGACACCCGACATGGTGTTCCCTTCAGTTGCCTGCATGGTGCAGCGCAAGCTGGGGATTGCGGGTTGCCCGGCCTTTGACGTGCAGGCCGTCTGCAGCGGATTTGTTTATGCATTGACAGTCGCTGATGCCATGATCAAAACCGGCACAGCGACCAAAGCGCTGGTGATCGGCGCGGAAGTTTTCTCCCGGATTCTTGATTTTTCAGACCGAACCACCTGCGTTCTGTTTGGTGATGGCGCGGGCGCGGTGGTGCTGGAGGCGTCCAGCACGCCGGGCATCCTTTCCTGCGATTTGCATGCGGACGGCAAGCACGTCGGCATTCTTTGTGTTCCCGGACATGTCTCCGGTGGAAACGTGCTCGGCAATCCGCTTCTGAAAATGGATGGCCCGGCGGTTTTCAAGCTGGCAGTCAACGTTCTCGAAAGCTCTGCCCGCACGGCTTTGGCCAAAGCGAATTTGCTCGAGACGGATATTGACTGGCTGATTCCGCACCAGGCCAATATCCGCATCATGCAAAGCACGGCCAGAAAACTGAAGTTGCCTCTGGAAAAATTGATCGTGACGGTCAATGAGCACGGAAACACATCAGCCGCATCGATACCGCTGGCACTGGATGTCGCGGTCCGCGAAGGCAAGGTAAAAAAAGGCGATACGGTACTACTCGAAGGTGTGGGCGGCGGGTTTACCTGGGGCGCGGTGCTTCTCAATTATTGAGATGACCACAGGTACTCACAAATTGATTTGGCGGGGTAGGTAACCGGATGAAAGGTCGATCTGCTGTGTGGCGAGACCGTTTGGTGGAGCTGCTGCTTGTTGCGGCCTTTGCTGCAGGCGGCTGGAAAATCGCCTTTCGGGAACCTGCGGCGAACTTTGCACCGGTCGGTCAGAACGCATTGCTGTCGGCGCGGTCTTCAGAAGAATTGAAGAGTCCACCCATGCGTTCCCGCCCGGCGCAGGAAACCTCACCCGATAGCAGCTTCCGGTTTGACGCGCGCTTCGTTTCCGCGATGCCCGGACAAGCTGTTCATGCAGCTTCCCTGGTGGAGTTGCGGGACGGTCGGCTGCAGGCAGTCTGGTTTTCTGGCTCCCGGGAAGGCGCTGGCGATGTCTCTATCCGAACCTCCGTGCTGGACCCATCGAGCCTTCGGTGGGGGGCGGAAACTACCCTCATGGGACGCGACCAACTTCAACGCGGGCTCTGGCGCTACGTCAAGAAAATTGGTAATCCGGTCATTGCCCGGGCACCGGACGGCTCGCTTTTATTGTGGATGGTCAATGTATCTCTGGGTGGATGGGCCGGCAGTTCGATCAGCTGGGTCCGTTCGACCGATGAAGGCAAAAACTGGAGTCCGCCGCGCCGCCTGGTGACTTCGCCGTTTCTCAATATCAGCACGCTGGTCAAGGCGGGGCCGGTTGCGATGACCAACGGTGACATCAGTCTTCCGGTCTACCACGAGTTTCTGAACAAGTTTGGGGAAGTGCTGCGCATCGATGCTACGGGTCACGTAGTGGATAAAATCCGTATTGCTAACAGCTGGACCAGCCTGCAGCCCGTATTGCTCCCAAGCGATGCCGTGCATGCGCAGGTTTATTTCAGGTCGGGAACTGCCAGGGCGCTCATGACGTCGAACACCAGTGACGCCGGCAAATCGTGGTCGCCTACGCATGCTGGCGCCTGGCCGAATCCCGATTCGGCGTTGGCGGGTCTGGTAAGCGGTTCGGGTGGCCAGTGGCTGGCGCTTAACCCAGCCAAAAAAAACCGTGACGTTCTGGCGCTGTTACAGGTGCCGGTCGGTGCAAGTCTCGACGGCGCCCGTCGCTGGACCATCGAGTCTTCGGTGACCCCGCAAACAGCCATTTCCGCCAACTCGTATGAACGCCTGCTTTCGGCTGAATTGGTTGCCCGTGGTGCGAGCGCAGCGCAGGCGCAGGCGTATGTTGCCAGCGCCATGCGCCAGCTGTGTGGCAGTGGCAGTTGCTCGCAGGAATTTTCCTATCCCTATTTATTGCAAAGTCGCGACGGTTATATCCACCTGATCTACACGTGGCACCGTACGCGCATCAAGCATGTCCGTTTTGATCCTCTCCAGTCTGTGCCAGTTGCCTCAGCAGCGTTGACTCATGTTCCCGGCACTCACTGATTTCGTCGCGCTGGTGGGTATTGCGGTGGTGGCCTGTGCTGTTTGTCTGCGCTTGTCTGGGTGGGTGTTTACAACCGCCGACCAGGCGAATGCCAAAGGCAGATGGCTGGTCGGCCTCTGTTTTGTGGTGATCTGGATTCCGGTGGGGCTCGCGCATCTTCCGGTCGCAGCGTACCTGCGTGGCCTTACTTCTGACTTCAGCGTTTCGCTGGTGGTTCTGGCGGCACTTAACTTATTTGGGCGACTGTTCAGCTTGAAGCTCTTTGATCGACGTGAGTGTCAAGCGGTGTTTTATGGGGTGGCCGCTGCGGCGTTTTTTTTGTATCCACTGGCGCTTGGCTGGGGTGATTGGGATGCCTACCGACCTGGTTGGGGATCGGCGGGAATGTGGACCGGGCTACTTTTTGTATGTGTTGTTTCCTGGGTGGGCGGATTGCGGCTGCTACCGCTTTTGATTGCATTTGCAATGGTGTCATGGACTGCGCAGTTGATGGAGTCAACCAATCTTTGGGATTACTTGTTTGATCCGTGGCTTGCGATGGCAGCAATTGCTAAGAGTGTGGCTGCGGGTGCGACACAATTGCGGGGTCAGTTTCTTCATAAAAAACTGCCAGAAAAATAGCTGGAGAGATTATTTGAGACCGTTTGCTATTGTTTTTCCTGGTCAGGGCTCGCAGTCCGTAGGCATGCTGGACGCCTGGGGTGACCATCCAGTGGTGCGCGCAACGCTGGCAGAGGCGTCGGATGCATTGGGGCAAGACCTTGGTGCGTTGATCAAGGAGGGTCCCAAAGAACTGCTGGGCCTGACTACGAATACACAGCCTGTCATGCTGGTGGCGGGCGTGGCGGCATTCAGGGTCTGGATGGCGGAAACTGGCGCACGTCCAGCGGTGATGGCTGGCCATTCACTGGGCGAGTATTCCGCATTGGTTGCTTCCGGAGTGCTTTCGCTAAGAGCTGCTGCGCCGCTTGTGCGCTACAGGGCCCAGGCCATGCAGGATGCTGTTCCCGTCGGGGTCGGCGCAATGGCAGCTATCCTGGGCATGGATGCCCGGGGCGTTATAGAAGGTTGCGAAGAAGCCAAGCGTATGCTTGTAGGCAACAGCCTTGAAGTAGTTGAGGCGGTAAATTTCAACGACCCCCTACAAACGGTCATTGCCGGTAGCAAGGCAGCTGTAGACAAGGCTTGTGAAGTGTTGAAAGCCAATGGGGCCAAGCGGGCTTTGTTGCTGGCGGTTTCCGCGCCGTTTCATTCAAGCCTGATGAAGCCAGCCGCCGAAAAACTTCGCGAGAAGCTGGCGGATACCGAGTTTGGTCTGCCGCAGATTCCGGTCATCAACAATATTGACGTGTCGGTCGAAACCGATGCAGGTCGTATTCGTGCAGCTCTCTACAGCCAGGCGTTTGGACCGGTGCGCTGGGTCGAATGCGTTCGGGCTATCAAGGCGTGGGGAGTCACGACGCTGATTGAGGCGGGGCCTGGCAAGGTGATGGCTGGACTTGTTAAAAGAATTGATCCGGAACTCATCGGGCTCCCACTGTTCGATCCGGCCACGCTGGCAGAAGTACAAAAGGCAATAGCATGAGCGATATCAAGTTTGAGGGTCAGGTCGCACTGGTCACTGGCGCCTCCCGGGGCATTGGTGCGGCCATCGCCATGCAACTGGCGCATCAGGGTTTAAAGGTGATCGGTACCGCAACCACCGAAGAAGGCGCTAGCAAGATCAGTCAGACCTTGGGCGCTTTCCCCGGCTGTGCAGGAAGACGGCTTGACGTCAACGACGCGCTCGCGTCCGAAGCTCTGGTGGAAGACATTTTCAAGGAATATGGCGGACTGCAGGTGCTTGTGAATAACGCTGGTATCACTCGCGACACGCTGGCGATGCGGATGCGAGACGATGACTGGGATGCAGTGCTCGACACTAATCTAAAAGCAGTTTTTCGCATGAGCCGCCTCGTAATGCGGCAGATGATGAAGCAACGCTATGGCCGGATCATCAGCATCACATCGGTTGTCGGCGCCGCCGGAAATGCAGGACAAAGTAACTATGCGGCTGCCAAAGCGGGTGTGGCCGGCATGACTCGTGCACTGGCGCGAGAATTGGGTTCTCGCAATATCACGGTCAATTGCATCGCTCCCGGATTTATCGAAACGGACATGACCGCCAGCCTGTCGGAGGCGCAGCAAAAAGCTCTGCTGGGACAGATTCCCTTGGGTCATCTGGGCAAGCCACAGGACATCGCTCACGCCGTCGCATTCCTGGCCAGCCCGCAGGCCGCGTACATTACCGGTCAGGAGATGCATGTCAACGGCGGCATGTACATGCAGTAGCAGAGCAATCAGCAAGTTTTTACTGGTGTCAGCAACTGCAGAACAAAAAATCGACGGCCGGGTTTTATCCGTGCGGCCAGATGCTCGAGGCAAGGTCCCCGAGGCGTTAAAATCACGGATTAATTTACAACCCTTAGAGGGAACTATGAGCGATATCGAAGCACGCGTTAAGAAAATTATTGCCGAGCAACTTGGCGTCGAAGAAGGTCAAGTCACCAACGAAAAAGCCTTCGTGG
>JANLYY010000079.1:0-4602 GCA_031365885.1 Polaromonas sp. | reverse complement strand
CGAACTGTTGTTCAGCAATGTCGAAGTACCTGCAGACAATATTCTGGGCGGTCTGAACAGCGGCGCGAAGGTGCTGATGAGCGGCCTTGACTACGAGCGTGCCGTGCTCACGGGCGGGCCGCTGGGCATCATGCAGTCGGTGATGGACAGCGTCGTGCCCTACATCCACGACCGCAAGCAGTTCGGCCAGAGCATCGGCGAATTCCAGCTGATCCAGGGCAAGGTTGCCGACATGTACACCGTGCTGCAGGCGGGTCGTTCGTTCGCCTACACCGTCGCAAAAAACCTCGACATGCTGGGCACCGACCACGTGCGCCAGGTACGCAAGGACTGCGCCTCGGTCATCCTGTGGTGCGCCGAAAAAGCCACCTGGATGGCCGGCGAAGGCGTGCAGATTTTTGGCGGCAACGGTTACATCAACGACTACCCGCTCGGCCGGCTGTGGCGCGACGCCAAACTCTATGAAATTGGCGCCGGCACCAGCGAGATCAGGCGCATGCTGATCGGGCGGGAGTTGTTTGCGGAGACCATGTAAGACCTTGCGGGAAAGACCAAGGTACCTGTAGCGAAGCGAAAGGCCTTGCTCTGTCCCCAACCGATCAAGCTTGAAGTTTGGACTTGTTATTATCAAATGACAACTTTTCGGAGTGCTTTCCATGAATGCTGTAGTCACCGAACTTGTCGCTCGGGCCCAGGCTTTACCCCCCGTTGAGCGGGCTGAACTGATTGAGTCATTGATTGAATCGATGCAGCACAGTGACAAAGAAATTGAATCACTGTGGGCGTCAGAAGCAGAAGATCGAATTGACACCATTTTGCGCGGTGAAATGTTGACCGAAGGCGAGCCGCGAGTACTTTCAGAATTCCGGGCTCGGCATCAGTGACGCTTCGCTGGGCACAGGCGGCGAAGGTCGAACTGGAGGAGGCAGTCGAGTGGTACGAGGCCCAGCTTGAGCGGCTGGGCGACCAATTGATGAAGGAAATCGTGACCGCAATCGTGCTGGTCGAGCGATTCCTGCAAGCCTGGCATCCACTGTCAAGGCGCGCCCGAAGTCACCGGCTGAATTGGTTTTCTTACGCAGTAATTTACACCGGTGAAACCGCTGATGAGGACGTGATTCTTGCGTTGGCGCATCAGCACCGCAAACCTTTTTACCGGCGTGATCGGATCAAGGCATCCGTACAGCTCCCCGATTCGCAAAGCCAGAGAAAATAATAGCCATGCCATCCATCCAGGACCTCTTCACCCACAACCGCGCCTGGGCCGCTGAAATGGAAGCCACGCGCCCCGGCTTTTTCACCAGCCTGGTCAAGCAGCAGACGCCCAAATACATGTGGATCGGCTGCTCCGACAGCCGCGTGCCGGCTAACCAGATCACCGGGCTGGAGCCGGGCGAAGTCTTCGTGCATCGCAACGTGGCCAACATCGTCGTGCATTCCGATTTGAATGCGTTGTCGGCGATTCAGTTTGCGGTGGAAAGGCTCAAGGTCGAACACATCATGGTGGTCGGGCACTATGGCTGCGGCGGTGTGCAGGCAGCGCTCGACGGCGCGCGCATTGGCCTGGCCGACAACTGGATACGCCACATCCAGGACGTGCGCCATCGCCATCGGCAATTGCTGGACAGCCTGGGGGACAGCGTGCGCGCCGACGCGCTCTGCGACCTCAATGTGATCGAGCAGGTGGTCAACGTCTGCGTCAGCACGGTCATGGTCGATGCCTGGGCCAAGGGCCAGAAAGTCAGCATTCACGGCTGGGCCTTCGGTGTGCATGACGGGCTGCTACAGGACCTGAAGATGACCATCTCCGACCCTGTGCAGCTCGATGCGCTGTACCGTGCAGCGGTAGACCGCGTCTGGGACACGAGGCGATAAGCGATGTTTCCCCAGCGCCTGGACTCGACCGTTGCCTACGACATCGCCAAGGCGATGATGGATGGATTCAATCGCCACTACCAGTTGTTTCGCACCGAATCTGCCAGCGCCAAACACCGGTTTGAGACGGCCGACTGGCATGGCCAGCAACGTGCCCAGCGCGAGCGTATCGAGTTCTACGACCTGCGGGTGCGGGAAGCTTCGACCCGGCTGGAGCGTGAGTTCAAAGCCGGTGAGCAGCCGATGGATGTCTGGCAACAGGTCAAGCTGCATTACATCGGCCTGCTGGTCAACCACCACCAGCCCGAGCTGGCTGAAACGTTTTTCAACTCGGTCACGACGAAAATTCTGCACCGCAGTTATTTTCAGAATGATTTCATTTTTGTGCGGCCGGCCGTCAGCACCGAATACATCGAAAACGACGAGCCCACCGCACGCCCGACCTACCGCGCCTACTACCCGACGCGGGACACGCTGCGCGAAGTCATCATCCGCATCATTGAGGATTTTGAGCTGAGTCTTGCGTTTGAAGACCTGGCGCGCGACGCCAGCTTCGTGCTCGAAGCGCTCGGCGAACGTCTGGGTGGCGTCAAGCTGCGCGCCAATTTCCAGATCCAGGTTTTGTCGGGGCTGTTCTTTCGCAACAAGGGCGCCTATGTAGTCGGGAAAATCATCAACGGTTTCGGCGAGACGCCGTTTGCGCTGCCCATCCTGCATTGCCAGCCGATGCCGTCGAATGGCAGCGACTCGGATGGTATTTTTGGTGAATCAGCATCTGGCAAGCTGGTGATTGATGCGGCGCTTTTTGGTGAGGACGACCTGCTGATTCTGTTCAGTTTTGCGCGCGCCTACTTCATGGTCGACATGGGCGTGCCGTCGGCCTATGTGCAGTTTTTGCGCAGCATGATGCCGCATATGCCGCGGGCTGAAATCTACAACGCGCTGGGCTTGGCCAAACAGGGCAAGACGCTTTTTTACCGCGATTTTTTGTACCACCTGCGGCATTCCACCGACAAGTTTCGCATCGCCCCTGGCATCAAGGGCATGGTGATGCTGGTGTTCGACCTGCCTTCGTTTCCGTATGTGTTCAAGGTCATCAAAGACTACTACCCGCCGCAGAAAGACACCACGCGCGAGCAGATCAAGGGCAAGTATTTGCTGGTCAAACAGCACGACCGCGTCGGCCGCATGGCCGATACGCAGGAGTACAGTGAAGTGGCTTTTCCCCGTGCGCGCTTCAGCGACGAACTGATGGTCGAGATTGAAAAATTCGCGCCCAGCCAGCTCGAAGTGAGCGACCGCGACGGCGATGGCAACGTCGAAGTGATCATCAAGCATGTGTACATCGAGCGGCGCATGATTCCGCTGAACATCTATCTGCAGGAAGCCTTTGATGTCGGCGTGACCGAGCCATCGGCCAGGGTGCAGATCGAGCGCGCCGTGCTGGAATACGGCAACGCCATCAAGGACCTGGTGGCCGCCAATATTTTCCCCGGTGACATGCTGTGGAAAAACTTCGGCATCACCCGGCATGGCAAGGTGGTTTTTTATGACTACGACGAGATCGAATACATCACCGACTGCAAGTTCCGCAAGGTGCCCGAGGCGCGCAATGAAGAAGACGAAATGAGCGGCGAGGTCTGGTATTCCGTCGGTCCGAAAGATGTTTTCCCCGAGACCTTCGAGCCGTTTTTGCTCGGCAACAGCGCCGTGCGGGAAGTTTTTTTGAAGCACCACGCCGATTTGCTGCAGGCCACCTTCTGGCAAAGCCACCAGGGACGTATAAAGGCCGGGCATGTGTACGACGTGTTCCCGTACGAGCAGGAAAAGCGCTTCAGCCATCGGCATGCGCCCGGCGCGGTCGATGACGAAGTGCCGACACAATTGCCGCCCGAACCGATGCTGACCGGTCTCAGCGGCATGACGCCTTGACCGTTGAGGCAGCTTCAACAAAATCGCCCGTCGATCCCGTTTTTCCGTACTTTCCAAGGAGCACCCCATGTCAGATTCCATCAAAGATTCCATCGTCATCCTCGGCGCCGCCCGTACCCCCATGGGCGGCTTTCAGGGCGACTTCTCATCGCTGGCGGCGCATGACCTGGGCGGCGCAGCCATCAAGGCCGCCATTGAGCGCTCGGGCATCGCGCCCGAAAAAGTCGATGAAGTGCTGTTCGGCAACTGCCTGATGGCGGGCCAGGGCCAGGCGCCAGCGCGGCAGGCGGGTTTCAAGGGCGGGCTGCCCGCCAGCGCGGGTGCGGTCACGCTGTCGAAAATGTGCGGCTCCGGCATGGAAGCGACGCTGCTGGCGCATGACCAGCTCATGGTCGGCAGTCGCGACGTGATGGTGTCGGGCGGCATGGAAAGCATGACCAACGCGCCGCACCTGATGCTCAAGGGCCGCAGCGGCGTGCGTATCGGCCATGACCGCATTTATGACCACATGATGCTCGACGGTCTGGAAGACGCGTACGAGCCGGGCCGGGCCATGGGCACCTTCGGCGAGCAATGCGCCGACAAATACCACTTCACCCGCGAGGCGCAAGACGCCTTCGCCACCACCAGCGTGCAGCGCGCCAAAGCGGCGACCGAATCCGGCGCGTTCAAGGCCGAGATCACGCCGGTCACGGTAAAAAGCCGCGCGGGTGAGATCGTAGTTTCCATCGACGAAGGCCCGGGCAAGGTCAAGCTCGACAAGATTTCAACGCTCAAACCGGCCTTCAAGAAAGA
>JANLYY010000163.1:0-8132 GCA_031365885.1 Polaromonas sp. | reverse complement strand
CCGCTGCTCGGCCACCACGGAATGTTCAATGCCGTATTTATGCAGCAGCGGGCGCGACAGCCGCACACCGAAGGAATTGCCGATGGGCACGAGCTTCAGGTTCAGCACCTCAACGCTTGGGGTCAATTTTGATGTGGTCATGAATAAATCTCTTGGCTGCCGTGATTACAGTAATTACGCGATTATTGCATCGTGAGTCGTTTTTGCCAAAGGCGCATGCATACTCTTTAAACTCATAGAAAAATCCACAGGATACAAACCCATGAACGCCCCAGCCCCCACCGCCACCCTGATGTCGGGTGACGACTTTCGCGAATCGCTGCGCCGCTACAAACCGCGCGTGTTCCTTGACGGCCAGCAGGTTGCCAGCGTGGCCGACGAGCGCGGCTTCGGCCCTGGCATCAATGCGATTGCGCTGACCTACGACTACGCGCTTAAACCGAAATACGCGCCCATCATGACGGCGGTGCAGCACACCAGCGGCAAAGTCGTCAACCGGCTCAGCCACATCAACATCAGCAGCGGTGACCTGCTGAACAAGCTGGAGGCCGTGCGCCTGGTGTGCCAGGAGACCGGTTGCGCCCAGCGCTATCTGACGCACGACGCGATGAACGCGATTGGCCAGGTCAGCGCACGCATCGACGATGCACGCGGCACCACGGAAAACACAGCGCGCTTCCTCAACTACCTGCACCGCGTGCAAGACCAGGATTTGACGCTGGGCATCGCGATGACCGACGCCAAAGGCGACCGCAGCCGCCGCCCGCACGAGCAAAGCAATGTCGACAGCTACGTACACATCGTCGAGCGCAACGCGCTGCACAACGGCAAGCGCGGGATCGTCATCAGCGGCACCAAAGCCATCGTGACCGGCGCGCCATACATGCACGAGCTGCTGGTCATGCCGTGCCGCAATATGGGCAAGGAAGACGCCGACTTTGCCGTCTGCTGCGCCGTGCCGGTCGACGCGCCAGGCATCACCATCATCGCCCGCCCGGCCGGCCGGCCCGGTGAAAAAGTCGAGCACGGCGCGGCGCTGTTCAGCCGCAAATACGGCCAGAGCACCGGCGTGGTGATGTTCGACAAGGTATTCGTGCCTTATGACAACGTGTTCTACGCCGGCGAGTGGGAACACACCGGCCACCTCACCTACAGCTACGCCACGCACCATCGCCACACCTGCATCGGTGCGCGCGCCGGCTTCGGCGACTTGCTGATCGGCGCCGGCGCGCTGAAGTGCGAGGCCAACGGTTTTGATCCGGGCAAGGAGACGCATTTGCGCGAACAGATGGTCGAACTCATCACCATCACCGAAAGTTTTTACGCCTGCGGGGTGGCCGCCAGCGTGTACGGCAAGCCCGATGAACACAGCAAGACCTTCATGCCCGACCCGGTTTTCAGCAACATCGGCAAGCTGCTGCTGGCAACCAAGATCTACGACATGCACCGCATTGCGCATTACGTCAGCGGCGGCCTCATCGTCACCCTGCCCGGCCCGGATGAAGACCACAACCCCGAGACCGGCGCCAAACTGAGCGAAGTGCTGCGCGCCAACCCGGACGTGCCGTACGAGCAGCGCATCGAGACCGCCCGCTTCATCGAAGATTTGACAGCCGGCTACCAGGGCGGCTGGTACAGCGTCATCAGCCTGCACGGCGGCGGCTCACCAGCGGCGATGAAGCAGGAGATTTATCGCAACTATCCGATTGGGTCGAAAGTAGAACTGGTCGAGCGCATTTTGGAACGCGGTGTGAATGGCGAAGGCGTACCGCATGACCCGCGCCGTGCCATCACCAAAAACCGTCAACCCGGCAAATGCTGCGACACTGGCTGCACCACTCCCGGCCAGCCGGTGATGATTGATTTGCCTTCCGTGGAGGCTACCTTGCCTTCAAAACGCCTTGTTTGATCATCAAATACGGCTGTAGCCCAGGTAATACGTGCGCAAGCAGCTATAAACTAGATAGCAAACAGTCAACGAAACAACGCTATTTGGGCGGCGCCTCGGCAAACTTCAGTACATGCGTGGCCTGAAGTGTTTCTGCCAGAAAGCACAGCAGCGCCAGCAGAAAAGCCAGCACGCCGCCCAGAAAGCAGACGCTGGCGATTTTCAGGCTGCGCAGCTCGGCCGTTTCGCCCAAAAACAGCAGGATGATCGTCACGCCGATCATCATCGAACACAGCGTGAGCAGCGCGATGCAGCCATTGACGAGCCGGCCGCGTCGGCGTAGCTGCCGCAGTTCGGCATACATGCCCTCGGCCTTTCCCGATTTGACGTTGCCGGTTTCAAGGAGTGTTTCGAGAAAGCGTGCCCGGTCAATGATGCGTGCCAGCCGACCAACCACGGCGGCAATCATTCCCGATACCGCTGTCAACAGAAATACCGGTGCAATGGCCAGCTGAATACCATGACTGACGGTGGCAAAGTCGGGCGCAAAAATCATGGAAGCGGATCCTGGGGATGGCTGATCGAATCGCCATTCTGGCACGCAGTCGCGGCTTGACCCCGTGCATTGCTGCGGTATCGCGGTAGTCCGGCGGGGGTTTCGCACCAGGGTCTTGATAATCAGGGTATTCCCTATATTTAAGACCCTTATTCAACTCAAGGACTATTTCATGCTGCCCAACAGAGAAGGCCAACGCGCGCCCGACGTCACCTTTAAAACCCGCCAGAACGATGCATGGGCTGACGTCACCACAGCGGATCTTTTCGACGGTAAGAAAGTGGTCGTTTTTTCATTGCCGGGCGCCTACACGCCAACCTGCTCAAGCACCCACCTTCCCCGCTTCAACGAACTGGCCAACACCTTCAAGGCCAACGGCATTGACGACGTGATCTGCATGTCGGTGAACGACGCTTTCGTGATGAACGAATGGGGCAAGGTTCAGGAAGCCGAAAACCTCACGCTGATTCCGGATGGCAACGGTAAATTTGCCGAAGGCATGGGCTTGCTGGTGGACAAAAGCGACATCGGTTTCGGCAAACGGTCGTGGCGCTATTCGATGCTGGTCAATGACGGCCAGATCGAAAAAATGTTCATCGAGCCGCAAAAAGACGGCGACCCGTTTGAAGTGTCTGACGCAGACACGATGCTGAAATATGTGGCACCACAAGCCGTTGCGCCCGAGCCGATCACCGTGTTTACCAAGCCGGGTTGCGAATTTTGCGTTAAAGCCAAAGCGATGCTAAAAGAGGCTGGGCTGGCATTTGAAGAAATTTCGCTTGGCGACGAAATCACCTCACGCACGCTGCAGGCGGTCGCGGGCGCTGGAACCGCGCCGCAGGTGTTTGTCGGTGGCCAAAAAATTGGCGGTTCGGAAGCGCTGCAAGCGTGGCTGGTTGACCGGAAGCGCTGATCTTATTTCCTCCGGCTGGAGTATGTGATCAAACTCCCTCCCCCGCTGGGGGAGGGCTGGGGTGGGGGCCGGTTTGCGAGTCCAGCGTCCGTGCATGCGGGGAACCTCCATCCCGACCTTCTCTTAAAGGCGGGAAGGAGAAAAACAGCAACCCGCGCACAGCTCGCGGCAATCTAAAACGCGTAACTCCCCGTCGCAGACAACAAATAGGTGCGCCCGGCAGCGGGTTCAAAAAACCGGTTGTTGCCTTCGTTGACGATGACCGAACCGGCGTATTTTTTGTTCGTCAGGTTGTCGATGCGTGCAGTGGTTGCCAGGCTCCACTGGCCGGCCTTCAGTACGTAGCCAACATGCGCTGCCGTGACGAAATACGAACCCGCTGCGTCGCTGTTGGCGTCATTGACTTGTACGCTGCTGAGGTAACGCGCTTCAACGCCGCCACGAAAGCCCTGCGCCGGACGCCAGCCCGCCTCAAGCGCCAGTGACGAGCGGGCGATGCCGGGGATGCGGTTGCCTGCGGGCACGGCCACGTTCGGTGTGGAGCAGGGTGCGGCCACACAGGTGAGGAAGGCGTCGCGGTATTTCGCATCAAGCCAGGTGTAGGAAACCTGTGCCAGCCAGTTTTGCGGCAGCGACAGGCTTGACGCCAACTCGAACCCCTGGCGGCGTGTGTCGCCTGCATTTTGAAATGTGCTGCGGCCGCCCAGGTTGGTCTGCGTGACGATTTCGTCGCGCGTGGCGGTGTGAAAAACCGCCGCAGTGGTTTCAACGCGCGTTGCGCTACCCGCCGGAGTGCGCCATTTCACGCCGGCTTCGACGTTGTTGCTGCGGGACGGCTTGAGAGCGAAATTCAGCCCGGTCAAGCCGCTGGCACGGTAGGCAATCTCATTGAAGGTCGGCGTCTCAAAACCCTTGCCGGCCGATGCGTAATAGCGCAGGTCGGGCGTGGCCGCGTAGGTCACCCCGGCTACGGGCAGCGTGGCGCTGTATTTCGCGCTGCCGCTGTCGTCGCGATTGGTGCCAACGATGTACCGATCAGCCGAATCAAAGCTGACGCTGCTGCGCCGGATGCCTGCGTTGACGGTCCACTTCGGGTCGATCTTCCAGGTGGCTTGCGCGTACGGGTCGAGGTTGTCTGCGCGATTGGTCTCGTCGCGGCGCAAGGTGCCCTGCACGCCAAGCACCTGGCTGGCACCTGCACCGGTGAAGTTGCGAAAACCCCGGCGCTGCTCACGCAGCGTGTCATACGACAGGCCGGCGACCACTTCCAGCGGACGGTCGGCCAGGGACGTTTGAGCCGTCCAGCGCAGGTCAACGCCAGAGTACGAACGCTCCAGATCAATCACACCGCCGGGGCTCGAAGACGCCGCCTGCGCTCCCGGTGGAATCGCCTGAAACTGCACCGTGTCACGCGCGCCGGTGTAGACCATCGCACGCAGCTGGTTGCCGCCGCCCAGCGGGTGCGTGTAGACCGCGCCGCCCTGCGTTTGAGTGACGGTTTTGCGGGTGTTGAATTGCAGGGCAACAGGATCGACGCCGCGCGGGTTGGCATCAAATTGGGCGCGGGTCAGGCCTAGCGGGTCATCGGCCGTCACTTCGACACGGTTGGCGATCAGCGTCAGCTGACCGCCGCTGGTCAGCGACACATCAAGCCGCGCGTTGGCCAGCGTGCGGTCAGCGGCGCTGTGGTCACGGTAGCCGTCGGTTGAAATTTTGCTGCCGGCTAGCGAATAACCCAGCATGCCCGAGCTGCCTGCGGCCCGCAGACCGCCGCGGTAAAAACCGTCGCTGCCGAAAGCAAAGCTCGGCGTGATGACCGGCGGCCCTTCGCCGCGTTCGGTGAAGACCTGCACCACACCGCCCGATGAATTGCCATACAGCGACGAGAACGGCCCGCGCAGCACTTCGACACGGCTGGCCGATCCGAGATCGATATGCGACAGCTGCCCTTGCCCGTCGGGCATGGTGGCCGGAATGCCATCGACATAAATACGCACACCGCGCACCCCGAAGGTGGAACGCGCGCCAAAACCGCGCACCGACAGCTGCAAATCCTGCGCCTGGTTTTGCCGGTCACGCGCGGCAATGCCGGGCGTCAGCGACAGGCTTTCCGACAGATTGAGCTGCGCGCGGCCATCGCCGCGAAGCCGTTCGCCGTCGATTACATCCACCGACGCGGGCACGTCGAATGGCGGCAGTTCGGTGCGCGTGGCGGTAACGGTGACAGGTGCCAGCGTTTGCGCCAATGCCGGCGCCGGTACAGCATTAGCGGCTGCCAGGCAGGCACAGGCTACCGTAGCGGGTACGGCGGCGTAGTTCAATAGCGGCTTTGAAAACGGGCTGCGAACGCGTGAAAGATTTTGGGTGGACATTGATTTTTGCAGGTTGGCTGGCCCGCAAAAACTTTGATCTTCCCGGCAGGCACGAGCGATTTTACGGACGCGCTGCGGCGGCCTTCTGAGTGTTGACCCGTAGCGGCTTAACGCGCGGCCGGTTTGACGAAACCCGATTCCACCCAGGCGATGGCGCTGCTGCGGTTGAGCTTGAACGAAGCTGCCACGCGCACCGATGCCAGCGCGTCGCCATCGGCATCTTGCGCGGTGAGCAGCGCCGATGGGTTGTCCTCATCGGGCTCGATGTCAAGCGACACCGTAACACGCGAAGATCGGGCTGTGACGGTGATGCTCTGGTGCAGCGAGGCATGCAGTTGCTGCTCGTGGCGGCGCACGAATTCTGACGCGGTTTTCACCAGCGTGCTGAATGCCGGGCCGTCGAGCGGCTTCGGGTTTTTCTTGTCACGCCCCATCGTCCACGGGCCAACCAATGCCGGCTCGGGCTCGCCATCTTTGATCATCGCGACTGCCCAGCCGTCGTCGTCTTCGTTCTTGATGACCCTGGCGGTCCAGCCGTCGCCGCGCCACAGCCGGGCCTCGCGCGTGGTGGTTGGGTCGCCGAAGACGAAGTTGTCGGGTGCGGTGGATTCAGTCAAGGGGAAAGTCTTTTTCTTGCGGTAATTAATGATAAAAACTGCCTGTAGCCCAGGTAATACGTGCGCAATCAGCTATTAATTTAGTAGCATACTACTTCAAAATATTCAAGCAGTAATTTCAAACTGTGCCTCGCCCATGTAGCGGTCCGGGCCCAGCGCGGCTGTCATCGCGGCCAGCTCTGCGGCTTGCCACCGTTTAAAAACGAGTTCTTCTTCGGCGCTCATCACATCGTCGGCCGGCGCTTCGCCGTAGATGCTGACGAGCCGCGTGTACGCCGCGAACACCGGACGCACCAGGCCGGCGTCGCCCAGCGTTTCATCGAGCGCGTTGCGAAAGCGCTGCTCGGCTGCGCGCAGTTGCTCGGGGCTCGCATCTTCAAAAGCGTAAAGGCGCAGCGTGTAGCTCATGGCGCGGCTTTCGGCGTCAATGTCAGTGCGGGCGCTGCGCCTTGCATCGGCCCTTGCGTGATGGCGATGCGCCTTTTCAATCGCGCGGCTTCTTCCGCGTCACCGCCCTGCTCGGCGCGCTGCGCCTGCACACCCAGCCACGCCAGCAGCGGCCGGCGCCAACCTTGGCTTGACGCCGTGTCGATGGCCTGCGTGATAACCGCTGGCGTGACCTGGCCCGTCTGCAGCAGCACGCCGGCTGCAACCAGACGCGACAGCGGGTCGGCCGTGCCAGTCGCACCCGCACCACCCGCACCACCCGGACCACCCGCGGCCAGCGCGCGCTGCGGCGCAGGCAGCAAAGCCATGTCTTGCGGCTGCGCGTTGCCGCGCAGGTAGTTGGCGTAAGCGATCTGCTCGGGCGTGGCGTCAATGCGCAGGGTTTCAAAGCCAGCGCAGGGCTCAAAGACAAGACTGGCAACGCGAGTGGCGCAATGCAACAACTCGGCGGTGGCCAGCAGATCAGCGCGGCCCGTGCGTGACAGCTGCGAGCGCGCACGCGCCAGTTCGGCGGCGTCGATGCGGACGTTGCCTTCCAGGTACGCGGCATTGGCGCGCTCCATCGAGCCTTTGGCCTCCAACTGCCAGTCGGGCGCTTTGGGTGTGTTGCCGCAGGCGGCCAGTAACATGATCGCAAGGAAAAAGAACAAGGTTTTCATAAGGCTATCTTTGAATAAACCGTATGACGTGCCCGAGTGTGCTGTCGGGGGCGTGACTGCCAAGGCGCGACAACGCAGCGGGCTCGTGCCCGTCAGGCGGAGCAACGCCGGCAGGCACGTTCCCGGCAGTGCAATCGGGTGCGTCATGGCAGCTTGATCTCCGCATCGCGCGCAAACGGCCACTTGCGGTTGATCTCATTGACCAGCCCATCGACCTTGCGCAGGCTGGTCTCCACGTCTGCACGCAGCACACTCAAATCAGCCGTGGCGTCTTTGGCGTTGCTGCTGATGGCTTGCGCGTCCTGCAAGATGCCATCGACTTTTTTCAGGCTGACTCTGGCTTCGCCGAGCATGGCGTTGAGTTGCACCACGGTAGCGCGGGTCTCGGGCAACACGCCCTTGTCGCCGAACACCTGCGTGTCGGTTTTGGCAGCCAGGCGATCAACCTTGGCGGCCACGCCGTCGAGCTTGGCCAGCAGGCTGTTGGTTCGGTCCAGCGCGACGGCGACTTTTTTCGCCTCTGCCTCACTGCCCAGCAACACCGTCAGCGCGCCGCCGGGGCCGTTCAGCCGCCCCGTCAGCGTCTGCAGATTCGCCAGGCTGGTGCCGACGGCGCCGCTGCTGCCGGTCAGGCTGCTGAGGTTTTCAATCAGGTCTTTGGCGGCGGCAACCACCTTCGG
>JANLYY010000073.1:0-7791 GCA_031365885.1 Polaromonas sp. | reverse complement strand
GCACACGACAAAGTCGGGGTAAAACAGGTTTTTGCTGTCGCCTCTTAGCAGGCCAACGCTAAACGGTTTGCTGTGCGGGTTGCGGTGCCACCACTCCACAAAGTCGGCCAAATCAAGCGCCCTGGCAAACTTCAACTCACCGTCGTTGAACTCGTAGCTGCCGTCCACGCAGGCCAGGCTAACCACCTCAGCAAGCTCCCCGTTTTGGCCGTACAAATACGTTTCGTTTTTAAGCAGGCTGCGCGCCTGGGGCAGCGCGGTTTCGCGCGCGGCGGCGACTACGCCCATGCCCGGGTACAGCACGCCATAGATGTTTTTTCGTGACGGCAACACGGCGACTGAAGCGGGTAGCAGCAGCGCATCGGGTAACGCTTGCGCAAAGTCCAGTCTGGCGCGATTGGCCCACTGGCTGTGAAGCGCTTCTTGCAGCTCGGGGAACTGTTTGTGAACCACCCAGCAGGCGGCTTGCCTCGCTTGGCTGCGCATGGCTGCGGCGCCTGGGCGCGCGTCTTCGTCTTGCAGCCCCCAGGCCTGCTCGACTGAATCGATCAGCCGCATGGCAAGCGTTTGAATCACGTCTGTAGCGTCCTGGTCTTCAAGCCCCAGCGTTGCCAGGGCTTCGCGCGTGTGCTCCAGCAGCGCGTCCTGGTCGGTGATGACCTGCACGTCTTCCTCAAACACCTCGCCGCCAAACAGTTCGGTGCGAATTTCTTTCTCAGTCATGCGGTTCAATGCCGCTTTAACCGCATTGGTACGTGTGTTGTCGTCAATGCTCAGGCGGCGCGCAGCCTCATTAACGTCCAGCGCCAGCACCTCAAACATGGGTTGCACCTCCGTCATAAAGCGGCTGGGCACGGTGTTGCTTGCTAACTGGGTGCGACGCGGCAGGGCGCGCACGTCAGCTTCTTCAAGCGCTGCGAACAATTCTTCCCGGCTGGCGGGGGCTTTTGGCGCGACGCGCGGTGCTCGTTTTGCAGCACCATTTGTAGCGCTAGCGCCGCCAACGTCGTCGTCAAACAGCAGCGCGTCCAGGTCGTCGTCACCATCAATCGCCTGCGTTTCAAACAAACCCAGGTTGCTGCCCGGCTCCAGACGATCAAGCGGCGTACTGGGCTGGCCTACATCTACAGCGGTTTCTGGCTCCCGTACTGAGCCATCAGGTGCCTGCGTGCGCAGCAAACCCAGGTTATAGGCCAGCGGGGTTTGGTCCGTCGGCCGGTTGGTCATGGCGACGCCGCCGTGCGCAGTACGGCGAAAGTAAAGCTCTTCGGTTTGCCCGCTTAGCTGCGACTTCACGCCTTTGATGGCCGCTGCGGCTTCGGCAAAGCCGGGTTGCGATTCGGCATTGGCCAGAAACACAAAGGCCGTGTCAAGCGAAGGCGGCACGCGTGCCGAATCAGGAAAGGCCCGCTGCAGCTCGTAGGGTACGCGCATGATGCGGCCAATAAACTGCGTCGCAAAGTCTGCATCGTTGACGTGCTTGGTCGATGCCAGCACAAACGCACGCGGCGCATCAAAGCCGGTGCCTGCAGACTGCTTGAAGATCAGCACCTGCCTGCGCGTGTCGTTGGCAATCGCCGCCATCATTTCCGGGTCTGGGTCTGCCGCCTCATGCATGCCGATGGCGTCGGGTGAAATATTCAGGTCTTTCGTCAAAAAATAAAACGCTTCGCGTATCGCCTCGTCGCCATTGGCAACTTGCACCAGCATCAGAGGCACCGTAGCCAGGCCCAGCGCGCGCAAGTCACGCTCGATTTTCTGGTTGCGCCGCCAGGCTCGGCGCAGCACCGTCATGTCCAGATCAGTCACGCTTTGCATCGAATCACGCAGGTTGTAGACCACCGCCTGAATCCATTTTTTGTTCAAACGCGCTTGCACCACATCGTCGCGGCTGGTCGTGAACGTTTCAATCGCGCCGTAGCCTGCCTTGTCGATAAAGGCATTGAGCGCTGCATCACGCGGCGTGGCGCTGGCCATCAAAAAGTAATCCGCATTGACCCAGTGCGCAAACTGACCAAACTCCGTGCTGCTTTTCAGCGCAATGTGTGCCTCGTCCACCACCAGGCCGATTTGCAGCCCCGCGCTGCGGGCACGCGCCAGGTAGGGCGCAATGCTGCGGTAGGTGTCGTCATTGGCTTGCGTGTAACCGCTGCTGCGCGCTTTGGCGCTGGCCACACCTTGCACGGTAGACAGCAGTACCAGGCCAGCGGCAGGCTCCTCGTTCAGCGCCACGACAAGTTCTCGGGCGCTTAGGCCCGCGCCTTCGGTGACCAGCGCGTCAATGGTTTGCGCCACCAGCGTCACGTAAGGCACAAACCACAGCCACAGCGTGGGTTGCTGGCTGCTGATGCGCTGCAGCACCTTGGCCAGCATGTAGGTTTTGCCTGAACCCGTGGGGCTTCTTAACAGGCAGGGTGGGCAAGTGTCACGCTGCAGGGCTTGGCTGATGCCGTTGATGATTTCAGTTTGAAACCGCTTTGGCACACGGGCATCGCCCTGCGGGGCGGTGATTTGGGGTGACATGCTCATTTAGCCGCCGTTTCAGAGTCTTTTAGGCCGCTAGCCCTGGTAATACCTGCGCTACCAGCTATTGAATTTGTAGCGTCCAGCCTGGGTTCCGTGTCCGCGATAGGAACGCGTCTGCTTTTTATTCGAGGTCTTGGCGCTATTTGTCCATGCAGCAGGGCTTTCTGAAGCGACAGGGACTCGAGCGTTTTCTCTGTTCCCTCCCAGGCGCGCTGCAAATGCTCGCGCACCGTGTCCGGCCGGGTTGAGTACACGCGAAGATGACCGTAATTTGCGTTGCTCGACAAGGGCAGGGCCGCCAGCGCGTCCAGCGTGGCAGCCGTCAGGCGGTGAACCAACACCGTGAGTGAGCCTTCAGCGCTGCTTTGCAACAAAATTTTGATGCCTTTGTCGGCCTTTGGTACAGGGCGCGCCACCTTGCCGAGCCGCAGCGTGAGCAGCTGAAAAGCATGGGCGCAGTCGGACTCAAACGGCGCATCGCCTGGGGCGATTTTGTCGAGTTGCAGGTAGGCAAAGCTGTTGTTTGACAATGTTTTGTCAGACGCGATGACTCGCTTCATGCGTTCGGCACACACGTCGCGGCAGAGGTTTTTGTCGGCTTCTTTGTCGGTGGCTTCGGTACTGCTGCACAAGATGAATTTCCGGTTGCCGCCGTCAAGGGTGTTGAGGGCCAGAACCGCGTGGCCGGTGGTGCCGCTGCCTGCAAAGAAGTCGAGTACCGTGTCGTTGGGGCGGGTCGCTTGGGCCAACAGCCCTTGAATTAAGGAGCGTGGTTTGGGGTAAGGAAATGCTTTGCTGCCCATAAGGTCTTGCAATTCTTTTGAACCCTCTTCAGTGGTTCCAACGACGGGCAGGTTTGCGCCTTCAATCAAGGTGTGCTCTTCCTGCTTGGGCGTGAGCCACGACGAAATGGGTTGATTTTCGTTTTTCAAACCTTCTTTGAAACGCTTGAATTGCGGTCTGCCATAGCCAATTTTCTTTCCAACCCAAAATTCAAGATTCGGCATGTCATCAAAAAGCAAAGCAGTTTTGCCACTCAACGGAACGTCTTTGACAGCTATGGCCTTACGTAGCTCGTCAAGGGTTTCAAAAATTGCTACTCGCTGGTTAGGGGGAAACCAAATCAAGTTTTTTTCCACAAAGTCTTCAATTGCATCGCCTCGTAGCCCCTTAAGTGCGGCCGCAATTTCCACTTCATCATTGTTGAATCGGTGACGAATTTCAATTTTTGACGCGTAAGCCCACACGCGCTGTGGGTTGCAGGGGTAATAGATATCAATCTTGGGGTCGTGAATTGCGTAGTAGGTGTTTGGGCGTTCCTGCATGTCTTTGGGAGACGTCAAATCACTAAGGCGAAATACTCGTTCGCCTTCTTGGAACCTATACATTGAGTAAGACTTTTCATCACCTGAAAATCTGAAGTTACTGTTGCCGTAAACCAGCACATGCTCGTGGTTGTCCGAGAAAAAAGCACCTTTTGCGTCGTTTCCCCCGGTACGGCTTCGCCAAACGAAGCTACCTACACGCCGCCCCGGAAACACCTCATCCATCAGCATTTCCAGCCGCGCCCGGTTCTCGTCGTTGATGCTGACCATGATCACGCCGTCCTGCGTCAACAAGTCTTTGGCCAGCGTGAGGCGGCGGTACAAAAACTCCAGCCACTGGCTGTGCCGCCAGCGGTCGTTGGCACCGACATAGCGGTCGTTGTAAACCCAGTCCTTGTTGCCGGTGTTGTAGGGCGGGTCAATATAGATGACGCGAATTTTGCCGGCGTGGGTGCTTTTAAGCAGCCTGAGCGAGTCGTAGTTGTCGCCCTCAATGATCAGGTTGGGTGTGCCTGGCCCGGCCACCTCGTTCAAGCGGTGCGAGTTTTCATCGACCAGACGGGGTAAAACAATGTTGGCGTTCAGCGCCGCGTCGCGTTCGATGGCGCTGCTTTCCCAATACAGCCCGAGCTTTTGCTTCGTGAGGTGTTCGGTGAGCAGGCGGCGAAGTTGTGCGGCGCTCAAGTTCTCCAGGCTTTGGAGCAGGTCTTTTGGTTGATTCATGCGCTCTTTTTACTATCGTTTTTATAGCTGCTTGCGCAGGTAGAACCTGGGATAAAGCCCTATTTGGCCAATGTTTTTGGGTAGTCTGGAAGCCTGGCGGACAGCTGGCGGCAACTTCAGCTTCCCGGGGCGATGCGGCTTCAGCACCATGGCATCTGCCGCGAAATGCGCGGTCGCCTGGTTATTGGTGAATTTCCAGCCTTTGGGCAAATCGAAAAACTGACCGTCCTTGTCGCGCTGGAGTTTGATGATGACGCTTCCGTGTGCTGGGGCGTCATGTACTGCGGCGCAATTGTCAGTCATACCAGTTCTCCACTTTCAGTTGCGAAACCTTCGAGAACTCGCGGACATTTCGGGTTACTACAGTCAGGTTGTTCGCCAGTGCAATGCCCGCAATCTGTACGTCATAGGGGCCAATGGGCGTGCCGCGGGCATGCAGCAGCGCACGCAGGGCGCCTGCCTGCACGCTGGCTTTGCGGTCAAAGTCCAGCACCGCATAGCGCCTGCACAGGCTGCGCACATAACTGTCCATCTTGATGCGGTTATCTGACTTGCCCATTCCGTACTCCAGCTCGAAGAGGTTGATGGTGGAGATGGCGACATCGCTGCCCTCTTGCGGGTTCAAGCGTGCCAGGCAATTGCCAGCGCGTTTGAACACGTAGATCAAGGTGTCCGTGTCCAGCAGGTACTTCAAAACGATTGCCTGGGTACGTCGGCACCCAGGCCGCTATACCTGTCTTTGAGCAGCGCATCCCAGCCGTCGGTTGCATCAGTATCCGGACTTGCCAGACCGTCGAGCTCTGCAAAAAAATCGTCCCAGCTCTGCACGGGTTTTTGTTTTTCAGCCTCTGCAAACTGCGCAAACCACTTGCTGACTGACATGTGGGTACGCGCTGCGGCTGCCTTGGCTGCGGCCAAAGTATCTTCTTCAAGGTAGATGGTGACTTGTGACATGTCGTACTCCTTGGGTAATTGCCTGAAAAGTATAATTGTTTGAAAATTATAATTCAATGACGTTTTTCAGATTGTCGCTGCTGCGAGCGCCGTCGGCTGCCCCAAACTCCGTAGCACGTCGCGAACCATTTGCGCCCGGTCTTTCGCCTCGGGCAGTTCGCGCTCGATGCGCAGCTTGTCGTTGCCGGCCAGCTTGATGTGCCGGTTTTTCTGGATCAGATGCATGATGGCCATCGAGTCGATGGGCGGGTCTTTCTTGAAGGTGATGTTGATCAGGCTGGGCGCGGCATCGACCTTGACTACGCCGTAGGGTTTGGCAATCACGCGCAGGCGATGCACGTCGATTAGCGTTTGCGCCTGCGGCGGCATCTTGCCGAAGCGGTCAACCAGTTCTTCGAGCAGCGCGTCGATCTGGTCGGTGGTTTTGGCCGTTGCCAGCTTCTTGTAGAAGCTCAGGCGCAGATGCACGTCGCCGCAGTAGTCGCTGGGCAGCAGGGCCGGTGAGTGCAGGTTGATCTCGGTCGTCACATGAAGTGGTGACAGCAAATCGGGTTCGCGCCCCGCCTTCAGTGACGCGACGGCTTCGCTGAGCATTTCGTTGTAGAGTTGAAAACCGATCTCCAGCATGTTGCCGCTCTGGTTTTCGCCCAGCACTTCACCGGTGCCCCTGATTTCCAGGTCGTGCATCGCCAGATAAAAGCCCGAACCGAGTTCTTCCATCTGCTGAATCGCGTCGAGCCGCTGGCTGGCGCGCTTGGTCAGGCCTTCGATGTCGGGCACCATCAAATACGCATAGGCCTGGTGGTGGCTGCGGCCGACGCGGCCGCGTAGCTGGTGCAGCTGCGCCAGGCCGAACTTGTCGGCCCGGCTCATCACGATGGTGTTGGCGGTCGGCACGTCGATGCCGGTTTCGATGATGGTCGAACACAGCAGCAGGTTGTAGCGCTGCGCGACGAAGTCTTTCATGACTTTTTCGAGTTCGCGTTCGGGCATCTGGCCGTGGGCGACGGCGATGCGCGCTTCGGGCAGCAGCTCTTCGAGTTTCTGGCGGCGGTTTTCGATCGTCTCGACCTCGTTGTGCAGAAAGTAAACCTGGCCGCCGCGTTTGAGTTCACGCAGCACGGCTTCGCGAATCACGCCGTTGCCTTCGCTGCGCACAAAGGTTTTGATGGCCAGTCGGCGTTGCGGCGCGGTCGCAATCACGCTCAAATCACGCAGGCCTTCCAGTGCCATGCCCAGCGTGCGCGGTATGGGGGTAGCCGTGAGGGTCAGCACATCGACCTCGGCGCGCATGGCCTTCATCACCTCTTTGTGGCGCACGCCGAAACGGTGTTCTTCATCAATGATCAGCAGGCCAAGGCGCGCAAACTTCACGTCGGCACTGAGCAGCTTGTGCGTGCCGACGACGATGTCAACGCTGCCGTCGGCAATGCCCTTGATGGCGGCGGTGATTTCTTTGCCGGAGCGGAAGCGGCTCATCTCGGCAACCTTCACCGGCCACTTGGCGAAGCGGTCGCTGAGCGTCTGGAAGTGCTGCTCGGCCAGCAGCGTGGTCGGCGCCAGCAGTGCAACCTGTTTGCCGCCGGTGATCGCAATGAAGGCGGCGCGCAACGCGACTTCGGTTTTGCCGAAACCCACGTCACCGCAAACCAGCCGGTCCATCGGGCGCGGGCTGATCATGTCCTGAATCACCGCATGAATCGCAGCGCGCTGGTCAGCGGTTTCTTCAAAGCCAAAGTCATTGGCAAATGATTCGTAGTCGTCAGGCGAATAGCGGAAAGCATGGCCTTCGCGTGCGGCGCGGCGGGCGTAGATATTGAGCAGCTCGGCGGCAGAGTCGCGCACCTGCTCGGCGGCTTTGCGTTTGGCTTTTTCCCACTGGCCGCTGCCCAGCCGGTGCAACGGTGCTTCTTCAGCGCTGACGCCGGTGTAGCGGCTGATCAGATGCAGCTGGCTGACCGGCACATACAGCGTCGCCTTGTCTGCATATTCAAGATGCAAAAACTCTTGCAGCGCTGGCGTTCCGTCTTCGTTTTTGTCGCTGCCCAGGTCAAGGTTGACCAGGCCCTTGTAGCGACCAATGCCGTGCCCGCTGTGTACCACGGGGTCACCGACGTTCAGTTCGGAAAGATCCTTGATCAGCGCTTCAACATCGCTGACGCGCTCCTGCTTTTTGTTGCGCCTGCGGGTGGTGATTCCGGCCGCAAACAATTCGGTCTCGGTGATGAAATCAAGGCCTTCGTCAAGCCAGCTGAAGCCGGTA
>JANLYY010000147.1:0-3487 GCA_031365885.1 Polaromonas sp. | reverse complement strand
TGCGATGGCCGAAAATATACGGGGCCATCTTCGGGTTCCAGAAGCGGGTTTGATGTCCGAAATGGACGCCGGCTTCCAGCATTTCACGCATGCTAGTTGACATATAAAACTCCAAAGGTTGTGTCTAAAATCAGCGCTTATTGCCTCTGGCACTGCCCACGAGATTCCGTGGATAGCGTTGGAGGCAACACCTTGAGTGGCTGATTTGCGATTTACTCCGCGTTCAACAAGCTTGTCATTGGGCAAGTCTGTCATCCGCACAGCCTGCTGAGTATACCACCCACCACCCCCTTATTTACGATGAACTCCACCCTCCCCGCAGGCGACATCCACAGCACCCGGCAAGCCATTCGATCCGGCCAGACCAGCGCCGCCGACGTGCTGGCCGCCGCCGCGCAAATCGCTGCCAGCGCCGCCTGCCGTCATGTCTACATGCCCGGTGCAAGTGCGCAATTGCCAGCGTCAGGAAGCGGCCCGCTGACCGGCATCGCCGTGTCAATCAAGGATTTGTTCGACATCGCCGGCCAGACCACCGCTGCCGGTTCGACCGTGCTGGCGCACGCGCCTGCAGCTGCCTCCGACTGCACGGCTGTCGCGCGACTGCGGGCAGCTGGCGCCACCCTGGCCGGGCGCACCAACATGGTGGAGTTCGCGTTTTCCGGCGTCGGCATCAACCCGCACTACGGCACGCCGGTGAACCCGGCCGATCCGGCGGTGGATCGCATTCCGGGCGGCTCGTCGTCCGGCGCGGCCGTGTCAGTGGCCACGGGTGCGGCGCTGGCAGGTCTGGGATCTGACACCGGCGGTTCGATCCGCATTCCGGCGGCGCTGTGCGGCCTGGTCGGCTTCAAAAGCACCGCGCGGCTGGTGCCGACCACCGGCGCCGTGCCGCTGTCAACGACGATGGACACGGTTTGCGCCGTGACGCGCTCGGTGCGTGATGCGATCACGGTGCATGAGGTGCTCGCTAGCCGCAGCGTGCTGCTGGAAGGCAAACCTCTCGCCGCCTGCCGCATCGCCGTGTCACGCACGCAGATGCAAAACTCGCTCGACGCCACCGTCGCCGCTGCATTCGAGCGCAGCCTGCGGGTGCTGCAAGCGGCTGGCGCACAGATTGAGGAGGTCGAACTGGCAGAGATTGCCGAGCTGGCTGACATTAACGCCGCCGGCGGATTTTCAGCCACCGAAAGTTACGCCTGGCACCGCCAGCTGATCACTGCGCACCAGAGCGAATACGACCACCGCGTCGCCCAGCGCATCTTGCGCGGTGCGCGCATGAGCGCGGCCGACTACATCGACCTGCTGGCAGCGCGAAAGCGATGGATAACCGGTATGGACGCGAAGTTGAACGGATTTGATGCCGTGCTGTCGCCGACGGTGCCCATCGTCGCGCCGCCTATCGCCAGCGTGGTCGATAACGACACCGAATTTTTCCGCGTCAACGCCCTGCTGCTTGGCAACACGTCGGTGGTCAACATGCTCGACGGCTGCGCCATTTCCCTGCCCTGCCACACCCCCGACCAGCTTCCGGTCGGCCTGATGCTCTGGCATGCCGCGCTGCACGATGATGCGGTGCTGGACCTGGCCCTTCAGGTGGAATCCGCCTTGATCAGGTCACTACATTAATGATAGCTGCCTACGCAGGTTTTACGCTGGCTAGCAGCCTATTTAACTTACAAGTACACATGAATCCCCTATTTTTCAGTCCATCGGACCGCCGCTCGTTGCGGGGCCGCGCCGCATGAAAATTGCAGTCATCGGCGCCGGCATCATCGGCGTCACCACAGCTTACGAGCTGGCCACCGATGGCCATGAGGTGACGGTTTTTGAACGGCGCGGCGCGGCGGCCGAAGAAACCAGTTTTGCCAATGCCGGCGTCGTGTCCCCGGCCTACGTCACGCCCTGGGCCGCGCCGGGCATGCCGGGCAAGGTATTGCGGCAGCTGTTCAGCCAACACGCGGCCGTCAGGCTGAGCTGGCCGATCTCTAGAGCCGACATCGGCTGGATGCGCAAATGGCGCCACGCCTGCCGATTGGAAACCTACCTTGCCAACCGCGCGCGTCTGCAGCGCCTCGCCTTTTACAGCCGCCAGCGGCTCGACCAGATCACCCAGACGCTTGAACTCGACTTCGACAGCGCGCCCGGCTTCATGGTGCTGTTGCGCTCTGAAAAAGAGCACCGCCTGGCGCAGCCCGGCCTGCGGCTGCTGCGCGACGCCGGGCTGGCTTTCAATGAGATCACGGCCGCGCAGGCGCGGCAAATCGAGCCCGCCCTGAACCCCGATTTGAAGTTTCACGGCGCCATCAACCTGCCCGCCGACGGCGTGGCGAACTGCCGCCAGTTTGCACTCCTGCTGAAAACCGAGGCCCAGAAGCGCGGCGTTAAATTTGAGTTTAATACGGCCGTAGCCCACATAGAACGTGCGCAAGCAGCTAGCATTTTGATAGCGGGTGAAAACGCCCCACGCCAGTTCGACCAGATCGTGCTGTGCGCCGGCGTTGATTCGGCGCGGCTGCTGAGCGCGCTCGGGATGAAGATTCCGATGACCGCAATTTACGGCTACTCGGTCAGCGCGCCCATCGGCGAGGCTTTCAATGCACCCCGTGGCGCGCTGATGGACGAGCGTTACAAAGTCGCGATATCGCGGCTGGGCATGCGGGTGCGCGTCGCCGGCGGCGCTGAGATCGGCGGCTCGCTGCAAAGCAAAAGTGAAGCCGCCATCCGCACGCTGTACAAGGTCCTGCACGACTGGTTTCCAGGCGCCGCCCAGCACAACCATCTGGGCGCCAGCGCGCAGGTCTGGAAAGGCGCCCGCCCGATGCTGCCCGACGGCCCGCCCGTTATCGGCGCCAGCGGACTGCCGGGGCTGTGGCTCAATCTCGGCCACGGTTCGAGCGGCTGGGCACTGAGCTGCGGCAGCGCGCGGGCGCTGGCCGATCTGGTGGCCGGAAGAACCGCCGACATCGACATGGAAGGCCTGGGCGTGCAACGCCTGGGCATTTGACGCTGGTCGTGTAGGCGGGCGCCGCGATTTGGTGTCATGACGAGCAACGCAGGCGCGGCTTGTTGCTTTACCGGGCGGTTTTGTTACCCCCAGCCGGTACATTGAGTGCGTCCGGCATGTTGCACCGGGCAAACAATTTATTTCGATTGGAACCACCATGGGCATGTTCAGTTTTATCAAGGAAGCCGGCGAAAAACTCTTTGGACGCGGCGAAGCCAAAGCTGCTCAGGAAACAGCTGCGGCCGCACCCACGCCAGAAAACATCGCGGCTTTAAGCAAGACCGCCGGAGACGCGATTGAGACCTACATCGGCACCATGAACCTGAATGTCGAGGCGCTCGACATCACGTTTGACGCTGCGACCGGCACCGTCATGGTCGCGGGCGTGGCGCCCGACCAGGCGACGAAAGAAAAAGTGCTTTTGTGCTGCGGCAATGTGGCGTCGGTCACGGCCGTCAACGACATGATGACGGTGTCGAGCGC
>JANLYY010000141.1:0-28413 GCA_031365885.1 Polaromonas sp. | reverse complement strand
GTTGGCCGAGTTAAGCATTTCGCCACAAGCCGCGCCAATGGTTTTCGGCAGGCCCTGACCGCCGTAGTCGGCCGGGTGCTGCAAACTTTGCCAGCCGCCTTCGACGTATTGTTTGAACGCCTCCTTGAAGCCGGGCGTGGTGGTAACGACGCCCGCCTTAAAGCTCGAAGGGTTCTGGTCACCGGCCCAGTTCAGCGGCGACAACACGCCTTCATTGAACTTGGCACATTCTTCCAGCACCGCCTGCGCGGTTTCAAAGCCTGCATCTTCGAAGCCCGGAATTTTTGCAACGGCTTCGATATTGGCGATGTGCTGGATGTTGAACAGCATGTCTTTGAGGGGGGCTTTGTAGGTCATGGTTTGTATCGGGTCGTTTTGTGTATGCGCGTCTGGAGCATGAAAGGATCACAGGCGGGGAGAATTTAACAAGGAGATCACGCAGATCAAGGAGGAAGTCAAAAAAAGCCCCTTGTATTCCCCCTCCTGATCTCCTTGATCTCCCTGTGAAATCTTGTCTTCAAGGCTTTCTACAACCGCACATTACTATGGTTTAGTCTCTAAAGCGCAGCCGTCAATTCAGGCACAGCCGTGAACAGATCAGCTTCCAGCCCATAGTCAGCCACGCTGAAAATCGGCGCTTCCGGGTCTTTGTTGATCGCAACGATGACCTTGCTGTCTTTCATGCCGGCTAGATGCTGGATGGCGCCTGAAATGCCCGCAGCAATGTAGAGCTGGGGGGCCACGATCTTCCCGGTCTGGCCGACCTGCCAGTCGTTCGGCGCGTAGCCTGCATCGACCGCAGCGCGTGAAGCGCCCAGCGCTGCACCCAGTTTGTCAGCTAGCGGCGTCATGACTTCATTGAATTTTTCGATGGAGCCGAGCGCTCGGCCACCCGAGACAATGATTTTTGCGGCCGTCAGTTCAGGGCGGTCGCTCTTGGCAATTTCGGAGCCCAGAAACGACGACCTGCCGCTGTCGGCCACACCTTCGAGTACCTCGACAGAGGCTGTGCCACCAGTGGCAGCGGCCGGGTCGAAACCGGTCGTGCGAACGGTGATGACTTTGGTCGCGTCGAGGCTTTGCACGATGGCAATCGCATTGCCGGCGTAGATCGGGCGTTCGAAAGTATCGACCGCATCGACCTTGGTGATGTCGGAAATCTGACCCACGTCGAGCGTGGCAGCCACGCGCGGCGCGATGTTCTTGCCCGAGGCCGTTGCCGGAAACAGAATGTGGGAATAGTTCGGTGCAATAGCAAGGATTTGCGCGGCCATGTTCTCAGCCAGGCCGTGTTCGAAATGCACACCATCGACGTGAATGACTTTCGCCACGCCGACAATTTGTGCTGCTGCTTTGGCCGCGCCCTCGGCGCCCTTACCCGCTATCAGCACATGCACTTCGCCACCGCATTGCGAGGCGGCGGTCACGGTGTTCAAGGTTGCGGGCTTGATGCTCGCGTTGTCGTGTTCTGCAATTACAAGTGCGGTCATTTTTTGCTCCAAAAAGTTTTTTAAATCAGTTGAGGACAGAGCTTGCTTGGTCAGTTAGGGACAGAGCTTGTTCACTTCGTGTAACGGCGGTCTTTCCCGCAAGGCGTCAGATAACCTTCACTTCGTTCTTCAGCTTTTCCACCAGGGCAGCCACGTCAGCCACCTTCACCCCTGCGCTGCGTTTCGGCGGCTCGCTGACCTTGAGCGTTTTGATGCGCGGCTTGACATCCACACCCAAGTCTTCGGGCTTGAAGTTGTCGAGCTGCTTTTTCTTGGCCTTCATAATGTTGGGCAGCGTCACATAACGCGGCTCATTGAGGCGCAAGTCTGTGGTGATGATGGCGGGCAGCGTCAGCGACAGTGTTTCCATGCCGCCATCGACTTCACGCATGACGACTGCCTTGCCGTCGGCAACGTCTACCTTGGATGCGAACGTGGCCTGCGGCCAGCCTAGCAATGCGGCCAGCATCTGGCCGGTCTGGTTGCAGTCATCATCGATCGCCTGTTTGCCCAGAATGACCAGCTGCGGCTGCTCTTTGTCGACCAGCGCCTTCAGCAGCTTGGCGACGGCCAGCGGCTGCAGTTCTTCGGCGGTTTCGACCAGGATTGCGCGGTCGGCACCAATCGCCATGGCGGTGCGCAGGGTTTCCTGGCATTGCAGCACACCACAGCTGACCGCGATGACTTCGGTCACGGCACCCTTTTCCCGGAGACGCGTGGCTTCTTCGACGGCAATCTCGTCAAACGGGTTCATGCTCATCTTGACGTTGGCAATATCGACACCGGTTCCGTCGGATTTGACACGGACCTTGACGTTGTAATCGACGACGCGCTTGACGGGTACCAGGACCTTCATGGGAGGGCTCCAAAATTTGTTGATTGACGTTGACGTAAACGTAAGGTGTGCATTCTATGTCGCAACGCTTCAATTTGAAGAGCCGCCAGCGAATGGAAGGAAGCCGCAAAAACGCAAAAAAGAACGGTCGTTCTTTTATTATTATAAAGTGCCAAGCAGACTAAATTAGAGCACTGCCACTACTGATCGGTCCGCTTGGCCGCCGATTGCCCTTCAACCCCAATTCTTGCCGCCCCGCGCGTCGCGGAAATGTCAGCGAATGGCTCAAGTTTCAGGTGCGTGTTCTGGTGGTTTTTTTATGTCGGCGTGTGGTCGGTCGCTGCGCCGGAGGTCGGGGCCGGCGCGATTTTTTCCATTGGCGACGCCGGCGGCGCAGCGGCATGCATGACCCGCTGCGGAAACGGAATCTGAATACCGTTGGCCCGCAGGGCCCGGAGCACCGCCAGATTGACCAGCGAGCGCAAGTTTTGCTGGCCGTTTTCAGGGTCGGTCATCCAGTAGTTCAGTGTGAATTCGAGCCCGTCGGGACCGAAGTTGGTCAGGTTCACGCCCGGCCCGGGGGCGACCAGCACGCGCTCCTGCGCACTCGCAGCCTCAATCAACAGGCGCATCACCAGATCGACATCGCTGTCATAGCCCACCGACACCACTGTCGCTTGCAGCACCTGTGAATCGGCCAGCGACAGATTTTCAATCCGGTTTGCGATAAACATCTCGTTGGGCACGATCGATTCGCGTCCCGACAGCGCGCGCACCACGGTGTAACGCGCCCGGATGTCGGTGATGCGGCCCTCGAAACTGTCTACGCGCACGTTGTCACCGATGCGCACGCTGCGCTCGGCCAGCATGACAAAGCCACTGACATAACTTGAAACCAGTTTTTGCAAACCCAAACCCACACCCACACCGATGGCGCCGCCCAGCACCGACAGCGCCGTCAGGTCGATACCCACCGCCGACAGTGCGACCATTAATCCGACAAACATCAATACCACTCGCGTGGCGTTGCTGACGGCCTTGCGCACCGAGAGCTCGCCGCCCGTCGCTGCACGCAGCAAGCGCGTTTCCAGCGCCGCCGATATCCACAGCGCAATCAGCAGCACCAAACCCGCCGTCACCGTGCCTTCAAGAATCGTTCGTGCCGACAGGGTTGATGCGCCCAGTTTCCACTTGATGTCGTCAAGCTGCTCCAGCAGAATCGACAACAGACCACTGACCCACAGCACCAGCGCGATCCAGGCCAGCCAGGAAAAGGTTCGCTCCAGCGCCCGCACCGCCGGTGCGTCTTTGAAGGCCGCCTGCAACACCTTGACACCCAGGCGAATTGCGGCCAGCGCCAGCAGCGCCGGAATGGCCAGCTTGAAAACAGCCAGCGGAAAAACCCGCAACAAACACGCCTGCGCTGCATAGGCGAAAGCCAGCAGCAACAGCGGAAACAATGCGCCATCGAGAATATGCTCGCCAAAAAGAACAGACGAGGCATCACTGACCCGGCGCACGCGGCTGATGGTGCGCACGACCAGCCACGCCAGCAAGCCACACACGAAAAGAGCGGCAAGCTCCTTTAGCGCGGTCGGCCGCATCAAGGCGGCCAGCCACTCGTCCAGGCTTTCGAATTGAGCCAGCGGGCCCAGGCTGGCCGGGGCCGTGTTTACACCACCGACGCTGGCCATTCCGGCTTTCTTTTTTCGATGAAGGCCCGAACGCCCTCCTGCGCGTCGGCATGCATCATGTTGCAGGCCATCGTCTGTCCCGCCAGCTGGTAGGCCGCGCGGACGCCGGTTTCGCGTTGCTGGTAAAAAAGCGCTTTGCCCATGGCGATGGCTTCGCGCGGCTTGGGCAGGATAGCGCCAAGCAGCTTTTCAACTTCCGCATCCAGCAATTCCAGCGGCACCACGCGATTGACCAGGCCGCGCGCGCGCGCCTCGTCAGCCGTGATGAATCCGCCGGTCAGCAGCATTTCCATCGCCTGCTTGGGCAGCATGTTGCGCGACAGCGGCACGCTGGGCGTGGCGCAAAACAAACCAACTTCGATACCGTTGACGCCGAAGCTGGCGTTGTCACTGGCCACCGCCAGATCGCATTGCGCGACCAGCTGGCAACCCGCCGCAGTGGCCAGGCCCTGCACTTTGGCAATCACCGGCAGCGGCAGATTCTGGATCGCGAGCATCATGCGCGTGCATTGCGCAAACAGGCGCTGGTAGTAAGCCAGGTCGGGCTGCGCATTCATTTCCTTGAGGTTGTGGCCAGCGCAAAACGCTTTTCCAATTGCCGAAATCACGACAGCGCGCGCCGACGCATCTTGCGCAATTGCGTCAAGCGCCTGTTGCAACGCTGAAAGCATGTCTTCGCCGAGCACATTGAAGCTCCCCGGACGGCTCAATTGAAGGGTGTGTACGCCGCGCGTATCGTGAGAATGCAGTAGCGGCAACACAGGCAATACGGCCAGCGAAGGAACAGGGCTGAGTGGTGTAGCCGGCAAATCACGCATCAGTTGCTCCTACAGATCGGCCAGCACGCGGATGTGCGCCTCCACTGATCGGGCCAGCGCGTTGAGGTTGTAGCCGCCTTCCAACGATGAGACGATGCGGCCTTTGGCATGCCGCCTGGCGACGTTCTTCAGGCGGTCGGTGATCCATGCATAGTCTTGCTCGACCAGGCCCATCTGGCCCAGGTCGTCGTCGCGGTGGGCATCAAATCCGGCGCTGATAAAGAGCATTTCGGGTTTGAATTCTTCCAGGCGCGGTATCCACAGCAGATCAATCAGTTCGCGCACCTCGGCGCCCTTGGTGTAGGCGCTGACCGGCACATTGACCATGTTACCGGCCTGTTCGCGCGTGCCGCTGTGCGGGTAAAACGGATGCTGAAAAAAGCTCAGCATCAAAATGCGGTCGTCGCCCCGAATGATGTCTTCGGTGCCGTTGCCGTGGTGCACGTCGAAGTCAATAATGGCGACGCGTTTCAAGCCGTGGCGCGCCAAAGCGTACTTGGCGGCCACCGCCACGCTGTTAAAAACGCAAAACCCCATGGCGTGGTCGCGGCAGGCGTGGTGACCCGGAGGTCGCACGGCGCAAAAAGCGTTTTCCATCTCGCCTGCCATCACCGCATCGGTCGCGGCTATGGTTGCACCGGCCGCGCGCAAGGCAGAGTTCCAGGAATGGACGTTGAGCGACGTGTCCGGGTCGATCTGCGCGTGCGAAGGCCCACCGGCGCTGATTTCATCGGCCAGCGCATCGCTCAGCCCGCGAATGCCAGCCACCATCATGCGGTCGTGCGCCAGCTCAATATCTCGCAGCGCGGCCAGCGGCGCTTCCCGCTGGTCCAGCGCGGCCGCTACGCCGGTTGCCAGCAGCCAGTCGTCGATGGCGTCGAGGCGCTCCGGGCACTCGGGGTGGCCGGCACCCATCTCATGCTTTTTACAGTCGGGGTGTGAGAAATATCCGGTCGTGTTCATGGCATAAAAACTTTTGCAAAAAATTACGTTATCGTCTTCAAAATGCTCGTCAAAGAAAAACTTCAGGCGTTGTTAAATCAGCTTAACACGGTCATTGTCGGCAAACCGGCACAGGTACGCGACTGCGTAGCCTGCCTGCTCGCAGGGGGACATTTATTGATTGAAGACGTTCCCGGTGTGGGCAAAACCACGCTGGCGCATGCCTTGTCGCGATCGTTCGGGCTGCAGTTTTCACGCGTGCAGTTCACCGCCGATCTGATGCCCAGCGATTTGTCGGGTGTATCGATTTACGAGCGCCAGAAAGAAAGCTTTGTCTTTCACCCCGGGCCGGTCTTTGCGCAGGTCTTGCTGGCCGACGAGATCAACCGCGCCAGTCCCAAAACGCAGAGCGCGCTGCTGGAGGCGATGGAAGAAAAGCAGGTCACCGTCGAAGGTGCCACGCGCCCGCTGCCGGTGCCGTTTTTTGTCATTGCCACGCAAAACCCGCATGACCAGCTGGGCACCTATGCGCTGCCCGAATCGCAACTCGACCGGTTCCACATGCGTATCTCGCTCGGCTACCCGGACCGCGCCGCCGAACGCGAACTGCTGCGTGGCAATGACCGGCGCGAAATGGTCGAAAAACTGTCACCTCTGCTGGCACCGCATGATTTGCTGGAGCTGCAGCAGCAGGTGCAAAAGGTATATGCGGCCGAGCCTTTGCTTAATTACCTGCAGGACCTGATTGCCGCCACCCGGTCGGGTCGCTGGTTTTTGCAGGGCTTGAGCCCGCGCGCCGGCATCGCGGTGATGCGCGCCGCCCGGGCGCAGGCGTTTCTGGATGGCCGGGACTATGTCGCGCCCGACGACATTGCCGCCGTGTTGCCGCAGACCACCGCGCACCGGCTGATTCCTGTAAGTGATGCGGGTCGGGGTGCAGTGGAGCAGGTGCGCGCCATGTTGGACGCCGTACCTTTGCCTTGACCTCTTTTTAAAACGGCATTGATTCGCATGGCAGCGACATTCTCACGACCTCATCCTCTGTTGGCGACCCGGCGCAAGTTGCATTCCTGGTTTGAAAGCCGGCTGCCGCTGACGGACAGTGTCACCCTGACGCAACGCACGGTGTACATCCTGCCGACCCGGCCGGGGCTGATGTTGGGGCTGACGCTGCTGACGCTGCTGGTGGCCTCCATTAACTATCAACTCAATTTGGGCTACCTGCTGACGTTTTTGCTGGCTGGCAGTGCGCTGGTAGGCATGCATGTCTGCCACGGCACACTGCGCGGACTTGCTATGCATTTAATAGCTCCTGGCGCACATTATGCGGGGGCTAACACAGCTTTTGATATAAATTTGACGAATAACCGGCGCTCCATCCGTTATGGCATCGGGCTCAGCGTACTGAATTCCGCAGCCCACAAAAACAAGCGCCGTCAGTGGGCCTGGACCGACGTGCCCGCCCAGGGCAGCAGCCTGGTGCAAGTCGCTTTTACGCCGACCCGGCGCGGCCGGCACCGCCTGCCGACGCTGACTGCCGAAACCCGCTTTCCATTGGGCACCTTCCGCGTCTGGACAGTCTGGCGCCCGGCCGCGCAAATGCTGGTCTACCCCGCGCCTGAACTGCACGCGCCGCCATTGCCGGCAGGCGTGCCACGAACAGGCGGCGCAGCGGCTGCCATGAAAGCGCAGTCCAGCGGCGAATTCGAAGGGGTGCGCGGCTACCGCCGTGGCGACCCGATGAAACTGGTGGTCTGGAAGAAAGCCTCGGCTGCCAGCGAACATGCCAGCAGCGAAGGCGGCGGCCTGATCGTGCGCGACACCCAGCAGGCCCAGCAGAACGAGCTTTGGCTCGACTTCCTGCAGGCCGGCAGCGCAGGCACTGAACACAAGCTGTCGCGTCTGTGCGCCTGGGTGCTGCAGGCCGAACAGCTGGGCCTGGCCTACGGGCTGCGCCTGCCCGCGCATGAAATCAAACCTGCCAGCGGCGAAGCCCACAAGCGGCAATGCCTGGAGGCGCTGGCCCTGTGCTCCGCTTAGTCCGCCTGCGCGCCTTTGCCAGCACCCTGCCCCGCGACGCACGCGACACGCTGTTTTTGCTGGGCGTTATCGCCTGGGTATTGCTGCCGCAAATCAGTCACCTGCCGCTCTGGTGCAGCGGGCTGGCAGGTGCTGTATTGCTCTGGCGCGGCTGGCTGGCCCTGAAAACACGGCCGCTGCCCAGCCGCTGGTGGCTGATTGCGCTGCTGACCGTGACGATGGCCGCGACGTTTTTTACCCACCGCACGTTGCTGGGGCGGGATGCAGGGGTCACTTTGCTGGTCGTTCTGTTGACATTGAAAACGCTGGAGCTGCGGGCGCGGCGCGATGCCTTCGTGGTGTTTTTTCTGGCCTTCTTCTGCATGCTGAGCAATTTTTTCTACTCGCAGTCGCTGCTGACGGCGTTCAGCATGCTGCTGGGCCTGCTGGGCCTGCTCACCATGCTGGTCAATGCCCACATGCCGGTCGGCAAGCCGCCGCTGTTGCAGGCGGCAAGAACAGCGGGCGGCATGGCGCTGCTGGGCGCGCCCATCATGGTGGTGTTGTTCATGCTGTTTCCGCGCATGGCGCCGCTGTGGGGCATGCCGGGCGACGCAATGGCCGGGCGCAGCGGCCTGAGCGGCAGCATGCAGGTCGGCAGCATCGCCAGCCTGGCGCTCGACGACAGCGTGGCGATGCGCATCCGCTTTGAAGGCAACCCGCCGCCGCAGCGCGACCTCTACTTTCGCGGGCCGGTACTGTCGACTTTCAACGGACGCGAGTGGCTCTCATCCCGAACTGATTTTTTCGGCCGCCGCAATACAGCTGTCAGCCTGCGGGTTTCCGGCGCGCCGGTCAATTACGAAATCACGCTGGAGCCAACCCGCAGGCCGTGGCTGATCGCGCTTGAAACTCTCTCCCAGCCGCCCGTGGTGCCGGGCTACGAAGTGGCGATGCAGACCGATTTGCAGTGGCTGACGAGTCGGCCCATCAACGATCTGCTGCGCTACAAAGCCCAGAGCTTCCCCACCTTTACCCACGGCCCGACCGAGGATGAAACGGCCCTGCGCGAATTTGTCGAACTGCCGCCGGGCTTCAACCCGCGCACCCTGGCACTGGCCGCCGACCTGCGCCGCGAGCCGCGTTACGCCGAAGCCAGCAACGCGCAGCTGGTGAAGATGGTGATGGATCGGCTGCGCACCGGCGGCTTCACCTACACGCTGGAGCCAGGCGTCTATGGCCAGCACACCGCTGACGAATTCTGGTTTGACCGCAAGGAAGGCTTTTGCGAGCACATCGCGTCGAGCTTTGTGATCCTGATGCGCGCCCTCGATGTGCCGGCGCGCATCGTGACCGGCTACCAGGGCGGCGAGCTCAACAACGTCGACGGCTTCTGGATGGTGCGGCAAAGTGACGCGCACGCCTGGGCCGAGGTCTGGCAACCGGGTGCCGGCTGGGTGAGGGTCGATCCGACATCGGCCGTGTCGCCCGGGCGCACCGGCGCTTTTCAACGGCTGGCGGCGCCGCAAGGCGTGGTGGGCCAGGCGCTGGGCAACTTCAGCCCGACGCTGGTGGCGCAACTGCGCGCCTTGTGGGAGGCCACCAACAACGGCTGGAACCAGTGGGTGTTGAACTACACCCAGGGCAAGCAGCTCAACCTGCTGAAAAACATCGGCTTCGCGTCCCCCAGTTGGGCCGACCTGAGCACTGTGTTGATCGGCATTGTGGTGCTGGCTGCCACAGTGGGCGGCGCCTGGACGCTGTGGGATCGCACCCAGCACGACCCCTGGCTGCGCTTGCTGGCGCATACGCGCAAGCGACTGGCCAAAGCCGGCATCGCCAGCACCCCGGCCACCTCGCCGCGCCAATTGGCCAGTCTGGTTCTGGCCCGCTACGGCGAGCGTGGGCAGGGTCTGCATGACTGGTTGATGCAGCTCGAAGCGCAGCGCTACGCGGATGCGTCTGACACGTCTGCGGGTCCTGTCGGCAGCGCGCAACCCCAGTCAGCGCTGCGTCAACTCAGACAGCAATTTGGCCGCCTCGCCTGGCCTGCTTAAAATTGGTTGGATGCCACTGACAACATCTTCCCGCCACCTGGCGATTGCTACACTTTTTATAGCTGCTTGCGCAGATTCTGCCTGGGCTGAGGGCCTAAAAGACATCAAAGGCTTGAAGAAAACGAACCACAGCCCCAGTGCCACTGCTGCGCAGGGCCCGCTTTACGCGACGCGCCCCGAGGTGATGCAGTTTGCCGACGACCTGGCCGCCCGGCGCGACCTTGATGCACAGTGGGTGCGCGATGCCATCGGCCAGTCGCACTACAACGCCACTGTGCAGCGCCTGATGCAGCCGCCAGCCAAAACCTTCCAGAAAAACTGGCGCGTTTACCGCAGCCGTTTCATTGACTCCATCCGCATTGAGGCCGGCGCACGTTTCTGGCGTACCCATCGCGAGACGCTGGATCGCGCCGAAAAAGAATACGGCGTGCCGGCAGAAATCATCGTCGGCATCATCGGGGTTGAAACAATTTATGGCCGCGACACCGGCAGCTTCCGCGTGATGGACGCGCTCGCCACACTTGCCTTTGACTTTCCGGCCAGTCACCCGCGCGCCAATGAGCGCAGCGAGTTTTTCAAAGGCGAAATCGAGCAGTTTCTGACACTGCAAAGCCACCGCGGCGTGAACCCGTTTGACGCACGCGGCAGCTTCGCCGGCGCGATGGGTATGCCCCAGTTCATGCCGTCGAGCTGGGTCAAATACGCGGTTGATTTTGATGGTGACGGCAACATCGATTTGTGGAACAGCCCGGCCGACGTCATCGGCTCGGTCGCCAGCTACTTCAAGGCCTTCGACTGGCAGCCGGGCATGCCGACGCACTACCCGGTCAGCTTCGACAAAAGCCGCCTCGACATGGACGCGCTAATGGCGCCCGACATCTTGCCGACCTTCAGCATCGCCAGCTTCTCTGAGAAAGGCGCCGTGCTCGAAGGCCCGGCCCTGCAGCACACCGGCCCGCTGGCGCTGATCGAGTTGCTCAACGGCCCGGATGCGCCGCAATACGTGGCCGGCACCGAAAACTTCTACGCCATCACCCGCTACAACTGGAGCAGTTACTACGCGATGGCGGTGATTGAGCTGGGGCAGGAAGTGGCGGCGCGGATCAAACCATGAGGGCGTGAAGAAAAAACTAACGTGCTATTAATTACGTAGCTGCTTACCCTTGTATCTATTGGGCTGGAAGCCAATATGATCTGCGGCAGCCAGTTTTCCAGTCAACGCAGGCTGGTGATGTAGTGCGCCAGGTTTTCGATGTCGGCCTCGCTCAAGGTTTGCGCCACACTGGTCATGTTGCCGGCGTCGTTGGTTCGGGTGCGGGCCTTGAAGTCCCGCATCTGCTTGACGATGTAGTCGTACTGCTGGCCCGCCACTTTCGGTATTTCGTTCTGGCCCGCAAACGCACCCAGATGACACATCGAGCAGAGCGTTTCGTCGGCCTTGGCCTTGCCCAGTTTGATCTTGCCCTCTTCGGCCTTGAAGGTCGACGGCCTGGCCGGCTGCGCGGCAAAGTAGTTGGCAATATCGATCATTTCCTGGCGGCTCAGCGGCGCGGCCATGGCAGTCATGACGGGATCACTTCGGCGCCCCTCTTTGTAGTCCTTCAACTGCACATAAATGTAGCGCCAGGTTTGCCCTGCCAGATTCGGGAACTGGCCGGTTGGCGAATTTCCATCGGCACCATGGCAGGCGGCGCAGACGTGCGACTTGGCCTTGCCAGCAGCGATGTCTTGCGCAGCGGCGGGCGGCACTTGAAAAGACAAAAAACCAGAAACAAACAACGCAACAAGAACATCAACTTTCAAAATCCTCTACCCCTTGGAATGGGGCCGCCGGTCAAGGCAGCCCCGTCATTGATGAAGCCGGCGACGCGACCAGCCCTGCGGCTGATCGGATGCAGAACTTACTTTGGCAGCGCAAACACCACCATGGTGTTGCCACGCTTGAAATCGAGCTGCGTGTTGCCACCGCAACCCATCGCAATGTACTGCCGTTGCTTGACGGTGTAGGACACCGGCATCGCATTGGCACCTGCCCCGCAGTTGTATTCCCAAAGCAGCTTGCCGGTCTTGGCATGCAGCGCACGGAATAGGCCATTGCCTTCACCATAGAACACCAGATCGCCGGCGGTCGCAATGGCACCCCCAATCAGCGGTTGTTCGGTGTCAAATTTCCAGGCCATCTTGCCGGTATCGACGTTTACCGCAGCCAGCCGTCCCCACTGCTTCTCACCCTCGATCACTTTGAAGGCGCCACCCAGCCAGAGCTTGCCGCCCGGATATTTGGCTGCCTCGACGTGGTAGGTCATCGGCTGATGCAAATTCATCGCATACGCCAGACGCAAGCCCGGGTTGATCGCCATGGGCGACCACTCGACACCACCATTGGCGCCGGGCAGCATGCGGGCACCACCTGCCGTCGGCAAGACCCACATATTCTCCTGCGGAATCATGGCTTCGGAAAAACGAATCAGTTTGCCGTCGGCCCGGTCATGAATGTAGATATGACCAGTTTTTCCGCCGTGCATGACCGCCGGAATCATCTTGCCCGACTTGTCTTTGACATCCAGCAAGATGGGCGGGCTGACTGCATCCAGATCCCAGACATCGTGCGCAATGTATTGCGAATGCCACTTGTACGCGCCAGTGTCCAGGTTCACTGCAATCATGGAGTTGGTGTAGAGGTTGTCGCCCGGACGCTCGGCGCCAAACAGGTCGGGTGACGGGTTGCCCGCGACAAAGAAGATGGTTCTCGTTTTCAGATCAACCGCAGGATTCATCCACACGCCGCCGCCCAGCGTCTGATAAAAAGAGCTGTCGCGCGCCAGCTGGGCCTTCTCGTTCGCAATGTCACGGTGCATGTTGCGGCCGGTGGCGTCGTTCTCGGCCCATACACCCTCATGGCCTTTTTCAGGAATCGTATAGAACGTCCAGAGCAGTTTTCCGGTCGCTGAATCGAAAGCCTTGACGAAACCACGGACGCCATATTCACCGCCATTGGTGCCGATCAACACCTTGCCGTCCACCACCGTGGGCGCCATGGTTTCGCTGTAGCCTTTTTCCGGATCAGCGATTTCGGTTTCCCAGAGCAGCTTGCCGGTTTTCGCATCAAGCGCCACCATCTTCGCGTCCAGCGTGCCCATGAAGAGCTTGCCGCCTTCAATGGCCACCCCCCGGTTGTTGGGGCCGCAGCAGAAGGTGGTGATGGCGCCCATCTTGTGTTTGTAATGCCAGAACTCCCTGCCTGTCACGGCATCGAGCGCATAGACATGGTTGAAAGAGGTGGTCATGTACATCACGCCATCGACCACGATGGGCGCTGTTTCCATCGACTCGCGCACCTCGGTCTGAAACATGAACTCAGGCCGCAGCTTTTTCACGTTGCCCGCGTTAATTTGCTTGCCGCCGTAAAACCGCGTCTGGGCATAGTCGCCATTGGTGTGCAGCCAGTCCGTCGTCTGCTTGCCTGCATTGTTCAACTGGGCTTGCGTGACGTTGATGCCCTTGTTCAAGGCAACCTGCCCGCTGCTCATGCCTTTCTGGCCCTGAATCTCCTCGGCGCCCGCCGCACCGGCCCAAGCACCAAGTGCCACAACCAGACCGATTCCCCGACGCAAACTGATATGTTTCATTTGACTCCCCCATTTTTATTGGTTGAAAGGCAACGCGCAAAGAGAAGACCCTGATTGGTCCCAACCCGGCAATTGACCGGAATCTATTAAAGGCGCAAACAGCCGATGGGGTGTACATACATACCCGCATTGGAATTGCACCGACCCCAGACTAGGATTTCGTGACAAACAGGCCATTTTTTTGAGGAGTACCTGATGCGCGTCACAAGCCTTGCCAGATTCGGTTTTCTTGCATACTTTTTTTTGGGAACACCGGTGGCAATGGCCCAGAAGGGCATGGACCAGATCAATATCAATGGGCAATTCCTGATGGCCGCCCGGGCCGGTCGGGTTGACCGGCTCAACACACTGCTGAAAGATGGCGCCATCGTCAATTCACGTGATCGCAACGGCGACTCGGCGTTGAATATGGCAGCCGCAAAAGGCAACGCACCTCTGGTAGAAGCGCTGGTAAAAGCGGGCGCCGACGTCAATCTCGCCAATATTGCAGGTGTTACGCCCTTGATGGGTGCCGCCTTCAGCGCCAATGCAGAGCTGGTAAAACAGCTGGTGGCAGCGGGCGCCAAAATCGATCCGGTAGACCGTGTCAAAAAGAATGCGGCGACTTATGCGGCGGGCAATGGCTGCGCCGAATGCCTGATGGAGCTGATGCGCGCTGGCACGCAGGTCAACGCCGCACTGGAAAATGACCTGACCCTGTTGATGTGGGCTGCGGCTTACGGCGGTGAATCATCCGTTCGCCTGTTGCTGGCGCAGGGAGCGGACCGAAATCTGAAAGACAAACGCGGAAAAACCGCTGCAGACATGGCGCTCGAAGGAAATCACCTTGGCGTTGTCGCGCTTCTTAAACAGCCGTAAACCGTGCCTCATGCGGCAGGCCGGGAGGCATGAGCTGCGGCGCCTGCTGCGTCGACCACGACGCCTGCAAATCTGATGGCATAAATACCAGCGCCTAAACTCAACGGGCTTTCAACCAATCGCTGACCCGTTCGGCGCTTCAGAACCGCCAAGCCATGAGTCCATCCGATCAAGCCCCGCCTGAGCCTGAAGCGCTGAATATTTCGCACGACGAGTTTTCTGCCGGTCTGCCTGCCGGACGCTTCCAGGTCATCGTGAACCCGGTGCTCGCTCGAAAGTACGTCCGGCACCGTTTGTTCGTCGTAGGCATCTCCCTGCCGCTGCTGGGCATAGGCGCTGCGCTGGCTCTTTCAGGTTATTTCTGGGCCGGTCTGCCACTGGTCGCTGCGGGCTTTTTACTACCCCGCGTGATCAGGTCGCAGGCGCCAAAAGTCTTGCTTTATCTGGCGCAGCACGACGCAAAGACCTATTTCGAAGCGATGAAGTTTGGCATTCTGGAAGTGCGCCACCGCTGAAGCTCTGCCCGGTCTGGACACCCAGGGGGGCCGGGGAACGGGGGAAAATCAAACCGGCGTGATCGTGATGTCCACCGTCATCGACTCCTGGCCACCGCCCTGCCGCACGCCCTTGATTGGCGGGCAGGCGTTGTAGTCGGTGCCCATCGCCAGGCGCACGTGGCGCTGGTCGATCAGGCAACTGTGCGTCACATCAATGCTGACCCACCGGCGCGCGGCCACGTCCAGGCACACATCGACCCAGGCATGGCTGGCCAGATCGGGTTCGTTGGCGGCGTAAAAATGCTGTCAGCTTCAAACTGTCGGCACGCGAAAGTCGGGAATTTTCAGCGCTCTTTCTCCAATCGCGCCAGCAAGTACACCAAGTTAAACGCAAGCGCTCTTGCAGCCACACGATCCACGGTTACTGGCTGTGGCGCCGTGGTGACCGAAGCGCCTGTGTGACCTGCTTGCTTACGGGGCAATACCTCGGCGGCTTGATCTTCATCGTCCTCATCCAGTTTTTGGTGGCTCAAGCCACGGTGGTGACCAAAGACTTCCTTGAACATCTCGATTGCAGCGGCACGGGCGGCGACTTTGTTATTTCCTTCCAAAGCGGGAATCAAGGCGTCGAACTGCCGGTTCAAGCGGTCCAGAACGTCAGCGCTCACGTGCCCGTACTTCAGCCATGTTTGGGTGTGGGTTTTGATTCTGCGCGCCAGTTCGGCACCGTTGTACGGGCTTGGAATGGAAATCACAGGAGCCAGAACGGGCACCAACACGTAGTCCAGCTCTTGGATTTCATCGACCTTCGCAGTCCAGAAAGGGGTTTCTGGCAGGCTATCGAGCGCCCAAGGTTCTTCAATACTCCCTTTCAAATACGTGCGCGCCACGCCCGGCAATTCAGGCCGCATCACGGCGAATCCACTTTGCGAACGGCCCGGCTCTACGCCGTTGGGGTCAGTGTCTTTTAGTCCCGGTGTCCAGACGAAGCTGGTTTGCCCCTCTTTCTCGTCAACGCGCAGTCCTGCACTCCAGCCTTTGGGAGCTTTGACCACGCTACTTTCGAAATTTCTTTTGGCAGTGAGCTGAACCCAATTTTGTTGAGTCCACTTGTCATTGTCGGTTCTTATGTTTGCAGTCACAGGGGGTAAATCTGGAATTGCGTACACCAACGGAATACCCCAAATGCGGATCACGCTGATGTTTTGCTGTGCGCCGCGTCGGTTGCGCAATGTGTAGTGATAGGTAAACGGCATACCGTTGCCCGTGACACTGGTTTTGATGGAAGGCCGAATGGCCGTGCGTGCCACATAGGTCTTGTTAACCCACTGCTCGGTTTCCGGGTCCTTGTAATAGAGTTTCCATGCATTTTGTTGGGCGTCAAAGACGGCGCTGTCTTGCGCGTGGGCCAGACCCGAACCCAGCAACCAAGCCAACAGGACAAATCGAATGTATTGAATGGTTGTCATGACTTATTTCTCCGATTTGAAGCAGGCTGTTTGTTTTTCCAGGTACACATGAAAATGCGGCTGCTTTACGTAGTGATGAAGAATGGAAAAAGGAAAACTCACCTTTTTGTCGTCGCAAAATTTGTCGTAAAAAACCTTCTGCTTGGACGCAGAAATCGGATTGTTTGCACGAGTGAACGAGATGTCGATTTCGCGCCCCTCGCGGTGCCCTTTATGTGACCCTGCCCAATTCGAACTGATGTCGTATCGCCCACCCCAAAACAGGCTGGCATCGTTCAAGGCTACAGTGCCCCATCCTTCGGCAGCGAAGGCACTAATCATTGATTGCAGGTTGATTTGGGATTGCTGCGTCAAATAGTACTGTTTGTGGTGATACTTCCCATTGCCCTGGTGGGTTTTGTCCACACTGGTCAATGCGTAAACATAGCTGCCATCTGCATTTTGTGGCGGGTTGGGTGAGATCGGCAACAAGTCGGGCACTTTGACCTGTATTTCATGGGCGGCGGGACTGTTGGAGCAAGTCGCACAAGTGGCTTTGATGGTGTGAATACCTGATATTTCTGAGGCCGCGAATATCAGTTTTACTTCGCCATTCAAATCGGTCGTGCCCTGCACCGCACTAAGCTTTCCTTTGGGACGATTGATGTCGTGATGTTCGTGGCCGCCCGAATTTGGAGTGACATCGACAGAAAAGCTAATAGGGACACCGGCTTTGGTTGTTGCACCGCTGTTGACCTTGGCTGTGAACGTGACTGGGGCGGATCCAGCGGTACCGACTGGACGGGTTTCTGCAGGTCCGGAGAGTGAGATGACTTAGGGATCCGCGTTCTCACAACGAAGTGTGTTGCCGGGTGCGTAAACATAAGTTCTGGTTGACAAAACCACAAAAGGTGAACCCGCCGAATTGGGGCGCTGACAAAAGTTTTTAGTTGCGGTGACGAGCAACACCGAAATCCCAACAGGTACCACATAACTTCCGGAATCCTCAAACGGTATAGGTGTAACTCCATCTCCGGCGATGAACGAAAGGTTCATCGTTTGGTAAATGCCTTCGCACGGATTGTTAACCGTATGTCGGAATGCAAAAACCCCACTGGGCCCAAATACTTCTCTCTTTGCAGCTTGAAGCGCGGCGTCGGAACTTTCATACGCGTTTCCGTCGTAGCCTTTTGGATATTCCGGAAATTCTCCGGGATTGAACCACAACTCGTGGCTAAATCTGCATATCTGCTCGGCGTGTGCGGATGTTACTGAAAATAGTAGCAGGCAGACCGCAACCAGAGAGCCGAGAGCCGAGAGCCGAGAGCCGAGAGCCGAGAGCCGAGAGCCGCCATAGGAGTCTTTCTGTACAAAAAGTTTCGCCACTTACTTAAAAATCATAAATGAGATTTCGCTGCATAGAGCGTGGCGCTACTTTTGTTCCGCACCCAAATCCGAAAACTGCGAGATAAAAGTCACAAACCAATGGCTCTTGTAGTAGCGACCACAACAAATCTACAAATGGCTATGCAACCGGCGTGATCATGATGTTCACCGTCATCGACTCCTGGCCACCGCCCTGCCGCACGCCCTTGATTGGCGGGCAGGCGTTGTAGTCGGTGCCCATCGCCAGGCGCACATGGCGCTGGTCGATCAGGCAGCTGTGCGTCACATCAATGCTGACCCAGCGGCGCGCTGCCACGTCCAGGCACACATCGACCCAGGCGTGGCTGGCCAGATCGGGTTCGTTGGCGGCGTAAAAATAACCGCTGACGTAACGCGCCGGTATTTGCAGGCTGCGGCAGATGGCGACCATCACATGCGCCTGGTCCTGACACACGCCGGCACCCGCCGTGAAGGCTTCCAGCGCGGTGGTGGTGACGTCGGTGCTATTTTTTTCATAGTTGACTGCGCACGCCACGCCCCGGCTTAAGGCCAAAAGCATGCTCAAGTCGAACTGCCCGGCCACCAGAGAAGCACTGACGAAACGGCGACCGAAGGCTGCCAGCTCGGCATGTGATTCGGCCAGAGGGGTGGCGCGCAAAAAGAAGTAGGGATGCGGCAGCGCATCAGCGTCCACAAACTCGGCCACACCCAGGGTATCAACTTCGCCCGCTGCATTGACCAGGCTCCAGCGCACGTTGTCTGATTCTTTTCCGACGAAGGTGTACGACTGGATGGTGTTGCCAAAAGCATCGCGTTGCGGGTAGAGCTTTTCGGGCGCACCGACACTCCAGAAATTAACCGTCTGCCCCGCCCCTGACTGCGGCGTCAGCCACAGCGTTTGCAGCGCGTAACGAAGCGGTTCGGTGTAGCGGTAGTCGGTGGTGTGCCGTACATGCAACTTCATCAGTTAACCAAGCCCCCACGGTCGTTCGCTGCGTGTAACTTCCTGCCCCCCGGGGGTGCCGCTGCGCCTGCGGCCCGGCAAAGCCGGTTCCGCGGCCCCTGCTTGAAGTGAAAGCTTTCCCTTTCCTTCATGTGGTCGCCGGAACCAAGAACTCGCGGCTGATGTGTGCGCCGAGTTCGTTCACGCGGTCCAGAAACTGCGTTAGAAAGGCGTGCAGACCGGTCGCCAGAATCTCGTCAATGCGTGCGTACTGCAAATCAGCACGCAGCTTGCCGGCACGCCGCTGGGTCTCACTCGACGCGTCACTGGTCACCATGGCCAGCGTGTGCATGACCTCATTAAGGCAACCGAGCAGCGAGCGCGGCATGTCGGCGCGCAAGATCAACAGTTCGGCAACACGTTCGGGTTTGATCACGTCGCGGTAGACCTTGCGATAGACCTCAAAGCCCGACACGCTGCGCAAAATGGCGCTCCAGTGATAGAAGTCGTATTCCTGGTCTTCCGCGTTCGGCACGCCTAAAAAGTCGCCCTGGAAAGAATGAAATTTCACATCGACCAGCCGGGCGGTGTTGTCGGCCCGTTCCAGAAACGTGCCCAGACGCAGAAAGTGAAACGCCTCGTCTTGCAGCATGGTGCCGACCGTCACGCCGCGCGACAGGTGCGAACGAAATTTTACCCATTCAAAAAACTGGCCCGGATCGCGCTCGAAATCGCCGTTGCGCAGCATGCGAAAGACTTCAAGATAAGTCTGGTTTTGCGTTTCCCAGACTTCGGTGGTGAGCGTGCCGCGCACCGCCCGCGCATTTTCCCTGGCGTTTTTCAGACACGAAATAATGCTCGATGAGTTTTTTTCATCACGCACCATGAAGTCCATCACGTCGCGCGGATTGATGCTGTCGCCGTATTTGGCAGCGTAAGCGGGTTTCAGCTCGCTGATGCCGAGCAGGCCCTGCCAGCCGGCCTGCGCCACAGTGGTTGATTGCGGCAGCAGCGAGGTCTGGTAGTTCACGTCGAGCATGCGCGCGGTGTTCTCTGCTCTTTCCGTGTAGCGCGACATCCAGAACAGGTGATCAGCAGTTCTTGAAAGCATGTTCAAACACCTATTGAAGTGGATTGGGATTGCGTTTGCACCTGGCCCCGCGTTTGCGTTTGCGTTTGTCCGCCTCTTTCAGACTGCAAAACCCAGGTGTCTTTGGTGCCGCCGCCCTGCGATGAATTGACCACCAGCGAGCCGTCTTTCAGCGCCACGCGCGTCAGGCCGCCGGGCACCATCTGCACGTCCCTGCCGCTGAGCACGAAAGGCCGCAAATCAATGTGACGCGGTGCCACGCCGCTTTCCACATAGGTCGGGCAGGTTGACAGGCTGAGCGTCGGCTGGGCGATATAGCCAGAGGGGTTGGCCAGCAGCGCCGTGCGGAACTCTGCGATTTCGGCTGCTGTGGAAGCCGGCCCGACCAGCATGCCGTAGCCGCCTGCGCCGTGGACTTCTTTCACCACCAGGTCTTTCAGATTGGCCAGTGTGTACTTCAGGTCTTCGTCGTTGCGGCATAGGTAGGTCGGCACGTTGTTCAAAATCGGCTTTTCCCCCAGGTAAAACTCGATCATCTTGGGCACATAGGGATAGATCGATTTGTCGTCGGCCACGCCGGTGCCAATGGCATTGCACAGCGACACATTGCCGCTGCGGTACACATTAAGCAGCCCAGCGCAGCCTAGTGTGGACTTGGGCCGGAACGCCAGCGGGTCGAGAAAATCGTCATCGACCCGGCGGTAGATCACATCGACTCGCTTCGGCCCGCGCGTGGTGCGCATGTAGACAAAGTTGTCTTTGACGAAGAGATCCTGGCCCTCGACCAACTCGACACCCATTTGCTGCGCCAGAAACGCATGCTCGAAGTAGGCCGAGTTGTACATGCCAGGCGTCAGCACCACCACGGTCGGGTCAGCCGTGGCGGGCGGGGCCATGGCGCGCAGGGTCTCCAGCAACAAATCGGGGTAGTGCGCCACCGGTGCCACGCGGTTTTCGCTGAACAGCTCGGGGAAAAGCCGCATCATCATCTTGCGGTTTTCGAGCATGTAGCTGACGCCGCTAGGCACCCGCAGGTTGTCTTCCAGCACGTAATACTCGCCCTCACCTTTTGCATTGCAGGCGCGGACGATGTCGATGCCGCTGATGTGCGAATAAATGTTGCCGGGCACATCGACGCCCATCATCTCGGGGCGGAACTGTGAATTCTGGAAAATTTGTTCTGACGGAATCAGCCCGGCCTTGATGATGTCCTGGCCGTGATAAACATCGTGGATGAAGCGGTTCAGCGCGGTGACGCGCTGTATCAGGCCTTTTTCCATCGTGGCCCATTCGTGCGCCGGAATGATGCGGGGAATCAGATCAAACGGAATCAGCCGCTCGGTGCCAGAACCATCCTCATCTTTCGCGCCGTAAATCGCGAACGTGATGCCGACGCGGCGAAAGATCATTTCCGCCTCGTCGCGGCGCGCCTGCATCGCATCCAGCGGCTGCCGGGCCAGCCAGCGCTGGTAGCCCTGGTAATGGTGACGCACGACGGTGGCGGTGGCGTTCATCTCGTCAAACATGGGTCGGCTCATGGGTGAGGTGCCTCCGGCGGGGATTTGGTTTTTTTGCTCAGATAGAGCTTAGCAAGTTATGCGCCATCTGGCGCCACGCAAGCAGCTTTTACGGCAGGGCAACGTGATGCCAGTAACGCAACCCATCATTTCGCTGGCAAGCTATCTGATCGGGCTGCGCGCTGCGCCAGGTGGCCGCGCCGCATTCCGATGAGCGGATCAAAGCGATGCCGCGCTCGTCGTACCGCGCGACCACGCTGGCGACCGGATGCCCGAAACGGTTCCGGTAGCCTGCTTGCGCCAGTGCAAACCGCGGCTTCACCGCATCGAGAAAAACCGCGCTTGATGATGTTTTGCTGCCGTGGTGAGGCACCAGCAAAAAGTCGGCCTGAAGCTGCGCGGCCAACTCGCCAGTCGCCAGCCGCAGCTCTTGCGGGGCTTCAAGGTCACCGACCAGCAGGGCTGTGCGGGTCACGCTGGAAGCGCTTGCCGCGCTGGAAATCCGCAGCACACAGCTCATGGCATTGGACTTGTTGGGCACGTCGTAGTCGCCTGCCTGCGGGTGCAGCACCTCGAAGGTGACGTCATCCCACACCCAGCGCTGGCCTGCGATGCAGCGCCTGGACGGGCGCAGCGCCTGCAGCTCATGGCCGTCTTCGATAGAACTCGTCAGCGTCGCCTGCGGCTGCATGCCCAGCACGGCCGATGCGCCGCCAGTGTGGTCACTGTCGCGGTGGCTGAGCATCAGCAGGTCTAGCCTGGTTCCAAGCGCCCGAAGCAGCGGGACGAGCGTACGGTGGCCGGCGTCGCTCTCGCGTGAAAAACGCGGGCCGCTGTCATACAGCAGGCTGTGGCTGGCGGTGCGCACCAGCACCGCATTGCCCTGCCCGATGTCTGCGGCCAGCAATTCGAATTGACCACGCGCCACAGACGGCGGTTGCCAGAGCAAAACCGGCAGCAGCAGCGGGACGCCTAGAAGTCGCCAGGCGTACGGCAGGCGCAGCGCGATCAAACCTCCGCCCAGCACGCCCGCCACAGCGGCCCACAGCGGTGCAGCAGCAACACTGACAGAAGCGAAAGGCCAGCTCGCCAGCCATTGCAAAAACACCGTCAGCCAGTCAACCGCCCAGGCCGCACCCGTCCAGAGCGGCGCCCAGACCAGGCCCAGCATCGCCAGTGGCGTGACCAGCAACGTGACCCAGGGAATGGCGACGGCGTTAGCCAGCAAGCCGACGACTGAGACCTGGTTGAACAGCAGCAATGACAGCGGCGTCAGCGCCAGCGTAACGACCCACTGCTCGCGCGCTGCGCCGCTCATGCCTGACAGCAACTTTCGCCCCCATTGAGGTATAAATCGGTCTCTAGCCCCCGTAATACGTGCGTAAGCAGCTCCTGAATTAATAGCGTCTTGTGCGTGCTCTGCAGGCGCTGACCCGGCTGCGAACAGCACCCCGACCGCCACGAACGACAACCAGAAGCCCGCCTGCATCAGCGCCCACGGGTCCAGCAACACCACAACTGCCATGGCCAGCAGCCATACCTGCGGCCACGGCCACTGCCTGCCGCCAAGGCGCAGCAACACCACGGTGGCCAGCATCCAGATGGTTCGCTGGGCCGGTACGCCCCAGCCTGAAAACAGCGCGTAAGCGGTGGCCAGCGCCAGCCCGGCCAGCGCCCCGGCGCTGCTGGCTGGCCAGGCCAGGCACAGGCGCGGCGTGAACCGGGCTGACAGGCGCCACAAGCGGCTAAACAGCAGCGCCGCCAGCCAGGCAAACATCGTGATGTGCAGCCCCGAAATGCTCATCAAATGGGCCACGCCGGTGGCGCGAAACACGTCCCAGTCGGCGCGCTCAATCGCGTTCTGGTCGCCCACCACCAGCGCGGCAATCACGCCAGCCAGCTGCCGGTTGTCAACACGCGCAAAAATCGCTTCTCGCGCGGCCTGGCGGGCGCGCTCGACCGGGTGCTGCCAACTGCTGGAAAACCGGGACGGCGGCGTATCGCGCGGCCCGGCACGCACGTAACCGGTGGCCTGAACGCCCTGCTCCCACAGCCACAGTTCGTAGTCAAAGCCGTACGGGTTGCTGTTGCCGTGCGGCGCCTTCAGGCGAACCGTCATCTGCCAGCGTTCACCGGCGCGAAGGTTTTGCGGCTGGCGCTGCAGTTCCAGCGAAAATTCGGCCGGGTCATCACCGCCAGTGAGGGCCGCCTTCGCTTCGCGCGCGCCAAAGCCCGCATACCAGCCGAGCAGCATCTGCTCCGGCAGGACTACAGGCCTGTCATCCAGCCGGGCGGAATCGATCAGAAGGCGAAACCGCGTGGCGTCTTCGCTGCGCTGCGGCATCGCCACGACCGTGCCGGTAACCGCGATATCCCGGCCTTCAAGTGCCGGGTTCAAAGCCGTCGCCTGAAACTGCGTCGCCCGGAAACCCGTCAGTCCGAAGCCGAAAGCGCTTGCCAGCAAGGCCGTGACGACCAACGCCGGGGCGCCAGACGTTGACGGTATTTTTCCCCGATTGAACGCTCGATAGCCCAGCGCGAACATGGCGGGCAAGGCCATCAAGCCGTAAATCCAGCCCGTCCACAACTGGCTTTGCTGCAGTTGCAAGGCGACGCCGGCGATAAAAAAACCCAAAGTCAGCCCGGGGCTGGCCGGGCTGCCGTGCCGCGAGGCCCGCCCTGAAACTGAGTCACGCACAAACGCTCCCGGTTTATTTTATTTTTGCTCTGCACAAGCGTGCGAGCTGTCAGCCGTTAACGGGTCAGCGCCCCAAAAAGCCTACAAAGCTGGCGTGGCGCAGCTCTTGCTACTAAAAGTTGTCCGGCAAGGGTAAGCTGTTGGCAGCTGCAATTTATCCTTCAACCGGTCTGGTTGCAGCACTTTCCTGATTTCAGGTGTCATGTACCCCGCATCTTTCACCCTGCCATTTTTTTCCGCGAGGCGCCCTTGTCCATTCACGTTGCCCTGAGTCACATCACCCACTACCGGTATGACCGCCCCGTCAAGCTCGGACCGCAAGTCGTCCGGCTGCGGCCGGCACCGCACAGCCGCACCCAGGTGCTGTCGTATTCGCTGAGCATCGCGCCGGAAAAGCATTTCATCAACTGGCAGCAAGACCCGTTTGCCAACTGGCAGGCCCGGCTGGTGTTTCCCGAGCCGACGCGTGAATTTAAAGTGACGGTGGATCTCGTCGTTGAAATGGCGGTGTTCAATCCCTTCGATTTTTTCCTGGAGCCGGATGCCGAGAAGTTTCCGTTCGCCTACAGCGAAAGCCAGGCGCGGGAACTCGCTCCCTATCTGGTGACCCAGCCGGTCACACCGCTGCTCAAGGCCTATCTCGAACAAACCGACCGCACACCCAAGCGCACCATCGACTTTCTGGTCGGCCTCAACCAGCGTCTGCAACAAGACATTAAATATTCGATCCGCATGGAGCCTGGCGTGCAGACGCCCGAAGAAACGCTGGCGCTGGCCTGCGGTTCGTGCCGCGACACCGGCTGGCTGATGGTGCAGCTGTTCAGGCACCTCGGCCTGGCGGCGCGCTTCGTGTCGGGCTACCTAATTCAGCTTAAAGCCGACGTCAAGTCCATCGACGGACCCAGCGGCGCTGAACACGACTTCACCGACCTGCATGCGTGGTGCGAGGTATTTTTGCCCGGCGCCGGCTGGGTCGGCCTGGACCCGACCTCGGGCCTGATGGCGGGCGAAGGGCATATTCCACTGGCCTGCACACCCGAGCCGTCGAGTGCCGCACCCATTGAAGGCGGCGTCGACGAAAGCGAGGTGGAGTTCGAGCACCACATGGCGGTGCAGCGAATTTTTGAGTCGCCACGTGTGACCAGCCCCTACACCGATGACCAGTGGAAAGCCGTGCTGGCGCTGGGCGTTGCGGTCGACAAAGACCTGGCGGCCGGCGATGTGCGGTTGACGATGGGTGGCGAGCCGACCTTTGTCGGCACGGCTGACCGCGACGCCGCCGAATGGAACATCGACGCGCTGGGCCCGACCAAGCGTGGCTATGCGGCCGAGCTGGTGCTCAAGCTGCGGGCTGAATACGGCCAGGGCGGCTTTCTGCACTTCGGCCAGGGCAAGTGGTATCCGGGTGAGCAACTACCGCGCTGGGCGTTGAACATCTTCTGGCGCAAAGACGGCCAACCGGTCTGGCAGAACCCGGCGCTTTTCGCCGATGAACGCAAGCCCTGCAGCTACACCAGCGCCGACGCAAAAAACTTCGTCAACACCCTGGCCGGCAAACTCGGGCTGGTCAAGGACTTCATCACGCCGGGCTTTGAAGACACCTGGTACTACCTGTGGCGTGAACGCCGCCTGCCTGTCAACGTGGACCCGTTTGACTCGAAGCTCGACGACGCCATGGAGCGCGAGCGCCTGCGCCGCGTCTTCATGCAGGGGCTTGATTCGGTGGTGGGCTACGTGCTGCCATTGCAAACCCGAGAAGCCGCGGAGGCAAAAAACCGACCAGGGATTTCGCCGACGCTGTCGGGTCCGAAGTGGACCACCGGCCCCTGGTTCTTTCGCGATAAACGCATGTACCTGATGCCGGGCGACTCGCCGATGGGTTACCGGCTGCCACTGGATTCGGTGCCCTGGGTGTCAAAGACTGACTACCCCACCATGATCGAGGCCGACCCGTTCGCGCCGCGCGGCGAAATGCCGCAAGCCGCTGCGCTGGCCGCCCGCTACCTGACCGGCAATGCCGCCACCAGCGAAGCCAGTCGCGTTTTGCAGTTTCGACCGACGGACGTCTCCGCAGTCGCAGCGCCTGAAAAGGCAAGCCCGCCGGCGCAGCCCACAGAGCCAGCCAATAACCGCGCGCCGAACGCATTTGAATCCGCCGCGTGGCTGACGCGCACCGCGCTGTGCGTGGAAGTTCGCGACCCGTCGCGCGCCAATGGCCCGAAAGGCCCGAAGGACAACAAGGCGCCGACCAAGTCGAAGGCAGACCCGGATAGCCCATCGAGTCGCGGTGAAACCGGCGCGCTCTACATCTTCATGCCGCCGATGGAGCGGCTGGAAGACTACCTCGAACTGCTCGCAGCCGTGGAAGCCACCGCGCAGACGCTAGGCCTTTCCATCGTGCTGGAAGGCTATCCGCCGCCGCGCGACCCGCGCCTGAAGATGCTGCAGGTCACACCCGACCCCGGCGTGATCGAAGTCAATATTCACCCGGCCTATAACTGGGGCGAGCTGGTCGAACACACCGAGTTTTTGTACAAGATCGCGCATGAAACCCGGCTGTCGGCCGAAAAGTTTATGACCGATGGCCGCCACACCGGCACCGGCGGCGGCAACCACTTTGTACTGGGCGGTGCCACGCCAGCCGACAGTCCTTTTTTGCGCCAACCCGAGCTGCTGGGCAGCCTGGTGGCCTACTGGCACAACCACCCGTCGCTGAGCTACCTGTTTTCGGGCATGTTCATTGGCCCGACCAGCCAGGCACCGCGAGTGGACGAAGCCCGTAACGACCAGTTGTACGAACTGGAAATTGCGCTGCGAGAAATCGCCGGCAACCGCGAAAAATACGGTGAAAAGATGCCACCGTGGATTGTTGACAGAACGCTGCGCAACATTCTGGTTGACGTCACAGGCAATACGCATCGCAGCGAGTTTTGCATCGACAAGATGTACTCGCCCGATTCGGCTACCGGTCGCCTCGGCCTGCTGGAGTTGCGCGCTTTTGAAATGCCGCCGCATGCGCGCATGAGCATCGCGCAGCAACTGCTGCTGCGCGCCCTGGTCGCACGTTTCTGGAGGAAGCCCTATGCAACGCGCATGACGCGCTGGGGCACCGAGCTGCACGACCGATTTTTACTGCCCAGCCTGATCCGCATGGACTTCGCCGATGTGCTGACCGAGCTGAAAGAAGCCGGTTATGCCTTCGACATGGCCTGGTTTGAACCGCATTTCGAGTTCCGCTTCCCGATGATCGGTCAGGTCAAAACCAACAGCATCGAGCTGACGCTGCGCAGCGCACTGGAGCCCTGGCATGTGATGGGCGAAGAAGGCTCGATCGGTGGCACGGTGCGCTATGTCGATTCATCACTGGAGCGTGTGGAAGTAAACGTTACCGGGCTCAACGACAACCGCTATGTGGTCACCGTCAATGGCCGCGCGCTGCCGCTGCAAAGCACCGGGCGCGTCGGCGAATACGTCGCCGGCGTGCGCTACAAGGCCTGGAACCCGCCTTCGGCACTGCACCCGTCGATTGGCGTACATGCACCACTGACTTTTGACATTGTTGACACCTGGATGGAACGATCATTGGGCGGCTGTCAATACCACGTAGCGCACCCAGGCGGGCTCAGTTATGAAACGCTGCCGGTCAATTCGTATGAAGCCGAGAGCCGGCGCCTGACGCGCTTTTTGCGAATGGGGCACACACCCGGAAAAATACAGGTTAAGCCGGTGCAGCCAAGTCGGGAATTTCCATTCACGCTTGATTTGCGGTGAAGGTTTTCAAACGCGAGCGCTGGAAAGCGGGCAGGCATACTTGAGCGCTGTGGAAAACATCACCCCGTCTCTTTTCGCGGCCCAGCATTTCGACTCGCCATTCGAACTCGCCGCCGCGCTGTCGCCTGCCGCAGCGCCAGGTCATTTCGATGAGCTTCGAGGCAGCATTTCAGAACCAGATGATTCAAAAAATGCACTTTCTGCGTCTGGCAACGGGACTGAACCCCTTTCACCGTTGTCAGAAAACTGGACTCGTTTTTTCAATTTTCTGGGCACCGACGGCTTTCATGAACTAAACCAGCGCAGCGGCCACCTGCAACGGCAAATTCGCGATAACGGCGTGACCTATAACGTCTACGCCGACGCCGACGGCCCGCAGCGACCCTGGTCGCTCGATCTTTTTCCGATGCTGGTCTCCAGTCAGGACTGGGCATTTATAGAAGCCGGTATCCGTCAGCGCGCGCGCCTGCTTGACCGGGTCATGGCCGACGTTTACGGCCCGCAGCAGCTGCTTGCCAAGGGTTTGCTGCCCGGCGCACTGGTTCACGGGCATCCTGGTTATCTGCGCGCCATGCAGGGTGTGCCGGCAGTGGGCCGTACCTACCTGCACATTGCTGCTTTCGACCTGGCGCACGGCCCCGACGGGCGCTGGTCCGTCGTGTCGCAGCGCACGCAAGCGCCTTCCGGGCTGGGTTACCTGCTTGAAAACCGCCTCAGCATT
>JANLYY010000110.1:0-6058 GCA_031365885.1 Polaromonas sp. | reverse complement strand
CGGCACCACCGAGCTCAAGCGCTCACGCAAGGTGGTTTCTATGTTTCTTGAAATCATTACCGTAAATCATATGTTAAGTGTTCGATTTACGGGGATAAGTTCTTGACATCGGTGAGTGATGCCGGCGCTGTGGGCGTTGATGGCGCCATATGCGGCGTTGTTTGATGCTGGTGCGATGCGGCGAAGCTACCTGTCCGCTATGAATTCAATAGCTGGGTACGCACGTTATATATGGGCTAGAGGCATAAATGCCTTTGAACCAATCAAAAACTAGCGCTTGGCATCCCCGCGCACTCCACCCGTTGTCACCAGCCTATAATTCCTTACCAACTGTAAGGAGTCAACCATGCCAATCGCCACGTTAACCAGCAAGGGCCAGATCACGCTGCCCATCTCTGTGCGCAACGCGCTGGGCTTGAGCGCCGGGGCGCAGGTAGATTTTTTGCCCGTTGATGGAAGCTTCGTTCTGGTGCCGGTCCGCAGCGACGTTTCTTCTTTAAAAGGGCGGTTTGCCGGGCGGGTCAAAAAGCCGGTGAGTATTGAGGCCATGAACGAAGCCATAGCCGCCGGTGCCGTGAGTCGAGCGCGCGGTAAATAAGCGCACATGATTGGCCTCGACACCAACGTGCTGGCGCGTTACCTGACGCAAGACAATGTCCGGCAGGCCGCGTTGGCCAGCCGGCTGATTGAAAACGAACTGACGATTGCCCGCCCCGGCTTTATCAGCCTGGTGGTGCTGGCCGAACTGTGCTGGGTATTGAGCCGCCTGTACAGCGCCACTATGGACGAGCTGGTAGACCTGATCAACGACTTGTTGAACACCCCGCAGATTCAGGTGGAGCGGCGTGAGGTCGTTCAAGCCGCCATTCGCCGGCTTAGCCAGGGTAAAAGCCGCAAAGCCGGTTTGGTGGACGCGTTGATTGCCGAGATCGCGAGCAGTGAAGGCTGCTCTTCGACTGTGACGTTCGATAAGGCGGCGGTGCGTGCGGCCGGGATGACGTTGCTGGCGTGATGGTTGCGAGACGATTACCACCGGCTCAAGCCGCTGAATACGACCGCTGGGTGCGTGCCAAGGTACAGGCCAGTAGAGACAGCCCGCGCCCAGCCGTGGCCGAAGACGAATGGCGGCGCATTCGAGCCGCCAGGCCTGGCCCAACTCAAAGCCGTGCCGCAGGCATGAATTGCGCCGCGTATCGCATCATTCGACGGATGGAATCAGGACAACGCAAGTGCGGCCGTCGCCATGTGGCTGTTGATTGATGATCAGGTGGAACAGCTGGCCGACCCCGATTTTCCGCGTCGCACCAGTACCTGCGTGCCGGGGGCGCATGAGTTGGTGGCGCACGAGAATTACGTCGTGTACTTTGACCAGGGTGACAGCACCTGCACCATCACCGTTTTGGCTGCGGTGAATGTAGCGCGGCAGGTTCCGTAGACATTGCTGGCTTGGCGCTGGGTGAAACTGGTCAGGGTATTGCGACCGATGTTTCGCATGATAAAGAGTTTGGCTGCGCGGAAATGAGTTCGTCAACCGATGCGACATAAGATGCCCGCATCACTCAAAAATTATCTGGACGCTCAATGGATTGGTCTCGTGAAGAAGTAGAAGCAATCGTTGCTGATTACTTGGAAATGTTGACGCTGGAACTGGCGGGACAGAATTACAGCAAGACCGTGCATCGCCGAGCGTTGCAAGAAAAGTTGCAGGATCGTTCCGATGCCTCCATTGAGTTCAAGCACGGCAATGTCAGCGCCGCGATGATTGATCTCGGATTTCCCTACATTCGAGGTTACAAACCACGCTCAAACTATCAAGCGCTGCTAGCGACGATTGCGGCGGAGCAAGTTCGCGGTAAAACGACGCTGGATAGCGTTGCCCTTGCAGCCGTTCAGCAACCTGCTTTCCTGCCGACCCTCACGGATTTCACCAAGGTGAAATCAGAAGCACCCCAGCGGCAGCACCGAGCCGCTGAACCCTTAAATCCGCTGCTTTTCAGAGCCGCAAAGCGCGACTACCTTGAACGTGAAGCTCAAAACCAATCATTGGGGTTAGCTGGAGAGGAGTTCATTGTTAAGTTCGAGCATTGGCGTCTGATTGCGCTTGGTCAGCCGCGTCTCGCGGACAAAATTGACCACGTCTCCCAGTCCAAGGGCGATGGCTTGGGCTATGACGTACTTTCCTTTGACGGCGATGGGAAAGAACGCTTCATCGAGGTTAAAACGACGACGTTTGGCCGTGACACCCCCTTCTTTGTTTCGCGCGGAGAGCTGGCGTTATCCAGCGGCGCAAAAGAGCAGTTTCATCTTTACCGCCTTTTTGAGTTCAGAAAAGCGCCACGTCTTTTTGACCTTCGTGGGTCGTTGGATCAGCATTGTGTTTTAGACCCGATTACTTACCGAGCGAGCTTTAGCTAACTCCTAGCGTGCCAGCCAGCAAAATCCGCTGAAGAGTACTGACGCGACGTTTAAGCCCCGCGGGCGTTAGCGAGCGTGCGTTACGTGCAATGCGGAATTCCACCGGAGCGTCTCTGTGAGGCACCTCGGTCAACAAGTAGCAAACACGATTCACGTAGTGATATCCGGGTGTGATCCACTGCTCAAACCCTTTGTCACCATCAATCACTGTCCAGACAAAAGCGCCCGCGTAACTTTTGGCTATTTGTAAATCGGCACCGAAGGTTTCGAGTCCGTGGCCGCCCCAAATATCGAAGTGGGCGGCAGGGTGGCGGAACGGTCGAAAATGTTCGTAAAAAACATCCTCATGAAAGACGGTTGACTTCTGCACTCACAGGTTCCAATGAGGTGACAGTGTTTCGTTCCAAGTTTCGACATTCTTAATCTTTGAGATCAAGTTTTCGACTTTGCTAAATACGCTGGTGTTTGTCTCTTCTGGGGTTGCAGTTCTCAAGGCGAAAAACGTGTGCCATACGTGGTCATCGATTGTTGGGCCGCTACTCAATTCCCACAACTCCCCGTAAAGCGGCGGAATGCCTAGTTGCTCTGCAATAAAAAACTCGCCGGAATCGAGCTGCTTCCGCACGCTTTCAATGTCAGAGGTTGAGCAAGCCCCTTGAAGCAAAAGAGTGCCCCACGCCTTGTAGTTGGAGGCATCCCGATAGCAGTAATCAAATACGCTGAATTCGACCAATTGACACCCCTCTGTGGCGGTTGGTAATGAAGCTAGCGTAATCACTGACGGCCCATTTGTGACCCAGGGCTTTGCCTGGGGGCGTCACTTACTTTTTGGGGCTTAGAGGATTGAAGTGTGTGCGACGAGTTGCACAACAAGGTTTGGTTAAAGGTAGCCGAATCGTGCGGCATGTGCCGCCAAGAACTCCGGTGCCGGGCGAAAGCGTTCGGGTAGCCGAATTGAATGACCGTCGAAGCGCTGTATCGACTCGGCCAGAAATTCATCGCCCGTCATGGCTGCAAGAGATTTCGAAACACGTACCTTGAAATCAGGCATGACGGTAATTAGCCCCTGGTCGTAAGCGCGATCATGAAGCGCCGACAAACAAAGACCGTTTTGCGGATTCAATCGGTTTTTGGGGTCATGCGCCCACGGGACGATGTGGCTGGCTATCACCAGTTTCTCGTGACGCAAACCGCTGATGCAACAGGTCGCGTCGTAGCCGGCCAGCACTGCTTTTCGGAAACGCGCTTGGTTGACGCGGACGTTGACGGTTGCGAGTCGGTTCATTCCTTCTGGAACCAGTTCGAGCGCGTCTGCAATATCGGCGTCGGGCGCGAGGCCGTGCGCCGTTGCTAGCTTTTCGTATTCCGCCGCAGCTTCAAGCGCTACGCTGTCCCAATTCGTCAGCAACTCTTGCCAAAGCACTTTGTCCAAGTTTGACGCATGGCCCATGCCGCCCCGGCCGCTGGCAACAATCTGCGGATCCAAGCTGGCAAGGTTGACCAGCTTTAGGGCGACCGAGTTGGCCGTGCGACCAATCCAGCTTGCCAGCTCTTTTATTTTAGGCTGATTGCGATGAAGTTGTCCGAAGGGTAGTAGCAGGTAGACATTCAGCGCCGCCAGCGTTTCGGCGCGGTTCCAGTTGGGGTTGTGGGGCATCGGCATGGCTTTCTTATCGGTTTGCCGCAGTATGCCGTGCGGTTTGCAGTCTTCGTTGCACGGCGACTTACCGGCACGGAATCCTGAACTGCCGATCACGCGCCTTCTTCCGCTCGTCTTTGATCCAGTCCATCGTCTGCGCCCCTTGAATTTGACGGCTCATGGAATCCAGATACTGAACACGGGACTCCAGCGCCTCGCATTCGAGTTTCTTTGCGGCGGAGTCTGAAGGTGCGGTGTTTTGTGCGACCGCGACAGGTGCGGGGCTGTGCGTGGTTTCGGTAGCGACGGTTGCAGTCACGCGAACAGGCGCCATGATGTTGTGATCAGCGCGCGTCGTGACTTGCGTGGCGACAGCGCCGCTTGCGCATGGGGCGTCGGTGTAGCTGGTTTTGCCGTTGACTATGCATTTGGTGACGACGCGGTTGCCTGTCGCTGGCGTGGGCGCGTCGTGGTCCTGGTATGGACGCAGCCCGGACTCGCGCGGTAGCGTAAAAGCTTTTTCGCGCGAGGGCGGTTGACCAAGTGTTGGTGGAGCGTTCGGTGTCGATTGAGTGGCGACTCCGCTTGCGCGCTGGTTGAGGTGCCAATCGGCCAATTTGTAGAGAAAAAGCAAGGCGGCAATGAACACCAACACCATAAAAAGCGTGCCCGCCGCTGACTTTTCAGCAGCTGGGTTGAAGGCTTGCCGACCGCGCTTCTCGTTCATGTAATCGCGATCTATCAAAACCATATGCATCCTTTTAGTTTTTATGTTCTCGCCCACGATACGTCACAACCCATGCAGTGGGTTGCCTCAAATTTTTCGCCAAGTGGACAAACCAGATCTAGATCACGAAACGCCATTTCGCGAGAAGTTTTTGTCCAATTACTTCAACCGTAAATCTTGCTGACAGCGCAGAACCGTGAAGGGCCGCGCGAAGCAAGCTGTGGAACCTTTCGTTAACGTTTTTGAGCATCAAATAGGCCGCTAGCCCAGGTAAGACTTGCGCAAGCAGCTATAAAAATCGTAGCGCAGGTTATGAGTCGAGCGATGCGAGCCCGTGCAGTTGTGAGCATCTACATCGCCCAAAGCCTGACGCGCCCGCATGCCTTTTCATTGCGATTGGCCGCCGGTAGACTACGCGCGCGCAAAAACGTTTTATGACGCGGTGGTGGCCACGGTGCAGATGGGGTCGTGGCACAAGATCGAGGCGATGTTTTGGGATGAGGCGGCGCGCTGACCGCGGGGCGTCTGGTTTTGTAAAGGTGCGGTCTTGAAACCCACACGGGCTGCGCGTTGAGGCAATTTCTTACGACTGGCAACGCGGCAGACGCATGCAGTGGCTGCGGTCGATGCAAGATCATTTTTTGCCTCACCTCATCAGGAGCAAACCATGGCAACGCAAAACCCAACACCCAAAACCATCAAGCTGCGCCCGCGTTACCTGCGCGCGATTCCGTCGCTGGTGGTGCTGACGACGGCAATGGCGTGGGGGGCCTTGCCGGACTGGGATGTGGGCGATGACCTGCAGAGAAAAGCGGGGGTGACGCAGTCGCAGCCCTTGAACAGTGCGGGCGGCGGTGGCGGGCTTGCAGGGCGGCGTTTAAGCATCAAATAGGCCACTAGCCCAGGTAAATCGTGCGTAAGCAGCTATTAAATCAATAGCGTACGGTGGCCTTCAGGGCAATATTCACTCGTCCAGCCAGTCAAACTGTGGGCCGACCGGGGGCCAGGTGGCTGCGGCCACGCGCTGCACATACCAGCGGAGCATGGCGGCGTCTTCCACGGCGTATTCGCTGCGGGCGGACTTCCAGATCATGCTGGGCTGGTGGGCGCGCAGCCCCTCCAGCGCTTTTTGGGCTTTGGCCACGGTGACTTTGTCGCCGGTTTTGTCGTTGTAAAACTGCAGGGCGTCGGCGTCATACGGGCGAAAGCGGGTGCCCAGCTCCAGCATGCGCCACAGCACGGCTTGCTCCAGGGGCTTGAGGGCGGTGTAGTCGCTC
>JANLYY010000068.1:0-20500 GCA_031365885.1 Polaromonas sp. | reverse complement strand
GCGCGGTGAATATCGCGGCCTATGTTGGCCACTCGTCAGTGCGCACCTGGGTGATGGGCGCGGACGCATCGAAGCGCGCCGCGACGGAACCGGAAATTGCGCAGATGCAGGTGATCGTGCGCGACGCGATGGCCGCCGGCGCCGTCGGCTTTGCCAGCAGCACCAGCCCCGCACACAACGGAGAAGGCGGCCTGCCCATGCCCTCGCGGCTCGCCAGCGATGGCGAAATGATGGCGCTGATCACGGCCATGGGCGAAGGCAACAAAGGCGTCTACATGGTCACCAAGGGCGGCCAGATGCCTGTGCCGTTTCTCGAAGAGATGGCCGCGAAATCAGGTCGGCCGGTGATGATCGCCGCATTGCTGCACAACAGCACTAACCCCAACGCCGTTTTCAAGGATCTCGAACAAATCGCCGAGGCCAACGCCAGAGGTCGCCGCCTGCTCGGCCAGGTCTCGTGCTGCCCGCTGACGATGGACTTCACACTCGCCTCGCCCTACCCGGTGGAGGGGCTGAAGAGCTGGAAACCCGCGCTGGGCCTGGTCGGCGATGCGCTCAAGCGCGTATTGGCCGATGCGGCGTTCCGCCAGTCGGTGCGCGATGAAATCGCAGCGCCAACCACTTTCCGGCTGTTCAACGGCGAGTGGGACAAGGTCCATGTGGTGGAAACCGCGCTGCCGGAGCATGCCGCGATGGAACAGCGCAGCATGGCTGAACTGGCCGGGGCGCAGGGACGCGACCCGCTGGACCTGATGCTCGACCTGGCCCTGGCCGAGGATCTGCAGACGGTGTTTACTGCGCAACTGCTCAACAGCGACGATGAGGCGGTGGGCCGCATGCTGAACCACCCACACAGCATCGTGTCGCTTAGCGACGCCGGTGCGCACCTGACCTTCTTTAACGATGCGGGCTATGGCCTGCACCTGCTGGGCCACTGGGCACGCGATCGGCGCGCCATGAGCCTTGCCGACGCGGTGCGCCGCCTGACTGCGCAGCCTGCCAATGTGCTGGGCATCCGTGACCGCGGTTTGATTCGCGACGGCCTGGCCGCCGATTTGCTGCTGTTCGACCCCGCGACCGTGGGCCGAGGCCCGAAGCGCCGCGTGTTTGATCTGCCCGGTGGTGCCGCGCGGCTGACGACCGACGCGGTCGGCGTGCATGGTGTCTGGGTTAACGGGCAACAGGTTGCAGATGGCCAGGGCTTGCTCGCAGACACGCCGCTGGCCGGCAATTTGCTGACTGAATTCGCTTCCTGATTTCGGCGCGCTACGGAAGCCCGCAGCCCCGCAGCCGGAAGCCGTTTAAAAAAGCGACTGACACAGGTTGACGAAAAATGGCCGCTACCAACCTCTCGGTTAATAGCGGCCTTTTGGCTTGATCGCTGAAAAGCGGACTAAACGAGATCAGTCACGTGCAGACTTGGAAAACTTGGCAGACTTCTTCGCCGCATCACGCGGCACAAACACTTTGCCGGCGGGCTTCGCGAAAGCCGGTTTACGGTTGGCGAAATCAGGACGTGGGGCAAAGCCTTCGTTGCGACCGCCGAAATTGCGGTCTTCACGCGGTGCAAAAGCATTGCCGCCGTTGTTGTTGCCGAAGCTGCGCTCGTCCTGACGACGCGGGCCCTGGTCGTTGAAACCACTGCGGTCGGCATAGTTGTTGCCCTGCGGTGCCGGACGTCCCTGGAAAGAGCCGCCACGGTCATCGCGATTACCGCCATAACCCGAACCTGCGCCACCCGAACCCGCACCAAAACCACCGCCGGCCGGCTTGCGACCCGCGTAACCACCACCACCGCCAAAGCTGCGACCACCACCACGGTCATCGCGTCCACCACCAAAATTGCCACGTGGGCGATCTGATGTGGGTGCGAAACGCTGTTGTGGCTCCAGACCGGCAATTACGCTGGCTTTGATGTTTTGCTGCGAGTAGTGCTCGATGTCCTGAATCTTGCGGCGGTCGCGGAACTCGGCAATCGTGATGGCCTGGCCTTCGCGACCGGCACGGCCGGTACGGCCAATGCGGTGTACATAGTCTTCGGCCTTCATCGGCAGGCCGTAGTTGATGACGTGGGTGATGGTGGGCACATCCAGACCACGGGCAGCGACGTCGGTGGCCACCAGAATCTGCACGCGGCCATCGCGGAACGCCATCAGACGGCGGTTGCGCAAACCCTGACCCAAAGCACCATGCAGTGCGACGGCACTGAAGCCATCCTGAACCAGATCGTTGGCCAGGCCATCGCACTCGACCTGCGTGCAGGCAAACACGATGGATTGATTGATCGTGGTGTCGCGCAGCAAATGGTCAAGCAACTTGCGCTTGTGCGTCTGGTTGTCGGCCCACAGCAGAGACTGCGTGATGGACGCATGCTTTTCGTGCGGAGAGTCGATCTCGACGCGCTGGGGCGTGCGCATCACGCGCGTGGCCAGCTGCATGATGCGCGGCGCAAAGGTGGCGCTGAACATCATGGTCTGCTTGCGCTCGATGGTGAGCTGGTTGACTTCGGTCAGGTCATCGGCAAAACCGAGGTCGAGCATGCGGTCGGCTTCATCAACGACGAGGAACTGCACCTGGTCGAGTTTGATCTGCATGCTTCGCTGCAGATCAAGCAGACGGCCGGGCGTGGCCACTACGAGGTCGGCGTTTTGCAGCTTGGCGATTTGCAGCTGATAAGGAATGCCGCCCACCACGTTCGCAATGCGCAGGCCACGGCAATGGCGAACCAGATCAATGGCGTCGGCGCAGACCTGCTGGGCCAGCTCACGGGTCGGGCACAAAATCAGTGCGCCGGGTGTGGCGGCCTTGAAATTCCGCATGTTGGTCGGGTCTTTGCGCTTTGGCTTTTTCAGCGGCGCTTCACCGCGTGCAACAGCCTCTGCGCTCAGGCGCTCGAACTCTGCGCGTTCGTGGCGCTCGGAGTCTTCCTGCTGTTTGAGCAGGGTATGCAGCACGGGCAGCAGGAAGGCGGCGGTTTTGCCGCTACCGGTCTGGCTGGAAACCAGCAGGTCGGTGAACTTGGACGCCTTCGGATCGGCCTTGGCTTCGCTGTCCAGCGCCTGCATGGCTTTCGGGATGGTGGCTAGCTGCACGGCGGTGGGCTGGGTAAAACCCATGTCCGCCACGGCTTGCAGCAGTTCTTTGGCCAGGCCCAGTTTCACGAAACCATTTGGCTCGGCGGCTACGGCGTCGAGCGACGAATCAGTGCCGACAATGGTTTTTGAAAAATCAGGCACGCCCCGGTCGTTGCCGGCATTGTCAGTGTAAATACTTGCTTCGGCCATAGAGTCGCCGCGAGCATCAAAAGAGTCAGTCATGTTTTTCTCACTAATCACCTGCGCGCCACACCACTTGAAAAGTTTGGCAATTCGGCACAGGAAACTTCACCCCTGCGATGCAGAAGGCTTCGTTCATGGTTAATAAAACATCAACCATCAAACGAATATTCGCCTCAGGCTGTATTTCCCTGAAGCGGCGACTCTAAAAAGTAGAGCCCAAAAGTGTGAGGTAGATGTACAAATGCGGCGCACCCCTGCGCTGCAGCAAGCCTTCGATTATGCCATGCTTTACGGGTTTCTACCAGCCTGACGCACTTTGCAAAGTAAAGACTGGCATCGCTGGCAACCTGGGCAACGCACTCAACAGCCATTGCGCATTTTCAGCATTGCTATTATTTTTATAGCTTCTTACGCACGTATTTATTGGGCTACAGTCCTAAAGTACTCCTAACCCTGCTCGTACAGATTGCATCAGGTTGCATTACTTGAGGAAGTGCAAGCGGTAGTGCTCCAGCTCGTCGATGGACTCATGCACATCGGCCAGTGCGGTATGGCTCTGGCGCTTCTTGAACGCGGCGTACACGTCCGGCCGCCAGCGTTTGGCCAGCTCCTTGAAGGTGCTGACATCAACATTGCGGTAATGCAAAAACGCTTCCAGCCTGGGCATGTACTTGACCAGGAAACGCCGGTCCTGGCTGATGGTGTTGCCGCACAGCGGCGACGTGCCTTTGGGCACGTACCTTGCCAGGAAAGCCAGCACCCGCTCCTCCGCATCCTGCTCGCTGACGCTGCTGGCCTTGACCTTGTCGATCAGACCGCTGCGGCCATGCGTGCCCTTGTTCCAGTTGTCCATCTGATCAAGGAGCTCGTCACTCTGATGAATGGCCAAAACCGGGCCTTCAATGCGCGGCGTGAGCTGCGGACCGGTCACGATCACGGCAATTTCAATCAGCCGCTCTTTGTCGGGGTCAAGTCCGGTCATTTCGCAGTCAAGCCAGACAAGGTTCTGGTCGGATTTTTTGAGAAGGGGTTCAGCATCGGGCATGTTGCGATTCTCGCTGATGACCTAAACTCCCCAACATGAACGACTATTCTTTTGCGCTGACAGCGGTTTTCGCGGCGATGCTGGTGCTGGGCTTGCTGGTGAAGTTTTATCTGGCGTCGCGCCAGATCCGCCATGTAATGCAACACCGCGATCAGGTGCCAGCCGCTTTCGCCAAAACCATCACCCTCCAGTCACATCAAAAAGCGGCCGATTACACGGTGGCCAAGACTCGATTTGGCCTGATTGGAATGGCCTTCGGCAGCGCAGTTCTGCTGGGCTGGACTCTGCTGGGCGGGCTTGATTCGTTGAATCAAGCGGTTGGCGCCTGGGGGCTCGATGCTTATGGCGCGCTGGTGCCGCAGCTGGCCCTTTTGGCAATTTTCGCGATCATTGGTGGCCTGCTTGATCTGCCGTTCACGCTTTACGGCACCTTCCGGATCGAAGAGCGTTTCGGCTTCAACAAAATCACACTTCGGCTCTGGCTGGCGGATCTGGTCAAGGCAACGCTGGTCGGTGCCGCTGTGGGTCTGCCCATCGTCGCGCTGATTCTCTGGCTGATGGGCAGCGCTGGCCGCCTGTGGTGGTTGTGGGCCTGGTCGGCCTGGATGGGCTTTAACCTGCTGGCACTGGTGCTGTACCCCACTGTCATCGCGCCTTTGTTCAACAAATTCAAGCCACTGGAAGACGAAACCCTGAAGGCCCGCGTCACTGCCTTGATGCAGCGCTGCGGCTTTGCCGCGAAAGGCCTGTTCGTAATGGATGGCAGCAAGCGTTCAGCCCATGCCAATGCCTACTTCACCGGCTTCGGCGTGGCCAAACGCGTAGTGTTTTATGACACGCTGCTTAGCCAACTGAGTCCCAATGAGGTAGACGCTGTATTGGCCCACGAGCTGGGTCATTTCAAGCACAAGCACATCATCAAGCGCATCGCCATCATGTTTGCAATGAGCCTGGCGGGGTTCGCGTTGCTGGGCTGGCTGTCGTCGCAAGTCTGGTTCTACACCGGGCTTGGCGTCCGGCCCAATCTGGCGGGCGGCAATGACGCGCTGGCCCTGCTGCTGTTTTTAGCCGTGGTGCCGCTTTTCAGCTTTTTCATCACGCCCTTGTCTGCCCGCTTTTCACGCAAGCACGAGTTCGAAGCCGACGCCTACGCGCTGTCCAAGACCGATGGCAAAGATCTGCAAAGCGCCTTGCTCAAGCTCTACAAAGACAACGCCAGCACGCTGACACCAGATGCCATGTTCGTGAAGTTTTACTACTCGCATCCGCCGGCATCGGAGCGCCTGGAGCGCATGAACCTGTTGATGAACAGTGCGCCCTCATGAAGAACGCCATCCACGCCAAGCGCCGCGCACTTAGCGCCACAGAAATCGTCACGCAATTGAGCAAGCTCAACGGTGAACAGGTGCCGGGCTGGCGAGTGATTGACGACGCGCTCGAGAAAACCTTTAGCTTTCAGAATTATCACGAGACCATTGGCTTCGTCAATGCAGTTGCCTTCATTGCCAACGCCGAAGACCACCACCCTGACCTGGCGGTGAGCTACAGCAAATGCACCGTGCGTTTCAGCACGCACGACGTGAAGGGGATTTCAGTCAGCGACTTTTTCTGTGCGTCGAAGGTTGACGCTTTGCTCGCTTGAGCAAAGCGTCGCGCCCTGCTGGGCCGCAGATTGCCGGAACAGAGCCCGGCCTAGTTGTTGCAGGGTTTGGTCGCCACGTGCTGGTTGAAACCGAATCCGGCGCCCGCGTTATCTGTCATCCGCGCGGTAAAAAAAGTCAGTCGGTGGTCGGTGACCGGGTGCGCTGGCTGCCATCGCAGGACGAAGGCACGATTGAAAAAGTCGAGCCGCGCAGCAACCTGTTTTACCGCCAGGACGAGATGCGCACCAAGTCGTTCGCGGCCAATCTCGATCAGGTGCTGATCCTCATGGCGGCCGAGCCGGAATTCTCGGAAAACCAGCTGACCCGCGCCTTGATTGCCGCAGAAGCCGAACGCATCAAGCCCATCATTGCACTGAACAAAAGCGATCTGACCGAGCCCTTCGGACGCGCCTGGGCCAAGCTGGCGCCGTACCGTGCCATGGGCTACCAGATGCTGCCACTGGCGATCAAACCCAAAACGGATACTGGCGCAAATGACGCACAAACCGCCGCGCTGATGGCGCTTCTGCAGGGTAAAAAAACGCTGGTCCTGGGGCCTTCAGGCGCCGGTAAAAGCAGCTTGACCAATCTGCTGGTGCCGCAAGCCAAAGTGCTGACGGCTGAAATTTCGCAGGTGCTGGGTTCGGGCAAACACACCACCACCAGCACCACGCTTTATTGGGTCGGGGAAGACAAATCCACCGCCTTGATTGACTCTCCCGGTTTTCAGGAATTTGGGCTGAACCACATCGAGCCGATGCAGCTTGCCGGCTACATGCCTGACGTGAAGGCGCATGCGCAGGACTGCAAGTTCTACAACTGCACGCACCTGCATGAACCGGGCTGCGGCGTGATATCAGTGGTCAAATCGGCCTCTAGCCCAAGCGGGATCAGCGTAAGTCGCTATCGTTTATATAGCGAACTGTTTGCTGAGATGTCGCAATCGCGATACTAAAAACAAGCAGCAGGCACGGCGGCGAGCTCGTATTCCGGTTCGAGATTTAGCCGAGCAGGCGCGCCAGGGTCAGCAGCGCCAGCAAGACCATCCACAGCACCACCGAACGCCAGACCAGCCCCACAATGCTGCGCAGATGCGCCAGTTCCGGCTGGCGGCCCGGCGTGGCCTCAAAAACCTCCAACTCGGTGACCGCTTCGGTGTCGTTAACTAGCCCAGTATCAAGGCCTGCTGCACCGGTGGGCACATCGGGGCCAGCCGGGCGCCTTGCCTTGAGCGCGGCCCCGCCCAATTGCACATTCACCGCACCCGACGTGGCCGCCAAAATGACGCCGTCATTGCGGTTGCCCGAAATGGCAGAGGCATTGGCGGCGAAGCGGTGGGTGTACTGACGCCAGGCATCAATCGCCTCTTCGAAGCTGCCGACCACCGCAAACCCCAGCGAGGTGACCCGGGCTGGTACGTAGTCAATCACGCCCCAGGCGCGGGCCGCGGCGCGTTGCAACGCGGGACTGGCGCCTTCACCCGGCGTTTTGCTTTTATAGACCCAGTAGCGCGACACGAATTCAGACATGCGGTAAAAAACCGCACCTGCCGGACCCAGTCCCAAAGCCGCCAGAACGGAAAACCAGCCCAGCACGCCAAACACATGGCGGTGCGCTGCCAGCACCGAATACTCAATCACGTGGCGGACGATTTCGCTTCGCGGCAGTTCGCTGGCATCGACCTGACGCCACTGCGCAAGAAGTTCGCGTGCAGTGATCTCGTCGCCGTCATCCAGCGCATCGCGTATGTCGGTAAAGTGGTGACTGAACTGCCTGAAGCCAAGGGTGACGTACAAAATCATCACGCTCCACAAGAAAGCCAGCAGCGGGTTGACGCTCCACAGCAACCAGTGAATGGCAAAGGTGGCCAGCGACGGCACCAGCACCGCTGCAGACCATGCAAGCCAGCCGTGCAGGGTCTGACCGGCGTCGAGACTGCGCCGTGACCAGCGCGCCCAGGCACGAAAGCTGACGTGTATCCAGTTACCACGCGCCAGCGGCCTGACCTGCTCAATGATCAATGCAAACAAGACGGCAAAAAAGCTCATGCCTGATTATCGCCCTCACGGTTGCTCACTTCGTGTAGCGCCCTGCCCTCGAAGGGGCCGCTGCGCTGCAGCCCGGCAAAGCCGGTTCTGCGCCCCCTGCTTGGTTGGAGAGGCTCCTCCCTTTTTCGTTTCCCTTTGGAGGGGAGACGGGGTGAGGGCTCTGCGCATCCGGTTACCGCTGCGCCGACAATTGCTTCGACTAAACAAGCTTGCACGTCAAGCCGTGCCCTGTTCAGGCGCTCAAAAAACGGTACAGGTTGCGCAACATGCCGGCTGTGGCGCCCCAGATGTAGCGCTCCACGGAGGGGCCGCCGTCGGTGCCCAAGCCGCTCTCGAAATACGGCATCGACAGCCACTGCCGGGTCACGCCGTCAAATTCGAACTCATGCCGACGGTGATTGGCTGGATTCATCAGGTAAGCGAGCGGTACTTCAAACACGTCGGCTACTTCGCCGGGGTTGGGCCGCAGCTCGAACCCGGGCGTCACCAGCGCGACCACCGGTGTGATGATGAACGCCGTGCCCGTCACGTAGACCGGCAACTGACCCAGCACCTCGACGTGGTCACGCGGCAAGCCTATTTCCTCGTGCGCTTCGCGCAGAGCGGTATCTGTCGCATCCCGGTCGCCCGCATCGGCACGTCCACCAGGAAACGCGACCTGACCAGAGTGCGTCGAAAGGTTGGCCGCACGCAGGGTCAGGAGCAGCGTCAGCTCGTCTCGCATCACCAAAGGTATGAGCACTGCCGCAGCAGCAGGCGCACGGTCATCGAACTTTTTTTCGACGCTGTGTTCAGGTGTCCACACCGGCTGGGCTAAAAAACGTGCGCGCAGGGCAGACGCCGTCAGATGCCGGTCCGCAACGCCTTCGAGGTGGTCGTCGATTCCCAGCACCGGAATGCTGTGCGGGTCAAATTTTGGGAAGGGATTGGTCAATTTCAACCGGCGGCATCAGGACGTAGATCAATGGCGGAGCCATAAAAAAAGCCGCTCGGTAAAAAGCGGCTTGATGGAAAGCAGAGAGGTGCCAGAGGTAAAGCTTACGCGGCTTTGACGCCCAGCTTTTCCTTGATACGCGCCGACTTGCCGCTGCGGCTGCGCAGGTAGTAGAGCTTGGCGCGGCGAACGTCACCGCGGCGTTTGATTTCGATCTTGGCGATCAGCGGGCTGTAAACCTGGAAGGTCCGTTCGACACCTTCGCCATTGGAAATTTTGCGAACGATGAAGCTCGAATTGAGGCCGCGATTGCGCTTGGCAATCACCACGCCTTCAAAAGCCTGCATACGCTTGCGGGTACCCTCGACGACGTTCACGCTGACAACGACAGTGTCGCCAGGAGCGTACGCAGGGATGGTTTTGTTGAGCCGGGCAATTTCTTCCTGCTCAAGGGTCTGGATCAGATTCATGATTTACTCACTTGCTTTTTCGTTCATTCACGCGCTACGCTAAAGACCGCGAATCCGGCGTTATTGGGGTCAGACACCAATTTCATGACGGTGCTCATAGCACCGTGCCCGAAGGGCGTGCCAAAGGCACAATGAATTTGGGCTCTGACCCCAAAAACGCGGTCGCAGTGGCCGCCAGAGGACCGAAAAGCTTTCAAGTATAGCGCGCCTACGCATCCTGATCGGAATTGGCCAGCAAATCGGACAGGTAAGACTCATCGCCAGCGCTCAAATGGCCTGATGCACGCGCGGCCTGAAGCAGATCCGGCCGCAGGCGCTGCGTCAATGCCAGGCGCTGGTCGCGCCGCCAGCGTTCAATATGCGCGTGGTTGCCCGACAAAAGCGTTTCAGGCACCATTTCGCCGCGCCAGGCTTCGGGTCGCGTGTAGTGCGGGCAGTCCAGCAAGCCATCCAGCGCCGGGTTGAAGCTGTCGAACTGGTGGCTGCCCTCGTGGTTCAGCACGCCGGGTTGCAGGCGAGCCACGGCATCGAGCAGCGCCATAGCCGCAACTTCCCCGCCGGAGAGCACGAAATCACCTAGGCTGATCTGGTGATCTACATAGGTCGTGATGAAGCGCTGATCAATGCCTTCGTAGCGGCCGCAGATCAGGACCGCACCACTGCTGGCAGACCAGCTCTCTACCGCAGCATGGTTCAGTGTTTGGCCGACGGGAGAGAACAAAACCACAGGTACGGCGCTATCGTCCACCCGATCAGCTTTGATTTTTTCGAGACACAGCGCCAGCGGTTCAGCCAGCATGACCATCCCCGGCCCACCGCCAAAGGGCCGGTCGTCAACCCGGCGGTAGTTGCCGTCGGCAAAATCGCGCGCATTCCAGAGCTTGACCTCTACCAGCCCCGACTCGTAGGCACGGCGCGTCACGCCGCTCACCAGAAACGGCGCAAACAACTCCGGAAAAAGGGTGATGACATCAAAACGCATGGCTGGATCGAATCCAAAGAAATACCGTAGTATTTTGCCGCGCACCTGGCTCTTTAACCAGCCAGCGACAAGACGACCTGCTCAGTAGTCCGGCTGCCAGTCCACAGTGATGCATTTGCCTGCAACGTCCACGTGGTCGATGAAGACCGACACAAATGGAATCATGCGCTCGGCCAATGACGTGCTGCCGTCTTCCTGAGGGGCGCTGTACTCAACACACAATACCGATTGGGGGCCGGTAGCCATCAGGTCGCGCACGCAACCCAAAGCAACGCCTTCGCGATTAACCACGTTCAGGCCGATAAGGTCGACCCAGTAAAACTCGTCTTTGGAAGCAGCCGGAAAACTGCTGCGCGAAAGAAAAATTCGGGCACCACGTAAAGACTCGGCTACGGTCCGGTCGTCAATGCCGCTAAATTTGGCGACAACAGAATCCGAATGGATTTTGGCCTCGTCAACCTGGAGCGATACCGTGCCGGTAAAAGCATCAAAGCCGGGCCGGAACTTTGCGTCTGGCGCTTGCAGGAACCACGATTTCGCTGACAGCAGCGCTTCCGGATCCGTGCTGTGAGGCAGGACTTTCAGCCAGCCCTTGACGCCCCAGGCATCCAGAAACCGCCCGACCTCAATCGCATCGGCCGGCCGACTTGTCGGAATCAAGCCCACAGGCGACTCACGCACGAATGCTGGTCGGGCACCATCAGCAGCTGAAAAATCAGGCTGCCTTGGCGGCAGCCGTAGCGCCTTGCTTGATGAGGCGTTCGACGGTAGGAGACGCCTGGGCGCCGACACCGACCCAATGGGTCAGACGGTCTTGCGCAATGCGCAGTCCTTCCTCTCCACCTTTGGCAATCGGATTATAAAAACCGATGCGCTCGATGAAACGACCATCGCGGCGGGTGCGCTTGTCAGCCACAACGATGTTGAAAAAAGGACGGTGCTTGGAACCGCCGCGTGCAAGTCGAATGACGACCATGATTTATCCTTCGGGTGGTGGAGTGTAAAAATAAATACACCCCAGATGTTTCGCAGCGCTTGAGACACACGACATGGCCACCCGGCCAGCGAAATGCTGCAAAGCCTGCGATTATAGCCCGCCGCAGGTCTCACCATGCCTTCTTGCTCCTCCTTCTTTCTCCAATCTCCCAAAGTTCATTTTCATGCCGCTCATACGCCCCAGCTCTGACGCCGACCTGCCCGCCATCACCGCCATTTACGCCCACCACGTCTTGCATGGCACTGGCAGTTTTGAAACCGAACCACCCAGCGTTGCTGACATGACCACCCGCCGCGCTGATGTGCTGTCCAAGGGGCTGCCGTACCTCGTTGTCGAGCAGGACGGAAAAATTGCCGGCTTTGCCTACGGCAACTGGTTCAAACCGCGACCAGCCTACCGCTATTCAGTGGAAGACTCGATTTACATGGCGCCCGCGCTGCAGGGTAGAGGTCTGGGCCGCGCGCTGCTGACCGAGCTGATAGCACGCCTGGAAGCGGTCGGCATCCGCAAGGTGATGGCCATCGTCGGTGATTCGGCCAATACCGGATCGGTCGGCATCCACCTGGCGCTGGGCTTTACGCAGGTCGGTGTCGTCGATTCATGCGGCTGGAAATTCGGCGCCTGGCGCGATATCGTCATCATGCAAAAGACGCTTGGATTGGGCGACACCCGGCCCCCGCATAATCTCGCATGACCCGCGCTACCTCTCACTCCGCTTCAAAAAACAAAACCATCGCCGCCTGGCTGGCCCTTATCGGCGGCCAGCTGGGCCTGCATCGGCTCTATCTGTTTGGTTTTGGCGACCTGTGGGCCTGGGTGCATCCGATGGCTGCCGCACTGGGCTGGTGGGGCGTCGGGCGTGTTCGGACTTATGGGCAAGACGACCAATTGGCCTGGCTGCTGGTTCCGGTTTTGGGTTTCACGCTGGCAGCCACTGCGGTGACCGCGATTTACTACGGCTTGACTTCGTCGGAAAACTGGAACGAACAGCACAATCCAGCGCATCCTGAAGCCGTGGCCGGCAACACCAACTGGCTCACCATCGGTGCCGTTGTCTTCGCCCTGCTGTTCGGCACCATCTCGCTCATGTCAAGTATCGTTTTCAGCTTTCAGCGCTACTTTGAATATCAAATTGAGGAAGCGAAAAAGCTGAGCCAATAATCTAGCCCGCGCACCCTAAAAAATCTGCAGGCTGAGCCAATAGGCAATTGCTGCAACAAAAGCTGACGCCGGAATCGTGAAAATCCAGGCCCAGACGATGTTACCCGCCACGCCCCAGCGCACCGCCGACGCGCGCTGGGTCGAACCCACGCCAACGATGGCGCCGGTGATGGTGTGGGTAGTTGACACCGGGATTCCCAGGCCCGTCGCCAGAAACAGCGTAATGGCGCCGCCGGTTTCCGCACAAAACCCGCCAACCGGCCTGAGTTTGGTGATTTTCTGCCCCATGGTTTTGACGATGCGCCAGCCGCCGAACATGGTGCCGGCTGCAATCGCCAGATAGCAGCTCACAATGGTCCAGGTCGGCGGCAGGGCCGCGCTCGCTGATGTATACCCAGTGGCAATCAGCAGCATCCAGATAATGCCAATGGTCTTTTGCGCATCGTTACCGCCGTGGCCCAGGCTGTAGGCACCGGCAGACACCAGCTGCAGTCGGCGAAACCAGCGGTCAACTTTCGACGGCGTCGCGCGCCTGCAGACCCAGGCCACCACCACCATCATCAATGAACCCAGCAAAAATCCCAGCAGGGGAGAGACAAAAATAAACGCCACTGTTTTAAAGATGCCGGCCGCAATCAATGCATGCACACCTGCCTTGGCAATAACTGCTCCGGCAATCCCGCCGATCAGCGCATGCGACGAACTGCTGGGAATGCCGTAGTACCAGGTCAGCAGGTTCCAGGTCGATGCGCCAATCAACGCGCCGAACACCACATTGACATCGACCACCCCGGGCTGCACGATGCCTTTGCCCACGGTAGCAGCCACGCTGAGGTGAAAGACAAAAATCGCAATCAGGTTAAAAAAGGCGGCGAACAACACCGCCTGGCCCGGCTTCAAGACGCCGGTGGAAACCACCGTGGCGATCGAATTGGCCGCATCATGAAAGCCATTCATGAAGTCGAAGGCAATGGCCAGAATGACCAGCAGGGCAATAACCCAGAATGCGGTTTGAACAGGCTGCATGACTCAGGCGCCCGCGATCACGAATTCTCGAGGACGATGCCCTCAATGATGTTCGCCACGTCTTCGCACTTGTCGGTGATGGTTTCCAGCAACTCGTAAACCGCCTTCAGCTTGATAACTTCGCGCACATCGGGCTCTTCCCGAAACAGGCGACTCATGGCCGAACGCATGACGCGGTCCGCGTCCGATTCCAGTTTGTCGATTTCTTCGCAAGTTTTTAAAGCCGCTTCCGCTGTCTTCGCGTCACTGATGTTTTCAAGCATCCCGACCGCGCTTTTAAGGCGCTCGCAGCACTTCACACTCAAATCAGTCAGGCGAACAATTTCGTCGGTCATGTGGCGCACGTCATACAACGCCATGGTTTCGGCAGAGTCCTGAATCAGGTCGGCCACGTCGTCCATGGTGTTGATCAGCTGATGGATCTGTTCGCGGTCAATCGGCGTGATGAAAGTCTTGTGCAGCACGCGATTGACTTCCTGCGTAATGCGGTCGGCGGCATGCTCCGCGCTGTCCACTTCACGGTAGAACGCTTCACGCTTTTCCAGGTTGCTGTAGTGGGCCACCATGTTCGAAAACGAGCGGGCGGCTTCGACAATCTGGTCGGCATGCTGGTTAAACATCGCGAAAAAATTGCCTTCGCGCGGCAGCAACTTGCCAAACAGCATGTAATTCCTTGGGAGTTGTGTCAGTGGTAAGACATTTTTATGACAGCCGGAGTTTACCCGCGACCTCGCCTCATCCTGAAAACAAAAAGGGGCTGAGCTCTGAATCATTCGCTGAAAGGAGAAGCTGAAATCTCCCGCTCAAGCACTGCGAAAAATAAAGTAAACCGCACCCACCATGCACAGCGCCGCCCACAAATAATCGAGCTTGATCGGCTCGTCCAGATAAAAAACGGCGAACGGCACGAACACGCAAAGCGTGATGACCTCCTGCATGATCTTGAGTTGCCCGACGCTGAACTGGGTAAAGCCGATACGGTTTCCGGGTACCTGCAGCAAATATTCGAACAGCGCGATGCCCCAGCTGATCAGCGCTGCGATGTACCAGGGCGACGTCGCAAGATTTTTCAGGTGGCCGTACCAGGCAAAAGTCATGAAGATGTTAGAAAGCACCAACAAACCTATGGTTTGCGCGGATACAGGAAGCGATTGAAGAAACGGCATCGGGAGATTCTGCAGGTTTTTTAACCAGACGTCGAAAGACGCGAAGCGATCCGTGCGTAGGCAAGCGCCATGGAAAAAGCCCGGCACGCCGGGCTTTTATTGATGGAAAATTAACGTGCTTACTGCACAGCCACTTCCACGCGGCGGGCTTCTGCGTTGCTGCCAACAGCTTGCATTTGCTCGGGCTTTTTCAACTCGATTTTGTCGCCCGCCATACCCAGAGACTGCAATGCCTTGCTAACGGCGAGCGCCCGCTGGCTGGCCAGCCCGGCATTGGCTGCCGCGCTCCCGGTCGTGTCATGGAAACCGCTGATCACGGCACGCTTGCCGGCCGCGACCTCTTTCACCACCTGGCCCAGCGCGTCGGCGCCACCGGCCGCCAGGGCGGATTTGCCGCTGGCGAAGTAGAACTTGACCACGCCGTTTTCAACAATGACGCTGGCGGCGTCAGGATTGACCAAAACCGCCGCCGGCGCCGCACCCACCGAAGCTGCCGCCACCGGCTTGGCTGCGGGCGTTGCAAAACGGTTCTTTTTATAAATCCCGACACCGATCACCAGGGCAATCACCAGCGCAATCAAGGCAAATAGCACGCCCAATACCAGCCCCTGGTTGTCATCGTCTTGAGAAAACATCGTTACACCCTTGAAAATTGATCTGATTGTAAAGGGTCAAAGTCGGCTCAATGTCGGCCCACCGTGCGCGAAGGCGCTAACCGGCGATGCACTGGAGCCAACTAGACGCAAAACCTGCGGGGGGTTGCGTTTGGAGCTTGCTATTAATTAAATAGCTGCTCACGCACGTATTACGGCGGCTACAAGCTAATTTCTCTATCAATCAGCACTTGATGAGTGCTCGAACAGGCGGTTGCACCCAGCCAGGGTCGCTTTTTACTTCACACCCACAGCGTCTGTCACGCGGTAGTAAAGCCCGTACGGGTCGTCATTGAGCACCGCAAAACGGCCTTCGACAACCACTGGCTCCATGCTGTATTTGACCGGCGTTTTTGTTTTCACCTCGACCATGCTTTCGGGCCCGCCGGGCGTGCAGAACGAGCACGTCATGGGCACCGACGACAGCAGGAAATGCTTTTGCTTTTCGCCCGGCTCCAGCGGCATCATGAAGCCCTGAATACGCTGGATTTTGTCGCCCAGCGCCGTCTGGTCGCGGGTAAAAACCGGAAGAATCCGGTTCTTTTCATTTTTTGTTTTTACGGATGTCAGCACCGACCACGGCACCACGTCATTGCGCTCAGACAGCGGCGCAAATGGGCTGTTGGCGCCATGAACACCGGCGCCCTGCCCGGCGGGCAGTTCGATGCCGGGGGCTGCGTTTTTGCCCTGAGCAATCGGCGAAGACAAGGTCTGCGCAGAGGCACCGGCTGCAAAGCACAACAGGCCAGCAGCCACGGCTGACGCAAGCCGGTTTGAAGAAGCAACGGATTTCAGATGAGGGCGCATGGGAACTCCTTGACTAAAACTAAAAAAGATTCAATGAACATGCTTCATGCCGCAGTATTTACCGACTGCCAAACCTTTGCAAGCAGCCTGTAATTCCTTGCCGCAAACGTCTTCTTTTTTGCCCGATTCCAGGCATTTGGCAGCGGACTCATGCGCAGTGGCCATCGCGCGGTGGCGCTGAATGTCTTCTTTTTTTTCCTTGTCCGACTCCTGCGCTTGGGCCACAGAAAAAGCAGCGCACAGCATCAATTCGGCGCTTGCAGAAATTATTTTTGACGAAAGCATTGCAGGTTTCATAACGATTTTTTCCTTGTTCATCGGGATTGAAGCAATTCGAACACACTAATCCGGTACGCCTCACAGGCAGGCAACAGGGCAGAGGCAAGCGCCACGACTAGCGCCAAGGCCGGCACCAGCATCAATTCAATCGGCCACGACATGCCGCCGATCAACACTGAATTGTCAAGCTGAAGCATCCACGCCATCAGCGCCAGCAAGCCCTGCCCCAGCAGCAGGCCCAGCAGCGCGGCCAGCAGCGCCAGCCACAGCGCCTCGCACAGCAGCAGGCCGGCAATCTTCTGCGGCGGCGCGCCCAGCATGCGCAGCAGCGCCAGGTCGGCGCGGCGTTCGCGCACGGCGCTCCACAGCGCAATGAACACACTCAACCCCGCTGTCAGCAGCAACACACCGGCCAGCGCCCGCAGCACATCGATTCCCACGCCGACCATGCCCAGCAGGCGGGTGATCTCGACAGCGGGCGCGGCCGACTGCATTTCGGTCGTGGTGTTGATAAAGCGCGGAAACGTCACCGCAGCCAGCGGCGTTTTGTATTTGATCAGCGCCAGCGTGATTTCGCGTTCTTCTTCCAGAATTTTCTGGTCTTCCGCATCCAGCGCGGTATCAAGCTCATGCACTTTCCACACCGACTCGGTGGCCGTCAGCACCAGCCGATCCAGAACAGAGGCACTGCGCGCCAGTACGCCCACCACCGTGTAAGGCGTCTGGCCATGCACATCGCCCCCACCGCCCAACCCATGGGTGCCGGCAAAACTGTCGCCCACCTTCAAGCCGGTTTGCCGCGCCACCTGCGCGCCAATGACCGCTTGCATCGGCTGCGACCACAGCGCACCGCTGGCCAGCACGCCGGCGTAATTGCTGATGTAGGCAGGTGTCGTGCCAACGACGCGAAAGCCGCGAAAACTATCACCCAGGCTGATGGGGATGATGCTGGCGACTTGCGGGTGAATTTCCAGCTCTTTGATCGCTGCGAGCGGCACATTGCCGGTCGGCACATCGAGGTGAAAAACGCCCGACAAAATCAACTGCATCGGGCTTCCCTTGGCGCCCACTACCACGTCGATGCCGGCAAGGTCGCGTTCGAAAGCGCTGTCGATCTGGTGGCTGACCAGCAGTAAAAAAGTCATCGACGCCAGCCCCAGGCTGAGCAGCAGCAAATTGAGCGCCGCCGCCAGCGGCCGTGACCACAGGTAGCGCCAGGCCAGTGCAATCGTTTCCATATTATTTATGCTACTCTTTTAATAGCTGATTACGTACGATATACGGGGGCTGCAGGCCTATTTCATCCTTAAAGAACGAAGAAACGCGCGCATCGTGCGTGGCGATTACCAGCGTTGCGCCCAGGCGCTGCGCGGTGGCGCGCAGCAAGGCCAGCGATGCGTCGGCCGCCTCGTCGTCCAAGCTGGCCGTGGGCTCGTCCGCCAGGATGACCTTTGGTTTCAAAAGCACCGCACGCGCCAGCGCCACGCGCTGCGCCTGACCACCAGAGAGCTGCGCTGGTTTGCGATGCACCAGCGCCTGCACGTCGAGCGCTGTCAGCGCCGCCACAATGCGGCCTTCATCGCGCGACACGCCAGCAGCCCACTGCGCCATCGCCAGGTTGTCATGCACCGTCAGCGCCGCACTCAAATGCAGTTTTTGCGGCAGAAAACCGATGGTTTTTGCGCGCCAGGCATCGCCCGCAACTTTGCCGAGCGCGCGCAAGGACTGACCCGCCACCGTGATGTCACCATTGGTTGCGGTGAGCAAACCAGCCGCCAGTGCCAGCCAGGTCGATTTGCCCGAACCCGACGCGCCGCGCAGCAGCAGCAAACTGCCCTGCGCCACGTCCACATCGTCAAAGCAAAGTTCAGCTCCCCCGGGGTAGCGATAGGCGAGTTGACGGACGCTGATCATGAAGACAAAAGCGGCTGGCTGGTGGCGCAATCGACACATACGCCGCGCACGGCGAAGTCCAGGCTCATGCCCTGGTAACCCAGCACCTTTAGCGCTTCCAGCGCGCTTTGCGCGGCCCGCTCCAGATCGTTCGCGCTGGCCTGCAGCGCACCGGCCAGCGGGCTGTCGCGGTGGCAGCTTTGGCACTCGAAGTGCGGAATCGCATGCACGCTGCTGGGCATCGCCTGGTAGCGGCGAACGCGGCTGGAATCAACCCGACACAGCAGCAGGCCAACTTGCGTCAGGCGGTCAATCAACCGGTATAGCGTGACCCGATCAAGCACGCAACTGCCGTCCTGGCCCAAAGCGGCCTGCAACTGGGCGTGGGTGTAGCTGGTTTCAGGGTGAGCCAGCAACCACCCGAGGACCAGCCGAGCTGCCTGGGTGCGGCGCAGGCCGTGGGCCGACAGCAGCGCATCAATGGGATCGACCGCAGGCGACTTTGCAGGGAAGGTGGAAGCATAACGAGAAGGCATTGGGCGTGAATTCTCAAGATTTACAGCAATTTTTCAGTAATGCAACTAAATTGCGTTATCATTTATTGCAATCAGGTTGCATTATTACCGCAACGTGGAGTCGTTAGCGACCTTACTCACAAAAGTTTGTTCCACATGCCCGCTGCAAAAAAATATCCGTCAACTCAGCCACGACTGCCAGCGCGCCGCAGGCCCAGCGTGTTGGCCTGGCCCGCCTGGCGAAGGGTACTGGCAGTGCTCCCCGCTGTCGTTTTGTTGTGGCTGGCGGTGGCCTGGGCGCAGCTGGAAATCGCGCCATGGTGACGCTTGACAACCTGACGGTCAGCTACCGCCAGCACCCGGCCTTGCACCACATCAGCGGCTGCTTTGCGCCGGGCTCGCTGACGGCCGTCACCGGGCCGAACGGTTCAGGCAAAAGCACGCTGCTCAAAAGCATCGTGGGCCTGTTGCCAGCATCTGGCGGCAGCGTGCGGGTGTCTGCGGGTTCGCGCATCGCCTATCTTCCGCAACTGGCCGAAATTGACCGAAGTTTCCCGATCAACGTACACGATTGCGTGTTGCTGGGCTGCTGGCCTGCGCGCGGGGCCTGGCGCCATGCCCAAAGCAATCAACTTGCCCGGGTCGAATCGGCGCTGGCATGCGTCGGGCTGCAGGGCTTTGACGAGCGTCCGATCCATTCGCTTTCCAGCGGGCAGCTACAACGCGTTTTTTTCGCCCGCATGATGCTGCAGGACGCCGATCTGATCGTGCTGGACGAGCCCTTCGCAGCTGTGGACAGCAAGACCACCGCCGCACTCCTGGCGACCATCGGCCAGTGGCATGCAGAGCAGCGCACCGTGATCACCGTGCTGCATGACGACGCGCAAACACGCAAACATTTTCCGCAAACGCTGTTGCTGGCGCGCGAGCGGGTCGCGTGGGGGCCGACTGGCAAAGTGATGACGGAGACAAACCTCGCTACAGCACGCGCCATGGCCGAGGCGTGGGACGACGAGGCCGGCGTTTGCTCTGTCGATGCGCTGGCGACACTGCGCAAGCAGGCAGCAGATCACGCGCTATCACCCGAACTGGCTGCCTGATGGAACATTTTTTCGGCGGCGCATTGGATGGCATCTGGACCCTGCTTTTCGCACCGTTCGCAGAGTTCGCTTTCATGCGCCGCGCGCTGGTGGCGGCGGCGGCTTTGTCATTGAGCGCTGCACCGCTCGGCGTTTTTTTGACGCTGCGGCGCATGAGCCTTTTCGGCGATGCGCTGAGCCACGCCATTTTGCCCGGCGTGGCGGTGGGTTTCATGCTCTTCGGCCTGTCGCTGACCGCCATGGTCCTGGGCGGTGTGGTGTCCGGCATGCTGGTCGCCGCCATAGCCGGGCTTATCAGTCGCGCCACCACGCTGAAAGAAGACGCCAGTCTGGCAGCGGTCTATCTGGTAGCCCTTGCCGTCGGCGTTGCGTTGATATCGAGCCACGGCACACAGCTCGATTTGCTGCACATCCTGTTCGGCAGCGCGCTGGGTGTTGACACCGCGGGACTGCTATCGGTAGCCACCGTGGCAAGCGTCAGCGTGTTGATCCTGGCGGCAGCC
>JANLYY010000067.1:0-10590 GCA_031365885.1 Polaromonas sp. | reverse complement strand
AGATCGACGCCGAGCAGTTTGGCCGCCGGCAGCAGCATCGGCACGAACACCAGCAGCAGTACCGACACGTCGAGAAAGCATCCCAGCAGCAGAAACATCACATTGACCAGCAGCAGAAATTTGATCTGCGACAGCTGCATGGAGTCAACCCACAGCGCCATCGCTTGCGGCACGCCCTCGGCGGTGAAGGCGTAGTTGAGGATGAAGGAGCCCGCCAGGATCAGCGTGATCACCGCGCTGCCGCGGGTCGATTCCATCACCACACCCCAGAAGCTGCGCCAGGTCAGCGCCCGGTACACCACGGCGGCCAGCACCAGCGCGTGAAAGGCGGCGACCGCAGCCGCTTCGGTCGGCGTGAAGGCGCCGGAGTAGATGCCGCACAGCAGCACGATGGGCATCGACAGCGGCAGCGCGCCGCGAAAAATAATGGCGGGCCATTCACGGCGCGGAATTTTTTCCTCGCGCGGCATGTTGCGTTTCACCGCGATGAAATGCACCACCACCATCATCAGCACGGCCATCAAAAAGCCCGGAACCACACCGCCCAGAAACAGCGCGCCCACTGACGCGCCCGAAACCAAGGCGTAAATAAGCATCGGGATTGACGGTGGAATGATGGGGCCGAGCGTCGCGCTGGCCACCACCACGGCGCCTGCAAAGCCGCGCGAGTATTCAGGCTTTTTAAGCATTTGCTTGATGGTGACCAGACCCGGCCCGGCCGCGTCGGCAATCGCGCTGCCGCTCATGCCCGAGAAAATCACACTGACCAGAATATCGACCTGCGCCAGCCCGCCGCGCATGCGCCCGACCAAAATGCGGCAAAAGTCAAAAATGCGCTCACTCACCGTACCCGCATTCATGATGTTGGCCGCAAACACAAAGAGCGGCACCGCCAGCAGCACGTAGCTGTTGTAGAGGCCGTTGCCGATCTGCTCGGCCACTAGCCCCACGTCTTGCTGCTTGACCAGCAGATACGCTATGCCAGCGGCAATCATCGAAAAGCCAATCGGCATGCGTAGCAGCATGGCCGCGACCATCACCCCGCTTAGTACCAGCATGCCTGTGCTCACAGGTGCCTCATACGTGAATGTCCGCTTCCAGCCCGATGCCACGAAGCGCATTTCTGATCGCCAGGGCGGCGCGCACGACCAGCGATATCAGCAGCAGCACAAACGGCAAAAAGACCCACATGAATGACACACCCAACACCGGTGTACCTTCGCGATTCATGAAATGCACGTAGTCCCAGGTTGCTGGAATCGCCACGAGCGCCAGCCCGCCCACCAGCAGGTTGCCGGAAATGCGCATGATCTTTCGCGCCCGCAGGCCGACGCTGTTCCAGACCAGGTCGAAGGCCACGTGCTCGCGCTGGGGCACCACCACGGCAGCGGCCCACAGAATGATCCAGACGTAGAGGATCACGGCGGCCTCGTCAGTCCACGCTATCGGCTTGTTAAAGCCGAAGCGCGCCGTGACCTGAATCACGAAGACGATGAACAGGGCAAGAAAAAGACCACCCCCCATTGCGTTGGCGGCCTTTTGCAGCAAGCGAATCACAACTTGATCTGCGCCTATTTCGTGGCGTTGATGCGCTCGAGCAAGCCCTTGCTCCAGACCTTGGCGTACTCAGAGTTCTGATAAGTGGTCTGCACCGACTTGCGGAAAGCCTCCACATCCGGCGTGGTCACCTGCAGGCCTTCTTTCTTGAAGAATTCCACCAGCTGGCCCTCTTCCTTGATGCGGTTGTCGTTGTTGTAGCTTGACGCGGCATCGGCAGCGGCTTTCACCTTCTGCTTGTGCAAGGCGCTCATCGCGTTCCAGGCTTTGTTCGAGATAGCGATGAAGATGCCATCGACCAGATGGCTGGTCATGACGATCTGTTTGGTCACTTCATAAAACTTCGCCGCGCGCACAGAGGGCAGGGGATTGTCCTGGCCGTCGATGGTGCCGGTTTTCAGGCCCAGGTAGACCTCGCCAAAGGCTAGCGGCGTCGGCGTGGCGCCAAGCGCTTCGCCCAGAAACAGCCATTCTTTCGAGCCCGGCATGCGCAGTTTCACGCCCTTCAGATCAGCCGGCGTTTTGACATTGCGAGCCTCGCGCAAGTTGACCTGCCGCGTGCCGAGGTACACCGTCGACAGCGGCGTCACATCCATTTTTTCAGAAACGAGCTTGAACATTTCTGAGCCGATGGGGCCGTTGAAAACCTTTTGCTGATGGTCGGTATCGCGCACGATGTAGCCTGCGGTGAACACCGAAAACTCGGGCACCAACTTGGCAATATCAAACGCTGAAATTGACGTGAGTTCCAGATTGCCGCGCGCCATGGTGGCGGGCTCGGTGCCCTGTTTGAAGAGAGAGGCGTTCAGGTTGATCTGCACATCGAATTCACCCGGTGCGCTTTTCTCCAGTGAGTCTTTGAAGACTGTCCACATCTTCGCGTGCCAGTCGTCGGGCACCGCGGGCGTGGAGACGCGCAGCACAGTTTTGGTTTGCGCGTAGGCGGCCGGCAGCAAGGCGCCTCCCACAGCGACTACCGATGCAGCCAGCAACAGGGCGCGGCGAATGGAAAAACTCGGCATGTTTTGTCTCCTATTTTTGTTGATTGTTGCGCGGCTAGCATGGCGCTGGCGATGCATCAGTCGGATTGTGAATCAATGCCAAAGCTGCCGATGACTTTTTCAAGCACCTCAAACTGGTCTGGCGTCAACGCTACCAGTGGCGGGCGCACACGCAGCCAGGCTTTTTCGCCAGTCAGCGCGGCCATCACGCCCTTGAGCGCGGGCACCAGCGCATGGCCGTCCAGCAGGCTCAGCAGATTTACCACGCGGTCTCGTTCGCCGGGCGTCGACGGTGCGTCGGGTTGCATTACCAGCCGGCCTACCAGGCGCGGCATGAAGTTGGCCAGGCCGCTGATGGCGCCCGTGCTGCCGCGTCGGCCAAGTTCGGGCAGATCGGGTTCGTGGCCGACGTATACCGTCAGCTGTTTCATGAAGGCATCGGCCAGTGCGACGGAATGCGCGGTATCGCACTGGCTGTCCTTGATGCCCAGAATCGTTTCGGGGTACATCTTTTTCAGCAGTGCAATGACGTGGTGCGACAGGCCCACACCGCTAACCTGCGGCAGGTGATACAGGTACAGCCCCAGCTTGTCCAGCAGGCCGGCGTCGGCCATTCCGTCGATCACGTAGCGATAGCTGTCGATGATGCCTTCGTCGGTCACGCCCTTGATGAAAAAAGGCGGCAGCATCAGGCAGCCGTGTACGCCCGAGGTGACGGCGTGGCGCGTCAGAGCCAGTGTTTCGGGCAGGGCAGCGCAGCTGGTCGATACCAGGATTTGCGCGGCTGGCACGCCGTTTTTGATCAGCTGATCGAGCGTTTGCTTGCGCTCGGCCATCGAGAAAGACGGGCCCTCGCCGGTGGTGCCGAAGGGCGTCACGCCGGTGCAACCGCTGGCGAGCAGAGTTTTGCAGTGCGCAGCGAGGCGGCCGTGGTCAATGCTCAGGTCGGCATTGAGCGGCGTCAGCAGGGCAGGCCAGATGCCGTTGAAGGCGACTTTTGCGGCCGGATTTTGATGGGCGGCTGCGGTTGTCATTCAAGCCTTTCTGTCGGCCATTTGCAGCGGATGCGGCGGCAGGCCCAGCACCCGCCGGTGGGCGCTGTCGATGTGGTGGTGCAGGCGCGCGACCACCGCGGCCTCATCGCGGCGCTTGAGCGCGTCGATAAACCACAGATGTTCTTCCATCGCCTGCACCGGATGGCCTGAGTGCAAACTGGGCACTTCGAGCTTGATCAGTCGAACGCGCAGACTGTTGATGCGGTAGGTCTCGGCGATCAGGCCGTTGCCCAACGCGTCGATCATCCGGTCGTGAAACGCCCAGTCGACCGCGTGCCCGTCTCGCAGCAGGCTGTCGTCTATCGGCTGGCTGCGCGCACGTCGCACGATGCTCAAGTGCGCCTGCTCGATCACCAGCAACTCGGCATCGCTGACGCTCTGGGTAAACCGGCTGGCGGCTTCGCGCTCCAGCACATGGCGCAGCTGGAATGCGTTGTTGATCATGGTCAGGTCGACATGGGCTATCTGCAGGCCGCGCTGTGGCACGGTTTTGAGCAGGCCTTCGGCTTCCAGGCGCGGGATCAGTTCGCGCACCGCGCCCAACGGCATGCCCAGCAACTGCATCAGCTCGCGCTGGGATACGAACTGGCCCGGCCGGATGTTGGCGGCGACTATCTGCTGCTGGAAGTTCGCATAGGCGCGCGCCCGCAGCGTGGTGGGTGCGGGATGCGTGGCGACGTTCATGCCTGCGTCCTGCGGGCATTACAGAGCAACGGCGGTAGCGAAACTTGCATCGGCATAGGGAAAACAAAAGTTTGAATGTAACTTATCGTAACGCATCTAAACACAGACCAAAACTGACTTTACCCCGAGTTGATATCTGACATGTCAGTTTTTGGTAGTGAAAAAAACCCACTTTTACCGACCCGATGAATCGCGGTCTGCGCCCTGAAACCAGCAAACCGTCGCACACGGCTTGTCTAAAATCATGCCAGTCCCAGCGAAAAAATCACACATCCAGGGCCGCCCATGAATCTGTTTGCCGCCTCGTCAAATCTTCGCATTTGCCGCGCCGACTACGCCAATGGCATCCACGCCAGCGCCATCGTGCTGCTGCTCGACGCCTACGCCCGCGACGCGGCTGGGGGCGGCGAGCCGCTCGGTGAATTCGCCAAAACCCATCTGGTGAAAGCGCTGGCCGCGCGCCCGCAAGCCTTCAGCGTACTGGCGTTCGATGACACACAGCCCATCGGCCTGATCAACTGCATCGAAGGCTTTTCAACCTTTGCCTGCAAGCCGCTGGTCAACGTACACGACGTGGCGGTGCTGGCCAGCCACCGGGGCCAGCGCGTGGCCGAGCAGATGCTGGCGCTCGCCGAGCAGATCGCCCGCGAACGCGGCGCCTGCAAAATGACGCTGGAAGTGCTGCAGGGCAATAGCAGCGCCGTACGGCTGTATGAACGCGTCGGTTTTGCTGGCTACCAGCTTGACCCGGCGATGGGCCAGGCGCAGTTTTTCCAGAAGTGGCTGGAATGACGCGCAGCGCCCAGAGAATGAAAGAAAAAGCCTTCTGGCCCAGGTAATACGTGCGCAAGCAGCTATAGATTTAATAGCGGCTGGGTTGGATGTCAGTATCACTCTTGCTGCCCAGACGTGGCCTCGGTGCCACAACCGGTGCGCTGTCACGCAACTGCCACCGAACTGACACGACCCCGTCACCGCCGAATTTCACAATGTTGGCATGGTTTCAATCTCCCATCACCCCGCAACACCCCGTCTTTATGACACCAACAGGCTGGAGCGCTGCGCCAATAGCGCCTTGGCTTTTCAGGGTATTGAGCAGCAGTTGCTGCGCATCTTGCGCTGCACGGCGCAGGCGATGGTCAGCACACCGGGTGGCCTGGTCTTCAGTCCGGGCGCGCGGCCCTGGCTTGACGGCCTGACCCTGAGTCACCCGGGTGTTCATGCGGGGGGCGGCAGGCGCGATGGCGCTGTGTCACCGCCAACGATTGAAATTCAAAGCCCTGAGAGCCCCACCGTCCCGGGGCTTTTTTACACGGCGACCGGTTTATTCAATCAAAGCAAAACTAAGCAGAAGCAAGCAAGGAATTAGCCATGAAAGAACTGCCCAATCCCACGTTTGCGTTGTCGCCCGTCGCCTTGCCGCGCTTGTCGCGGTCGTTGATTCATCCAGGCAGTCGCATCGTCCACCCGCCACTGGTTCTGGTTCGTTCCGTGTCTGGGGAAGCGTCAAGCGCGAAGATCACCGTCAGCTGGGCTCGCCACCAGGATGAAGTCCGACAGGCGCAGCGGCTGAGGTATCAGGTTTTTGCGCTGGAGATGGGCGCTGCGCTGGGCGGCAACCTGCCTGGCCACGACATCGACCTGTTCGATGACTACTGCGAGCACCTGCTGGTGCGTGATGCAGACAGCCGTGAAGTCATCGGCACCTACCGAGTGCTGACGCCTACGCAGGCAAAGCGTGTCGGTAGCACCTACAGCGACACCGAATTTGACCTGACGCGTCTGCGATTGCTGCGTGACCGCATGGTCGAGCTGGGCCGCAGCTGCGTACACGTGGATCATCGTCATGGCGGCGTCATTCTGGCGCTATGGGGTGCGCTGGCCGAATTCATGGGCCGCAACCAGCTCGACATCATGATTGGTTGCGCCAGCATTCCGATGCAGCACAGCGGCGCCACCAGCGGTCAGGCCGCAGCCAGCATCTGGCGCCAAGTGCGGCAAAGCCACCTCGCCACCATCGAATACCGTGTTACGCCGCGCCTGGCACTGCCGGTTGAACGCCTCGACGACTCGCTCGACGTGGAGCCGCCCGCACTGATCTAGGGCTACCTGCGCCTGGGCGCCAAGGTGCTCGGCCCGCCGGCCTGGGACCCTGATTTCAATTCGGCCGATCTGCCGATGATGATGCGGGTGGCTGATCTTCCAGCACGCTTTCTCAAGCACTTTGCCGGAAGCCAAAGCGCTGCGCATCAAAACATGGCCGCGCAGGGCCGTCGTGATGCGAAGTCTGTTTGATTCGCTGGAGTTGGGCGCCGCAACGGCACCTGACCTGAGCCGTGCCTTTGGCTCGCTGGGCGCACACCGTTGCAATCATGCGCATGAAGAAGGCGAGACCGACGACGAGGCGGTACAAAAGCGCTACCGCACAATTTTTATTTCTGACCTCCACCTGGGTACGCCGGGCTGCCAGGCTCTGGCGCTGCTTGACTTTTTAAGAGCGCATCCGAGCGACAACCTGTACCTGGTCGGCGACATCGTCGACGGCTGGCAGCTGCGCCGCAAATGGTACTGGCCGCAGTCGCACAACGACCTGGTGCAGAAGCTGCTGCGCCGGGCCCGCAAAGGCTGCCGCATCGTGTACGTGCCCGGCAATCACGATGAATTTGCGCGCGGGTTTCTCGGCCATCAGTTCGGCGGCATTGAAGTTGTTGAGGAAGCGGTTCACGTCACGGCTGACGGGCGTCAGCTGTGGGTTATTCACGGTGATTATTTTGATGCGGTGGTGCAGTGCGCCAAATGGCTGGCCTACGTCGGCGACAACCTGTACGAGTTCACGCTCCGGTTGAATCGGCACCTCAACGGCCTGCGTGCCCGTATGGGCTTGCCGTACTGGTCTTTGTCGGCTTATCTAAAGCAGAAAGTTAAAAGCGCGCTCAATTACGTCACCGACTTCGAGGTGGCCGTGGCCAACGAAGCGCGGCGCAAGGGCCATCACGGGGTGGTCTGCGGGCATATTCACCGTGCCGAAATGCGTGACATTGATGGCGTGCTTTACTGCAACGATGGTGACTGGGTGGAAAGCCGCACAGCGCTAGTCGAGAACTTCGATGGCACGCTTGAACTCATCCACTGGCAGCCCGTGAACGAGATGCCGAGCCGCGCCCAGACAGCGACAGTTACGGCATGAAAGCATGAAACTAGCGCTGATTACCGACGCCTGGCAGCCCCAGGTCAACGGCGTCGTAACCACCCTGGTGGAATTGGTGCGCAAGCTACGAGCCGCAGGCCATGTGGTCGAGGTAATTCATCCGGGGCTATTCAAGATCCGCCCGTGCCCGGGTTACGCCGGCATTGACCTGGCGATTCGGCCCGCGCGCGGCCTGGCTTCAAGAATGGATGCGTTCCAGGCCGACATGATCCACGTGGCAACCGAAGGCCCGCTGGGCTGGGCAGCGCGCAGTTACTGCGTAAAAAACAGGCTTAGGTTTACTACCGCGTTTCATACGAAATTCCCTGAAATCCTGCATGCGGCGCTGAAGATTCCGCTGTCGTGGGGCTACGCGCTATTCCGCTATTTTCACAAGGAATCGTCCGGCGTGATGGTGCCGACCCAAGGTGTGTTGGACATGCTGCAACAACGGGGTTTTCGCAACTTGCGCAGCTGGACGCACGGGGTGGATACGCAATTGTTTTCGTTTCAGCCACAAGCCCGGCTGTACCCGCCGATGGGAACGCTGATGCGACCGGTATCGCTATTTGTGGGGCGCGTTTCGTACGAAAAAAATATCGAAGCCTTTTTGAAACTGGACATACCAGGCACCAAAGTGGTTTGCGGCGTCGGGCCGCTGGAGCCTGCGCTTAAGGAAAGATACCCGCAGATTCGCTGGATGGGCGTGTTGCCGCGTACCGAGCTGGCGAAGGTCTATGCGGCAGCCGATGTGTTCGTTTTTCCTAGCCGATCCGAGACTTTCGGCCTGGTTATGCTGGAGTCGATGGCTAGCGGCACGCCGGTTGCGGCGTACCCGGTCGATGGCCCGCTGGAAGTACTTGGCAAGCCTGACGGGAGCTGCCATGGCGGTGTCATGAATACAGATCTTCAGGCGGCCTGCTACAGCGCGCTGGCATTGCCTCGACATGAGGCGCGGCTGCGCGCCCTTGACTTCAGCTGGACACACGCCGCGCAGATGTTTGAAGACTACCTGGTGCCTGCCAGGCCGGGAGGCCATGCCACGGGCGCAACCACGGGTTCTGTATCGGTCCAGGGCGCTGTCACGCCTTTGTCATAAACTGACTCGGCACTTTCGGCTGATTCTGTCCGGCCTCGTACCAGGGGCCACCAAGGGCATTTATCAACGCGTACTTTCTCAACTAGAAAAAAGCCTTGATGCCCGAACTGTCTTCTTTCTCGCCGAGGTCTTCATTGAATCCGTCAACACCTGATGTTGGCAAGGCGTTCGAATTTCTTGACCGCGACCACAGCATTCTTGCGTTCAATGAGCGGGTATTGGACTGGGCAAAGCGCCCGGATGTGCCGCTGCTCGAACGCCTGCGCTACCTGTGCATCGTGTCGTCCAACCTCGACGAATTCTTTGAGGTGAGGGCGGCGCCCCACCTGACGGCCGGGCTGGCTGGCGACCAGAAAGGGATTTACACGACCCAGTCTTTCTCTGATCTTTCGGCCCTGGCACATGACATGGTGGCGCGTCAATACACCCTTTACAACGACGAACTGTTACCCGAATTCGGGCGCCGCGGCATTCGCTTGTTGTCTCACGGTGAGCGCAACGCGGAACAGGGGCGCTGGGTAAAAAACTACTTTGAGGCGCAGGTGCGTCCGCTACTGGTGCCGGTCGGGCTTGACCCGTCGCATCCATTCCCGCAGGTGGCAAACAAGTCACTGAACTTCATCGTGCGGCTGGGCGGGCTGGATGCCTTCGGCCGCGCCAACGAAATCGCCATTGTCAAGGTGCCACGAGTCCTGCCGAGATTCATTGCCATGCCTGCGCGGCTGAGCCAAAAAGGTCTGCTGTTTGTATCTTTGTCGAGCGTGATCCGGGCGCATTTGCATGATCTGTTTCCGGGCCGCGAGGTCGGCCAGTTCTCGCAATTTCGGGTAACGCGACATTCTGACCTCGCGGTCGATGAAGACGATGTCAAAAATCTTCGTACGGCCCTGCGGCAAGGGCTGGAACAGCGCCACTACGGTCAGGCGGTTCGTGTGGAAGTGTCTGCGGGGTGCTCCGCTTATCTATCCAGTTTTTTACTGACCCAGTTCAATCTGCCTGAACTCGCGCTGTACCGCGTGCATGGGCCCGTCAACCTGGTGCGCCTGACACAGTTGGTGGACCTGATTGACAAGCCTGAGTTGCTGTTTCCGCGCTACACGCCGTGCTATCCGCTGCAGTTGCAGGCGGGGCAGTCGTTCTTTGAGCGCTTGAAGGTCGGTGATGTTTCTATTCATCAACCTTTTGAAAGCTTTGACGGCGTGCTGGAATTTTTGCGCGAGGCAGTCAACGACCCTTACGTGCTGGCAATCAAGCAGACTATTTACCGCACCGGCGCCGATTCGGAGCTGATGGGTTTGCTGCGTGAAGCGGTTCGGCGTGGCAAGGAAGTCACCGTCGTTGTGGAACTAAAGGCCCGCTTTGACGAAGAGGCCAACATCAATTGGGCGGAGATGCTGGAGTCGGTGGGTGCGCAGGTGGTTTATGGCGTGGTAGGGCTGAAAACTCACGCCAAAATGCTGCTGGTGACCCGTCGTGAAGGCAAGGTTTTACGTCGCTATGGCCACCTGTCAACCGGTAACTACAACCTGCGCACGGCACGGCTTTACACCGACATCAGCTACCTCACTGCAGAGCCGAAGCTGACCGCTGACATGGATCACGTATTTGTGCATATAGCCAGCCAGAGCCGATTGCCGAAATTAAATAACCTCTGGCTGGCACCCTTTCAGTTGCAGCGCAAGCTGATCGAAAAAATTGATTTATTGGGGGAAGCCGCGCTGGTCGGAAAAGACACTCGTATCGTGGCCAAAATGAATGCGCTGACTGACGAGGCGCTGATTTTTGCACTGGTCAGGGCAGGTCAGCGCGGGGTCAAGATTGACCTGATCGTGCGCGGTGCTTGCATGCTGCCGGCACAGGTGCCTGGCGTGACGGACAATATCCGCGTCCGCTCAGTCATCGGGCGTTTTTTGGAGCATTCCCGCGTGTTTTACTTTCGCTGTGCTGACGATGAAACCCTGCTGCTGTCCAGTGCTGACTGGATGAACCGCAACATGCTAAGGCGGA
>JANLYY010000024.1:0-15128 GCA_031365885.1 Polaromonas sp. | reverse complement strand
TTCATGTCGACGACGACGGTGCGCGTGACGTTGGCGGCGACGCCAGGCGTGCCGATGGCAGCTTCGCCATGACCTCCGCTGTGGCTACCAGTGGCCAGCGCCGAGAGGGCGAGAAAGACACCCGGAAGGGCGATCAGGATGCTGCGGATTTTCATGGAATACCCTTTTCTAAAGAGAGTGTTGAAAATGACCAGTGGCGGCACCAGCCACCGGTCCGGGAAAAAAATTACGCTGCGTTTACGCTTGAAAAAACACCTTTCCATATATAAAAATGCCTGTAGCCCAGGTATTACGTGCGCAGATAGCTATGAAAATACTAGCATTCAAAATTTTTGGGTAATTCCCATTTGCGGGATGTGATTCATGCTGCATGAGGATTGTTAATGCTTCATGTTGCTCATGCCGTCCGTGACAGGCTTGCGAATCTGCACTTCGACTTCCTTCGCCGGCATGTTCTGCGCCTTCATGGTCTGACCGCCTTCCGATGAAAACCGGGCCGGGTTCGGCAGTGAGCCCGTCCATTCGTAGGCTACCGTACCGGTGGGGTGTTTGTACCAACCCGGGTCTTTGTAGTCGCCGGCTTTCTGGTCTTTGCGAACCTTGACCATGCTGAACATGCCGCCCATCTCGACCGAGCCGAAGGGGCCTTCGCCGGTCATCATCTTCGCGGTGTTGTCGGGCAGCGGCATGTCCATCTCGGCCATGTCGGCCATGCCGCGTTCGCCCATCACCATGTAGTCGGGAATCACATTGGTGATGTCGCGCACCACCTTGCGATGGTCAACCCCAATCAGCGTCGGCACGTCGTGGCCCATCGCGTTCATGGTGTGGTGGCTCTTGTGGCAATGAAAGGCCCAGTCACCCTCTTCGTCAGCCAGAAATTCGATCTGGCGCATCTGGCCTACCGCCACATCGGTGGTGACCTCATGCCAGCGCGTTGATTTGGGCGTCGGGCCGCCGTCGGTGCCGGTGACCAGAAACTCGTGCCCGTGCAGGTGAATCGGGTGATTGGTCATGGTCAGGTTGCCGATGCGGATGCGCACCTTGTCGTTCTTGCGGACCACCAGCGGGTCGATGCCGGGAAAGACGCGGCTGTTCCAGCTCCACAGATTGAAGTCAAGCATGGTCATGATCTTCGGCGTGTAGGCGCCAGGGTCAATGTCGTAGGCGTTGAGCAAAAACACGAAGTCGCGGTCTACCTCATCGATCAAAGGATGCTTTGCTTTCGGGTGCGTGATCCAGAAGCCCATCATGCCCATCGCCATCTGAGTCATTTCGTCGGCATGCGGGTGGTACATGAAGGTGCCCGGGCGGCGCGCCACGAATTCATAGACAAATGTTTTGCCGACCGGAATGGCAGGCTGGTTCAGCCCCGAAACGCCGTCCATGCCGTTGGGCAGGCGCTGGCCGTGCCAGTGAACGCTGGTGTGTTCGGGCAGCTTGTTGGTGACGAAAATCCGCACGCGGTCGCCTTCCACCACCTCGATGGTCGGGCCGGGGCTTTGGCCGTTGTAGCCCCACAAATGTGCCTTGAAGCCGGGTGACATTTCACGCACCACGGGCTCGGCCACCAGATGGAATTCTTTCACGCCTGCGTTCATGCGCCAGGGCAGCGTCCAGCCATTGAGCGTGACGACGGGGTTGTACGGCCGGCCGCTGCCGGGCACCAGTGGCGGCATGGTGTCGGGTTTGGTTTGCAGCACGGGTTCGGGCAGCGCGGCCATGGCGACGCGGCTCACGGCGGCGGCCGCTACAGCAGTCGTGATCGCACCGGCACCGGTTAAAAAGTTTCGTCTGTTGGTCATATGAAGTTGGTTTTATTGGAGTTGTGCGGGCGGTCAATGACCAGCCGCTTCGCTGGCGCCACCGCCCGAAGGCGCTGCCATCATCACTGCGGTGGGCTTGCCGGTCATGGACGCGGAAAGTGCCGCATCGGCCAGCCAGAACTGCTGGTAGGCGTTGATGGCGGCTATCACGCTGCTGATCTGGTCACGGTTGTCGGCCAGCAGTTCGAACACGCCAATCAGCATGCCGTTGTAGCGCAGCAGGTTTTCTTCGGCCATGGTTTTGCGCAGTGGCACGATTTCGTCGCGGTAATGCAGCGCCACGTCATACGCCGTGCGATAAGCCGAATAGCTTTCGCGCAGTTGCGAAGACGCGCCGCGTACCGTGCCCTCGTAGCGGTTCGCCGCCGCCAGCGACTGCGCATTCATTGCATCGCGTTTGGCCGATCCCCAATCGAAAATCGGCAGGCGAATGCCCAGCTCGTAACCCTTGCGCGGCGTGCTGGTGCCTGCCGCGTTGTCAAACACCGTGTCGCGGCGGATGCCCAGCTCCACATCGACCAGGCTGGTGATCAGATTCAAGCCCTGCGACTTGCCTGCCACGTCAAGCTGCATGCGCGCCATCTGCACATCCAGCCGCTGCTCGGTCGCCGTGGCGCTGACGGCTGCGCTTTGCCGCGCCTCTTTCGGCAAATCAGGCAGGCGCTCTGGCAGCTTTAACTGGCTGGCCTGCGCGTCGGTCAATCCCAGCAGGCGCGTCAGCTCTTCACGCGCGGCCGTAGCGGCATGCTGGCTCGATGCCAGTCGGGCCACGCTATCGGCATAGAAAACCTGTTGCCGCGCCCGCTGCAGCTTGTTGAAGTTGCCGACCTGCTGCATGCGGCGCGCCAGCTCGGCGCTGGCCTGTGCAGAGGCATTGACCTGGTTCGCGTATGCAAGCGACTGCCGGGCCGAAACCGCGCGCACCCAGGCCTGCCGCACCTGCGTGACCTGATCGACCACGCTGGACGTGAGCTGCAGCTGGCTCTGCGCGACCTGGTCGCGTGCAATGCTGATGCGCCGGGGCAGCGTCAGCAAATCAAGCAAGCCGAACGACAGCAGCCGGCCAATTTCCAGCTCGTCGCCAAAGCGAATGCGCTCGAATGTAAAAAGCGGGTTGGCAATGCGACCGCTTTGATTCGCCTGCGCCATGTCGGCCCAGCTTTGCGCCAGCAGGGTTTGCACCGCAGGGCTGTTGCCAAGGGCCAGTTGCACCGCACCATCCATGCTCAGTGGTTGGGACAGCAGATCAGCGCTCAGCGCTGCTCTGGCCTGCTGCTGCTGCGCCGTGCGGCTGAGTTCGAGCTTGCCCTGCGTAAAAGCCTGGCTGGTCTCATTGGTGTTCTGTACTGTCTGGTCGATATTGACCGACGCACAACCGGCCAGCACCAGCGCGGCCGCGGTCACAGCGCTCAATCGAAAGATTTTTTTCATCGTGGTGTCTTTCACGGTTTGACTGGCCTGGCGTCAGGCGCTGGCTTCCCTGCAGGCGCAGGCTTTGCGCTGGCATCGGCCGCATCGGCCGCGTCGGGCTGCTGCGCTTCTTTGGCGTATTCGCGCCAGCCGCCGATCTTGCCGGTGCTGTCGTTGGCCTGTTTCCAGTCGACGATTTTTTCGTCGGTGTAGGGCTTGTAGCCCTCTAGCGCCGAGCGGTAGGGAGCAGGCACACTTTTGGCCATCGCCGAAGCCGGCAAGGCGGATGGCGACATGGGTGGCGACGAGGGGGGTGCAGCGACGCTGCTGGTCTGCGCCTCGGCCATTCCGACTTGAAACAGAAAAGGCGGCAAGGCTGCAATGGCCAGCGCAACCAGCCTGGCGCGGTGGCGGTTAATAAAACGAATAGTCACAAAAATCTCCTGATAACTGGCGAGCGATTGAAAAAAACGCAGTAATCGGGGACGCGGCCTGGGAAAAGGCGGCGCCCGACGCAAGTACAGACCCAGTACGGGCCTGAAGATCAGGAAATCGGTGGTTTTTGGCCGAGTGCGGCTTCGGCACTGGCGAATTGGGCTGCGGCCAGATGCGGCAGCGTGGACGAGGCGAACACCGGCTGCACCGGATTGAAGGCCATAGACAGTGCAATAGTGTGACAAGCCTGGCAGGCCTGGCAAGACCCATGGGTATCGCCATGGCTATCAGACGAGTGGCACTGTTCGGCCGCCACGTGACCGGCGCAAGCATTGCCTGTCATCGCAGCTTCTTGCGCCGCTGCAGCCTCATGATGAGCGTCGAAATGCCCCGAAGCCCCCGCATGATCAGCGTGAGCAGCTATATTTTCTATAGCGTCAGCGCGGTGCGCCTGCATTTGGCCGACCATCACGATCGCCATCTCAGTCGCCATCACATCACCCGCAAAGCCGCGCAGCGGCAGCAAGGCGATCATGAGGGCGAAGAGAAAAATACGCATCGGTTAATGATAGGTCAAAGTGCTAAAAAGTTCCCGTGGATGGAATTTGCTGCATCGGATGAATCAAACCACCATCAGCAGCATCCAGCCGGCCATCGCCACCATGCCGACATCTTCAACAATCGTGACCGTGCTCATCGGCAGCTTGAATACCGTGCCCAGGCACGCGCACTGGATACGTGTTTTGTTCATCACCGCGCGAATCACGCCGATGGCCGAGAAGCCCATCACGATGACTGTGACCCAGTTCGTCAGCAGCGGGTCGAAGTTGACCAGATAGGCCATACCCAGCGCCAGCTCTACAAACGGATACACATAACCCCAGCCCTGCCAGCGCGCGGCCAGCAGGTCGTAGCTCGAATAAGCCATCGCGAACGCGGGAATGTCGAGCAGCTTGAAGAACGAAAACACGATGAAAAAGCCGGCCATGAAATAGCGCATGGTCTGCATCGCCGAGATGTCCACCGCCGTACCCAGCCCGGCCTGCACCAGCACGCTGGCGCCCAGAATGTAGGCGGCAATCAGCAGCAGCGGCCTGTAGGTGGCAAACCACGAGAGGCTTTCGGCAGCGCCGTCCCAGGATTGTGATGCTATTGAATTAGTAGCTGCTTGCGCACGTATTTCGGGGGCTACAGGCTGATTTGGCATCAAAACATAGGCCCCCGCCTGGGCCACGGCAGCTTGCAGCGTGTTGATGTCGCCAGTCGGATTGGTCAGCGTCACCTGCATCGGCTTGAGCGTGACGTCAACCTTTTCGGCCAGTGGTTCCAAGGCGCGCGTCACGCGTCCAACGCAGGCGCCGCAATGCAGGCCTGAAAGTAGATGGGTTTGAGTAGTCATGATTGAATTCCAGTGTTTATGGGCCGTATTGAGCTTTGATCTTTTCGGCGACCCGGTTTTAAATTCGTCAAGGCGGTGAAGGTAATGAATGCGGTGAATACGATCAGTGACATCAGCGCCATGGTCATGACTTGTTACCCCATTTAAGCAGGCGCAAACCATTGGCCACCACCAACAAGGCGGCGCCCATGTCGGCAAATACCGCCATCCACATGGTCGCGCTGCCGAACACGGCCCAGACAAAAAAGACCAGCTTGATACCCAGCGCCAGGCTGATGTTTTGCCACAGCACCGCATGCGTTTTTTTCGACAAGTCGATGGTCTCGGCAATGCGCCCCAGGTCGTCATTCATGATGACCACATCGGCCGCCTCCATGGCGGTATCGGTGCCTGCGCCGCCCATGGCAAAGCCGACATCGGCCTGCGCCAGCGCGGGCGCATCGTTGATGCCGTCGCCCGTCATGCCGGTGGCACCGTAGCGTTTTTGCATGTCGCGGATGGCCGTCAGCTTGTCTTCGGGCAGGAGGTTGCCACGGGCGTCGTCTATGCCCGCCTGCAAGGCCAGGGCCTGCGCGGTGGCGTCGTTGTCTCCGGTCAACATGACCGGCGTGACGCCCATGGCCTTGAGGCGCGCAATCGCGTCGCGCGAGCTGCTTCGGATGGTGTCAGCGACGGAAAACATCGCCAGCACGCCTTGGTCGTCGGCCAGCAGCGTCACGGTGCGGCCGAGTTTTTCCTGGGCGCGCAAGGCTTGTTCAAGTGCATCGCTGCACTGGCCGCGTTCTTCTATCAGGCGGTGGTTGCCCAGTACCAATGACTGGCCTGCCACCGTGCCCTGTGTGCCGCGACCCGACAACGCGGTGAAGGCATCGACTTCATCGCCCGGCTCTTCCAGCCCTGCAAAAATGGCTTTGGAGACGGGGTGGTCTGAGCGCCTGGCCATGCTGGCCGCCAGGCTTTTGGCCTGGTCTGGGTCGGCGCCGTTCACGGCTGACCAGTCCACCAGCTTTGGCTTGCCTTCGGTGATGGTTCCGGTTTTGTCGAGCGCCACGGCCTTGAGCTTTCTGGCGGTTTCAAGGTAGATGCCGCCCTTGATCAAAATGCCCCGGCGCGCGCTCGCGGCCAGGCCACTCACTACGGTGACAGGCGTAGAGATGATCAGCGCGCACGGGCAGGCAATCACCAGCAGCACCAGCGCTTTGTAAATCGCCTGCAGCCAGGTCCAGTCAAGAAGCAGAGGCGGCAGCACTGCCACCAAAATTGCGACAACAAAAACAGACGGGGTATAGACCGCCGCAAAACGATCGACAAAGCGCTGCGTGGGCGCGCGAGAGCCCTGCGCCTGCTCGACCGCGTGGATGATGCGCGCAATCGTGCTGTCGTTGGCCAGCGCGGTGACCCTGAACTCGAGTTCACTGGTTTCGTTGATCGTGCCGGCAAACAGCAGGTCACCGGGGGCCTTGTCGACCGGAATGCTTTCACCCGTGACCGGCGCCTGGTTGACGGCGCTGCTGCCTTTGAGGATCAGGCCGTCCAGGGGAATGCGCTCGCCGGGCTTGACGCGTACCGTCTGGCTCAGCGCCACTTGGCTGGTCAGCTGGTCGGCCCAGGTGCCGTCGGTTGCCAGCACATGCGCGGTTTCGGGCGCCAGCGCCATCAGGCTCTTGATGGCGTTGCGTGCGCGGTCAACGGCCTTGGCTTCGATCAGTTCGGCGATAGAGTAAAGCGCCATCACCATCGCGGCTTCTGGCCATTGGCCGATGGCGAACGCGCCTGTCACGGCCACCGTCATCAGCGCATTGATGTTCAGCTTGCCTTTAAAAAGCGCGGTAAAGCCTTTGGCATAAACCTCAAATCCGGCGAGCCAGATCGCCAGCGCCGCAACAGCCATGCCGACGCCTTTCCAGACCAGCGCGTCAGGTGCCAGAAAAGAAATGCCTTCGGCCACGATAGCGAAAACCAGCGCAGCAGCGAGGCGAGCGATGCCGCCGCCGAAGCTGCCTTCAGTGCTTGCGTGGTCATGCTCGGCGTCTGTGGCGTGGTTTTTTGAATCTGTTTTCGGCGTGCCGGGCGTGCTCAGGGGGACGGATTTAAAGCCCGCTTTTTCGATGGCCGTGACGGCCAACGCCACCACGTCATCCGGTGCATCGATGCGCAAGGTGCGGGCACCGAGCTGAAAGCCGAGCGAACGAATGCCCTCAAGCGGTTCAAGCGCGCGCCGGATTTCGGACTCTTCGACGCTGCAGTCCATCGCTGCGATTTTGAAGGTAGCCCCAAGCGTCGCCGCAGAGGCAAGGCCGGCGCCGCCGGATCGGGCAACGGTCGTATCTGCTACTGTATTTATAGCTGCTTGCGCACGTTTTTCCTGGGCTTGAGCCTGATTTGGCATCAAGGAAAAGTCTCCGGCGTCTGCCACCGCCTGTTGCAGCGCCGTGAGGCCGACGGACGGATTAATCAGCGTGACCTGCATCGGGTCAAGCGTGACGGCGACCGATTGGGCCAGAGGCTTGAGCACTGCATCGACGCGGGCGACGCAGGCCTGGCAATGCAGGCCCAGCAGCGGGTAGGTAACAGTAGGCAATGGCTTGTCTTTCAGAATTTAAAGGAACGGATGTGAGCCTGCAATCACCGCTGCCACGGCCAGATCTGGATTGGCTGTTTGCCACAAAAACTTGCGCCAAGGCGGGCTCGGGCCGCGTGCGATGACCGATGGTTTTTCGTGCAGCAATGGGCTGGCATTCGTTGTCCTTTCAGTTTTTCCATGGCAATGGCGTGATTGGAAACCATCAACCCACTTGAAGGTCAAGCCGCTATTTTCAATGGCCCGGCCGAGTGCAAGGTCAAACCGCGCCGGGCGCGCGCGCCTGCTGCTGACCAGGCGGCCGCGCTGCTCAGGTTGACGCGTTGATCTGAAGCCAGCGAGGCATTCCGTCCGGGTCGCGCGGCACTTTCTTAAAAGGCTGTTTTTGGCCGATGGTGAACGAAAAGCGGGCGCCCTGACCCGGAGCCGAATCAGCCCATACGCTGCCGCCGTGTCTTGCAATGATGCGGCGCACATTGGCCAGTCCGATGCCTGTTCCGGTAAATTCTTTGCTGCCCTGCAATCGACTGAAGGCGCAAAAAAGCGCGTCGTAGTCGGCCATGTCGAACCCCACTCCGTTGTCTTGCACCGTGTAGACCTGCGCGCCGTACTCGTCCATTTCCCGGATGAAGCCGATCTGCGTTACAGGCGCCTGGGCGCTGAACTTCCAGGCGTTGCCGATCAGGTTTTCCAGCACCTGACGCAATAAAAACGCATCGCCATAAGTGATCAGGTCGGGCTGAATTTGTAGCTGCACCGCCCTACCGGGTTCGCGTTCGCGGTGGCCCGCAATGACTTCGCCCGCCATCACGCTCAGGTCCACGCTTTTCCGGGGCAAGGGGTCGTGCGTGGTCTGGGCCATCAACAGCATGGCATCGATCAGGCCGACCATGTGCGTGACGCCTGCGCGGATACGCGATACATAGTGCGTGGCACGCTCGCTGGCAGCGCCAGAAAGGTCAGACGATGCAGCGCCGAATTCTCTGGCCAGCAGGGCGCTGAAGCCGTCGATGGTGGAAAGCGGGGTGCGCAGGTCGTGCGAAACCGAATAGGAAAAGGCTTCGAGATCGCGGTTGGAGGCGAGCAGCTGGGCTGCCTCGCTGGCTCGCAGATCAGCCAGCTGACGCAGCTCGGCCGTGCTGGCCTGCACCTTTTCTTCCAGCGAACGGCTTTGGTTCTGGAAAAAATCATTCAGTTGCTTGAAGCGGAGCAAGTTGCGCACGCGCAGCGCCAGTTCGTCGAGGTCGACAGGTTTCAGCAGAAAATCTTCCACACCGGCGGCAAGGCAGGCCAGGCGCGCTTTGCGATCTGACAGTCCTGTCAGCACGATGATCGGAATGTGTGCGGTGGCCGGGTTGGTTTTGAGGATTTTTGCAAGCTCGTAGCCGTCCATACCGGGCATCATCACGTCCAGCAAGAGCAGGTCAGGCGGTTGCCGGGTCATTTGTGTCAGTGCGTCGTCACCGTTGTGCGCCAGCAGCGTCGAGAACCCATGGCCGCGCAGCCATTGGTCGAGCAGCAGGCAGATAGTTGGGTCGTCTTCAACAATGAGGATGGTGGCTGGGGTTTGTGGTTTCATCGGGTCAAGGTTTCAAATTTGTAGCAAATCAGCGCGTCCTTCTGCTGGCAGTGCAGAACGATTTTCATAAAAACTTTCACGCTTTGGATTGGTACGCGACAGCGGAAGAGCCGGTCGGTTAGAGAACACATTTGAATGCTATCAAGTGCGCGTTTTTTCTCAAAGCGGGCCGATCAACAATGTGTTTATTGCCGTTTTTCGACTTGAGTTTCTGTGTATTTGTGCTCAGGGTATGACCCTAACTGCGCATTTTTAAAGACGAAATCGTGACTTATTTCGCCCTGCAAGTTTTGGCTGCGTTGAGGCACTGTTGACGAAAAAACTGACTAGACATGGAAGGTTAGGGCAAGGAAATGAACAAGTTGCAAATACGCAGTAGCCAGCAGGTAGCTGTCATTCACCGCATCAGCGAAGCCGCAGCGCTCAGCGGCGTCAGCGCGGCCAACATCCGTTTCTATGAAAAAGAAGGGCTGATCGCAGCGAAAGGGCGCTCAGACAACGGCTATCGGTTTTACAGCAGCGCCGATGTGCACCAGCTGCGTTTTATCCGCCTGTGTCGCGCGCTGGATATGTCGCTCGATGAGGTGCGAACGCTGCTCGAACTCGACCTGAATGTGAAGGCCGATTGCGCCACCGCGCGGCTGGCGCTCGACGGCCACATCGACCATGTGCGGGCGCGCCTGAAAGAGCTGACGGCGCTGGAAAAAAATCTGAAGGCGTTGCGTAACCGCTGCGACGGACAAGACACGCATTGCCACATCATTGAGGCGCTGCACCAGCAGGCCGATGCGCTGCCGCTGCCGGCCGGGCGTGTACTGCCGGCGAAGCGGCATGTGTGAGTCCCTGGACTCTTGATTAATGGATAAACAGGGCTGAAGCCCACGTAAAACGTGCGTAAACAGCTATTAAAAGCGTAGCGAGTAAAAAATGTCCTAGCGCCGCGAAGGGGTGCTTGCCGGGTCAAACGCCAGCGTCAGCAACGCCAGCAAACCGAAGGGCACACCGACCCAGCTCAGCTGCGCAAATCCGACCTTGCCGAGCAGCGAGCCGCTGATGATGGTGCCCAGCGCCGTACCGATGTACAGCATCGAGCCATTGAGGCTGAGCAGCAGCGGCGCCTGCGCCGGCGACAGGCTGGCAAGGTGGCTTTGCTGCGGCGCCATCAGGCCGAAACCGGCCACGCCCCACACCACCAGCGCGGCCAGCGTCGCTGGCGTGTTGCCCCGGGTCAGCGGCAGCAGGCCCATCATGGCGACCAGCACAGCCAGTTGCGTGCGGCTGGTAGCAATCGCGCCAAAGCGGTCAGTGGCCCAGCCGCCGACCAGCGTACCGGCCACACCTGCCGCACCGAACGCGGCCAGCGTGATGGACAGCTGCGTGGCGCTCGACGGGTTCAGCGCCTGCAGCACCGGCCCCACATACGCAAACACGCTGAAGATGGCGATGAAGTACAGCAACGTGCGGCCCCACACGCGCATTACGGCCGGCTGCCGCGCCGCCGCGCCAAAGCCCGCAAAGCCGTTGCCGCTGGCCGCCATGTGCGACGGAATAATCCACGTCGCCGCCAGCAAGGCCGCCAGGCTCAATCCCGCCGACAGCCCCACCGGCACGCGCCAGCCGTACCCAAAGCCCAGCCACGCACCCACCGGCAAGCCGACGGCGTAGCTGATGCTCATGCCCAGAAAGGTGATCGACAGCGCGCGCCCGCGCAGGGCTGGTTCGACCAGACTCACCGCCAGCGCCGATGCTGCGGCGGTGAACATCGCGCCGGCGCCCATCAGCACGCGGCCAAGCAGCAGCCAGGCAAAGCTGGGCGCCAGCGCGCAGACCAGGCAGCCCGCACTGAACAGCAGTAACGCAAGCTGCACCGCGCGTTTGCGCGACCACCGCGCGGTGAAGATGATCAGCAGCGGCGCCAGCACGGCGGTGGCCAGTGCATACGCCGTCATGGCCTGACCAGCGACAGCCACGCTGACGCCAAGCGACTGGCTGATGGGCTGCAAAATTCCGCCAAGCACAAACGCGCCACTGCCGATGACCAGGTTGCACAGGGCGAAGAAATAGAGGATGGGTGGCATGGGCAGGGCCTGAGGGCACTTGGTGAGAACAGAAAAGACCTGTAGCCCCCTGTTTACGTGCGCAAGCAGCTATAAAAATAATAGCTTGCATGAGTGGGGGCTCCTTGTGGCAATGCGCAGACGCAGCGCATCAGTGGTCAAGTATGCTGGAACTTGCGTGCGCTTGCCGTGCCCCGAACGCCCGATGCAATTGGGCCGGGAGCTTCCCCGATGCAGGCCGCGCCAACTGCGGTTAGGCTGGCGTCTGTCCATGCATTTTCAGGAGCCCGAATTTGTCAGCCTTGCCCTATCACCCTGTTCCTTCCGGCAACACCACGCCGCCCCATTTCGCCTTCTGGCCCAAGCGCCTGCCGCGCAGCATCACACCGCCGGCCACGTCGCTCTGGCACAACCTGGCCGTCAGCGCACTGCGCTACCCCGACAAGCCGGCGATCGTGTTTTTTGACCGGGTGCTGACGTATTACCAGCTGATGCAGCAGGCCGAGCGGCTGTCCGCCACGCTCTACAGCCTCGGCGTTCGCAGCGGCGACCGCGTGGTGCTGAACATGCAGAACTGCCCGCAATGGGTCATCGCGCACTTTGCCATTTTGCGGGCCAACGCGGTGGTGGTGCCGGTCAACCCGATGAACCGGGCGGAAGAATTGAAGCACTACATCGTTGACCCGGACGCGAAAGTCGCCATCACGGCGGCTGACCTGGCCGGTGAACTGGCGAAAGCTAATTCGCAGCTGGAGCCCGCGCAGCGCCTGTCGCACCTGATCGTGTCGCACTACAGCGATGCGTTTGATTTTGAAACCAGCCCGGTGCCTGAGGCCTGGCGTGAATGGCTGGGCACCGCGCACGCGCTGCCGTCGATGGAAGGTGGCGAGGTGATGCGCTGGGCCGATGCACTCGCCGGTGTGGGTGGGGGTGCCGATGACGTTCCCGCGCACACAGCCACGCCAAAAGACCTTGCTGTGCTGCCCTACACCAGCGGCACCACCGGCCTGCCCAAGGGCTGCATGCACACGCACGCCAGCATCATGCACAACGCGGTTTCCACCTGCTATTGGGGCAACAGCACGAGCGAAAACGTCGTGCTGTCGGTGGTGCCGATGTTTCATATCACCGGCATGGTGTCGGTGATGCATGCGTCGATTTTTGGCGGCTCGACGCTGGTGGTGATGCCGCGTTGGGACCGCGAACTGGCCGGGCATTTGATCTCGCGCTGGCGCGTGACGCACTGGACCAACATTCCGACGATGGTGATTGATCTGCTGGCCAGCCCGAATTTCGCGAGCTTTGATGTCAGCAGCCTGGTCTATATCGGCGGTGGCGGTGCGGCCATGCCGCAGGCGGTGGCACAGCGGCTGTGGGAGCAATACGGCCTGCGTTTTGCCGAGGGCTTCGGCCTGACCGAAACCGCTGCGCCATCGCACAGCAACCCGCCGGATGCGACCAAGCAGCAGTGCCTGGGCGTGCCCTTCATCAATGTGGATGCACGGGTGGTTGATCCGTTGACACTGGAAGAAATGCCGCAGGGCGAGCAGGGTGAAATCGTGATGTGCGGGCCGCAGAATTTTTCCGGCTACTGGAAGCGACCCGAAGCCACGGCAGCCGCATTTTTCGAGCGCGACGGCAAACGCTTTTTCCGTTCCGGCGACCTGGGCCGGGTCGATGAAGACGGCTACTTTTTCATGACCGACCGCCTCAAACGCATGATCAACGCGTCAGGCTTCAAGGTCTGGCCGGCTGAAGTAGAAATGCTGATGTTCAAACACCCGGCAATTCAGGAGGCCTGCATTATTTCAACGCAGGACGCGTACCGCGGCGAGTCGGTGAAGGCGGTGGTTGTGCTGCGCGCGGCAGCCAAAGGCAACACGTCCGAGGACGACATCATCAGCTGGTGCAAGGACAACATGGCTGCTTACAAATACCCGCGCGTGGTGCAGTTTGTCGATGCCTTGCCCAAGAGCGGGTCGGGCAAGGTGATGTGGCGCAGCCTGCAAGAGGCCGAGGCCGAAAAAAAGGCTTGAGCGATGCTTTTTATCGATCAAATCGGCCGGTAGCCCTCGTAAAACTTGCGTAAGCAGCTATTAAAACCGTAGCATCAGAAATTTTCTGTGTTGACGGTTGACCAAGCGCGTGACACGTGGTGAGTGCATCTGCAGCAAAGTCGGGCCGCTGCGGCACCAGCTAATGTGCGCCATTGACCTACAGGCATGTGCGCAGGTGAGGGTGAGCATGAACGCATGGTGCCTACCCTGAAGCAACTGAGGTGGCATGAGACTTGAACTGCGAGGTGCAGTCGGGGCTTGCGCCCGTTGCCGTCATCCACTGTGATTCGCGTGAAATGCCTGGCGCCCCACATTGCCAGGCTCGCGCTGTCATCCCCCCCTCATTGAACGACAAAAAAGGATTTACCCATGTCCCAACTCAAAGCTGTTATTTTTGGTGCTATTGGCAGCATCGCCGAAGTCGCTGATCTGGAGCGCCAGGCCTTCAACGCCGCCTTCAAGCAGGCCGGACTTGACTGGAAGTGGTCAGCCATCGCGTACAAGGAGTTTCTGAAAACGGATGGCGGCAAGGCGCGTATCCGCGCTTTCCGGGATTCGGTGCCAGCCCGTGCCGATGTTGACGACAAGACCATCGACAAGCTGCATGCAGCCAAGAAGGTGGGTTTGGTCGAACTCATTGGGCAAAGCAAACTGAGCCCGCGCCCCGGCGTGAAGGAACTGATGGATGCCTGCATAGCGGCCGATGTGAAGCTTGCGTGGTGCGCACCTTCAAGCACTGAAAGCGTCAAGGCGCTGACCAAGGCGTTGGCCAAGCAGCTGCCGTTGAAGGATTTGGCCACGACGATGACCCTGGAGGGAGCAGACGCCGCCCGGACTCCGGCGAAAGGCTATTCGGAATGCCTGGACGAACTGGGTCTTAAAGCGTCGGACGTGGTAGCGATTGAAGACACGCCTTTTGGTGTTGAAGCCGCCAAAGCAGCAGGAATTTGCACCGTCGCCACACCGGGTGAGACGGCGGCAGGGCAGGATTTCAGCGCTGCGGATCTGGTAGTCACCAGCTTGTCGAGTGTGACGCTGGAGGAATTGCAGAAATTGATTGAGCAGGCCAAAGAACCGGCCTTCGTCAATTCTGGGCAGTCCTGAATTTGGGGCCACAGCAGCGGCATGTTGGCCGGCTGACTTAACTACCGACCGTCAAGCGCCGAGGCGTGATCTCCACCGAGCCCAGCGCCGTGCTCATCCACACCGTGCCGTCTTGCACGGTCACCTGCAGCTGCATGCTGCGCTCTGCGAGTTTGGACAGTGCCTGGCTTTGCGTCGCCTCAATCTGCCACACCACCAAATTGCTGGCGCGCCTGAGTTTGCTTTCAATCGCCTTCCACCACACCGGTGTGCTGTTGGCAAAGCTCAGCACGGTGACGCGTTCAGCCTTGCCAGCGGCACGCATCAGGCGCTTCTCGTCGGGCTGGCCGACATCGATCCAGTGCAGGATTTGTTCGGTGTAATCCTTGTGCCAGAGCGCGGGCTCGTCTACATCCCACAGGTCCTTGGCAAATTCGAGGGTGCCTTTCTTGTCATCCGCCGGCACATAGAGCGCGAACGCCAGCAGGCGGATCATCATGCGTTCATCTGCCTCGGACGGGTGGCGTGCAATGATCACGTTGTGGTCGGCGTAGACGCTGCGATCCATGTCCGTGAGCTGGATCTGGGCTTTATAGATGGTGGCTTTGATTGCCATAGATATTTTCGGTTTTTGTTTGGGGCGTGGCGAAGGCGTATTGGAACTGGGTATTGAATTGTTCTCGGCGCGACGGTGATCGCTG
>JANLYY010000280.1:0-16015 GCA_031365885.1 Polaromonas sp. | reverse complement strand
TTGCAGGTTGATGCGGTGGCGGGCCAGCACACGGGCGATCAGGTAGAGCAGGCCGGTGCGGTCGCTGGCCGATACGGTGAGCAGCCAGCGCTGGGCTTTTTCGTCGGGGCGCAAATCAACGCGGGGCGCAACCGGGAAGCTCTTGACGCGGCGTGACACTCGGCCCTTGCCGGGCGCGGGCAGCGGGCCAGGGTTTTCGATGGTGCGGGTCAGATCGGCTTCGACCATGGAAGCCAGTTCGCGGTAGTGTTCCTGCAAATCAGGATGGACGACCTGAAAGGTGTCGAGCGCGTAGCCGTTGCGGGCGGTGTGTATCTTGGCATCCAGAATGCTGAAACCGGCCTGGTCAAAATAGCCGCAGATGCGGGCGAACAAATCGGGTGCATCGGCCGTGTAGACCAGCACCTGCATGCCTTCGCCAGCCGACGAGCGACGTGCGCGAACAATGGTTCTGGTTTTGGCTTTGCCGACGTGACGCGACAACTGCCGCGCATGCCAGGCAATGTCAAACGCGTCGTGGCGCATGAAATAGCTCACGTCGAGCGATTCCCACAGCGCCTTGTGCGCCTGATACGGCTCGGCATGCAGCGCGAGCAGGGTCAATGCCTCGCGCTTGCGTGCTTCCACTTCAGCGCCCGCGTCAGGTGCGCGACCGCCAAGAACGCGCAGCGTGTAGCGGTACAAATCTTCCAGCAGCTTGCCTTTCCAGCCGTTCCACACCTTCGGGCTGGTGCCGCGAATGTCGGCCACGGTGAGCAGGTACAGCGCCGTCAAATTGCGTTCGTTGCCAACGCGTTGGGCAAATGCGGCAATCACGTTGGGGTTGCTCAGGTCTTCTTTCTGCGCGATGCGGCTCATGCTGAGGTGCTCGCCGACCAGAAACTCGATCAGTCGCGAATCTTCAATTGCAATGCCGTGCTGGCGGCAAAAAACGCGCACGTCCGCGCAGCCGAGTTCGGAATGGTCGCCGCCACGACCTTTGGCAATATCGTGGAAGAGAGCGGCGATATACAAAATCCACGGCTTGTCCCAGCCCGCTGCAAGTTGCGAAAGCATGGGGTATTCATGCGAATGCTCGGCCATGAAAAAGCGCCGCACATTGCGCAGCACCATCAAGATGTGCTGGTCAACCGTGTAGACGTGAAACAGGTCGTGCTGCATCTGCCCGACGATCTTGCGGAACACCCACAAATAGCGCCCCAGCACCGAAGTCTGGTTCATCAGCCGCATCGCGTGCGTGATGCCTTCGGGCTGCTGCAGGATGCGCCTGAAGGTGTCACGGTTGACCGGGTCGCTGCGAAACTTGCTGTTCATCACGCCGCGCGCGTTGTACAGCGCACGCAGGGTTCGCGCTGACAAACCCTTGATGCCGACGGTGGTCTCATAAACCAGAAAGGTTTCGAGAATTGCATGCGGCTCGCGCACGTACAAATCGTCGCTGGCGACTTCCAGCATGCCGGCCTTGTCGGCAAACCGTTCGTTGATGGGTTGCGGCGGGTGGGTAGCGGGGTTCAGTCGCTCTTCAATGTTGAGCAGCAAAATCTGGTTGAGCTGCGTGACCGCCTTGGCGGCCCAGTAATAGCGCTTCATCAGCGCTTCGCTGGACCTCACGAGGCCCCCACGCTCGGCGCTGGCGTGTCCTCCCTGCCTCCCGAGGGGGCTGTTTCGCCTAGGGTCGGCCCGTTGGCGAAACGCGTCTCCACCATAGCCAAAAGATTCAGCAACGGCGGTTTGAAGATCAAAAACCAGCCGGTCTTCGCGCCGTCCAGAGATCAAATGCAGCCGTGCCCGAATCAGATTGAGCAGCGCTTCGTTGGCCTTGATCTGCCGCACTTCAAACGCGGTCGCCATGCCGCTTCGCGCCAGCTCGTCCCACGATTTACCCAGCCCGGCGGCGCGGGCAATCCACAGCACAACCTGCAAGTCACGCAGGCCGCCGGGGGACTCCTTGCAGTTCGGCTCCAGCGAATACGGCGTATTTTCAAACTTGTTGTGGCGCTGGCGCAGCTCGAGTGTTTTGGCGATGTAAAAGGCGTTCGCGTCGAGTACCGCCGCGAGCTTTTTCTGCAGGCGGACAAAGTTCTTTTTCGATCCGGCCACCAGCCGCGCTTCCAGCAGCGAGGTTTGCACCGTCACATCCTTGGCGACTTCTTCGACGCAATGCGTGGTGGTGCGCACGCTGGAGCCGATCTCCAGCCCGCTGTCCCAGCAACTGCCGATAAATTGTTCGACACGGGCTTTCAGGTCAGGATCGGTTTCGGCATCTGAATCGTCGGGAAGCAGCAGCAGCACATCGACATCGGAATGCGGAAACAGCTCGCCGCGCCCGTAGCCGCCTGCCGCGACGAGGCACGCATCGAGCGGAAACCCTGCTTGCTGCCACAGCAGATGCAGCGTGGCATCGGTGTGCCGCGCCAGTTTTTGCAGCAGATCCTTTATTCCCCGCGTCGATGCGCCACTGCTGGCGAGCGAGGCGAACAGCGCGGTTTTACCGGCGCGGTATTGCTCACGCACCTGGGCGAGTTCGGTCATTGAGGGCGAAGTCTGCGAGCTGCGGCTGCGCTGCGCTCAGGCGCTGACGGCTACCCGTGCCGCCGCGCCGTCAACAGCCGTGACGAACGCCGGCACAGCCGGGCTGCCGGCCGACAGCGTCAGCACTTCGTAGCCGGTCTCTGTCACCAGTACCGTGTGCTCCCACTGGGCTGACAGCGAATGGTCGCGCGTCACGATGCTCCAGCCGTCTTTTTCGGGGCCATCCTTGATGTCGCGCTTGCCGGCATTGATCATTGGCTCGATGGTGAAGGTCATGCCGGGCTTCAACTCTTCGAGCGTGCCGGGCCGGCCGTAGTGCAGCACCTGCGGGTCTTCATGAAATTTTTGGCCCACGCCGTGACCGCAAAATTCGCGCACGATGGAAAAGCCCTGCTTTTCGGCGAAGGTCTGAATCGCGAAGCCGACGTCACCGAGCCGCGCACCGGGCTTGACGCGCATGATGCCGTGCCACATGGCCTCATAGGTGACGCTGCAGAGCCGCTTCGCAGCGATTGAGGTTTCGCCGACCAGGTACATGCGGCTGGTGTCGCCGTGCCAGCCGTCCTTGATCACGGTGACGTCGATATTGACGATGTCGCCTTTTTTGAGCGGCTTGTTGTTCGGTATGCCGTGACAGACCTGGTGATTGATGGATGTGCAGAGCGATTTCGGATAGGCGCTGTAACCCGCCGGCTGGTAGCCCAGCGTGGCCGGAATCGTGCCCTGTACCTGCGTCATGTAGTCGTGGGCAAGCCGGTCGAGCTCGTTGGTGGTGGAGCCGGGTTTGACCCAATCGGTCAGGTAGTCCAGCACTTCGGCCGCCAGCTTGCCCGCCACGCGCATGCCTGCGATGCCTGCGGCGTCTTTGTAAGTAGTACTCATAGCCGAATTATCCCACTGCGGGCATGCCATTGCCGGGCACCGAGATTGCTCGCAGGATGCACGGAAGTGGGTGCGCTGCAAAGAGGAGAACACTCAACGCGCACTGCTAAAATTAATCGGCATTCCCCTGCAAAACAACACCCTGCAGGGTGTTTCCATCATCGTGCCGGCCCTCTTGCTGCCAGCCCCTCACCACAAGGCACCCGACCCCGTGACGCTTCACCTGACGACTTTTGAGGGCGAAGCCCACGGTATCAACGCCCTCAGCGACTTCCGCGCACAACAGCTGTTACCCCGTCTGCAGGCCATTGAGGGCCGGATTTCCGGCATCAGCGCGCGCTTTGTGCATCTGGTGGCAACTGGCGAAACGCCGACGCATGAGGTGATGCAGCAGCTAAAAGCGTTGCTGACCTACGGCGAACCCTGCGGCAGCGCCAGCCCGGCAGGCGCGGTGCAGTTCATCGTGTCGCCGCGCTTCGGCACCGTGTCGCCCTGGGCGTCAAAGGCCACCGACATCGCGCACAACTGCGGCCTGGCGGTCAAGCGCATCGAGCGCATCACTGAATACAGCGTGGTGTTGAAGTCAGGCCTGTTCAGCAAAGCTGCCCTGACAGAAGATCAGCGCGGGCACATCGCCGCGCTGCTGCATGACCGCATGACTGAAAGCGTGATGGCTGATCGCACGCACGCAGCCGGGCTGTTCACCGAGCTGCAGGGCGCGCCGCTGCAAACCATCGATATGCTGCACGGCGGCAAGACAGCGCTGGAAAAAGCCAACACCGAATTCGGCCTGGCCCTGGCGGCGGATGAAATCGACTACCTGGTCAACGCCTTCACGCAACTCAATCGCAACCCGACCGATGTCGAGCTGATGATGTTCGCGCAAGCCAACAGCGAGCACTGCCGACACAAGATTTTCAACGCCGACTTCACGATTGACGGTGTGCCGCAGGGCATCAGTTTGTTCGGCATGATCCGCAACACCGAAAAGCTGAATCCGCAGCACACGGTGGTGGCGTATTCGGACAATTCGTCCATCATGGAAGGCGCCGAGATTCAGCGCTTTCATGCACGTCCCGAGGCTAAGTTGGATGACAAATCGGCCTCTAGCCCAGGTAAAACGTGCGCAAGCAGCTATCAAAAATATAGCGCCTCGGATGACGTGCTGATGCATGTATTGATGAAAGTCGAGACCCACAACCACCCGACGGCAATCTCGCCGTTCCCCGGTGCCGCCACCGGCGCGGGCGGCGAGATTCGGGATGAGGGCGCGACTGGCCGGGGCTCCAGACCCAAGGCCGGCCTGACCGGTTTTACGGTCTCAAAACTGTTCAATACCGAATACGACGACTACGGCAAGCCCGACCATATCGCCAGCGCGCTGCAGATCATGACGGAAGGCCCGCTAGGTGGCGCTGCCTTCAACAATGAGTTTGGCCGGCCGAATCTGGCGGGTTATTTCCGCGAGTACGAGCAGACCGTAGGCGGCCAGCGCTGGGGTTATCACAAGCCGATCATGATTGCCGGCGGCCTGGGCACGATTGACGCGGCGCTGACGAAAAAGATTGAGTTTCCGGCCGGCACGCTGCTGATCCAGCTCGGCGGGCCAGGCATGCGCATCGGCATGGGCGGCAGTGCGGCCAGTTCGATGGCGGCGGGCGCGAATGCAGCGCAGCTCGATTTTGACTCGGTGCAGCGTGGCAACCCCGAGATCGAGCGCCGCGCGCAGGAGGTCATCAATCAGTGCGCGCAGCTGGGCCTGGCGAATCCGATTCTGGCGATTCACGACGTAGGGGCAGGGGGCTTGTCCAACGCCTTCCCCGAACTGGTCAATGACGCCGGGCGCGGCGCCGCTTTTGCCCTGCGCGCGGTGCCGCTGGAAGAAAGCGGCCTGTCGCCGAAAGAAATCTGGAGCAATGAAAGTCAGGAGCGCTATGTGCTGGCGATTGCGCCGTCGTCGCTGGCGCAGTTCACAGAATTTTGCGAGCGTGAGCGGTGTCCGTTTGCGGTGATTGGTGTGGCGACGGAGGAGCGGCAGCTGGTTCTTTTCGATCAGGGCTCTGAGTCACCGGTCGATATGCCGATGAACGTCCTGCTCGGTAAACCACCCAAAATGCGCCGCGACGTAAAAAGCGTGGCAACAGAAATCAGGCCGCTCGATTTCACTGGTATTGATCTGCAAAAAGCCTGCATCGACATCCTGAGCCACCCGACAGTCGCCTCCAAACGCTTCCTGATCACCATCGGCGACCGCACCGTCGGCGGCCTGACGCACCGCGACCAGATGGTTGGGCCGTGGCAGGTGCCGGTGGCTGATTGCGCGGTGACGCTGGCTGACTACCAGGGCTTTGCCGGCGAGGCGATGAGCATGGGTGAGCGCACGCCGCTGGCCGTGACCAACGCGGCCGCATCCGGCCGCATGGCGGTGGCCGAGGCGATCACCAACCTGCTGTCCGCGCCAATCGAATTGCCGCGCGTCAAGCTGTCGGCCAACTGGATGGCCGCCTGTGGCGAGCCGGGACAGGACGCCGCGCTGTATGAAACCGTGAAAGCCGTCGGCATGGAACTGTGCCCGGCGCTCGGCGTGTCGATTCCGGTCGGCAAGGATTCGCTGTCGATGCGTACAACGTGGAGTGATGGCGACACGGCTAAAAAAGTCACCTCGCCGGTGTCGCTGATCGTCAGCGCTTTTGCCACGCTGGCCGACGTGCGCGGTATGCTGACGCCGCAGCTCAATGCCAAAGAAGCCGATACGACGCTAATCCTGATCGACCTGGGCAAGGGCCAAAAACGGATGGGCGGCTCCATCCTGGCGCAGACGCTGGCGCTTGAGGGCGGCGACGTGCCTGATCTGGATGACCCGAAAGACCTGGTCAATCTGGTCAACGCTATCAACCAGCTGCGCGCGCAGGGGCAGTTAATGGCCTATCACGACCGCAGCGACGGCGGCCTGTTTGCGTGCGTGTGCGAGATGGCCTTCGCCGGACACGTCGGTGTGTCGCTGAACATCGACATGCTGCTGGTCGAAGGTGACGGCATTTCGGACAGCCGCATGGAAGTCGGCGACAGCAAAAACTGGGCTGGCCAGGTCAGCGTGCGGCGCGATGAGTTGACGCTCAAAGCGCTGTTCAACGAAGAGCTGGGCGCGGTGATTCAGGTGCGCACCGACGTGCGCAATGAAGTGATACAGACGCTGCGCGAGCACGGCCTGTCGAAGTTCAGCCACTTCATCGGCAAGACGCGGCCGCCGCATGCGTCGCTCGATGTGGGCAAGGGCGAAGTGCAGGTCTGGCGTGACACCAAAGCCGTGTTCAAGGCACCGCTGCAGGACCTGCATCAGGTCTGGGACGCGGTGAGCTGGAAGATCTGCCAGCAGCGCGACAACCCGGGCGGCGCGGACGCCGAGCATGCGTCTCGCGGTGACGCTAGCGATCCGGGTTTGCATGTGGTCCTGGCGCAACCCCTCACCCCAACCCTCTCCCCAAAGGGGCGAGGGAGCAATACCGCTTTACTCCCTCTCCCTCTGGGAGAGGGCAGGGGTGAGGGCTCCCCGGCTTTGAATTTATCGAGCCCGCGCGTTGCCATCCTGCGCGAGCAGGGTGTCAATTCCCATGTCGAAATGGCCTATGCCTTCACGCTCGCCGGCTTCGACGCCTGCGATGTCCACATGACTGACTTGCAAAGCGGCCGCGCCAATCTGGCCGACTTCAAGGGCGTGGTGGCTTGCGGCGGTTTCAGCTACGGCGACACGCTGGGCGCCGGCATCGGCTGGGCGCGCTCGATCACTTTCAACCCCGCTTTGTCGGATCAATTCAAGGCCTTCTTCGCGCGCCCCGACACATTTGCGCTCGGCGTCTGCAACGGCTGCCAGATGTTTGCCGAACTGGCCGACATCATCCCCGGCGCCGAAGCCTGGCCGCGCTTCACCACCAACCGGAGCGAACGCTTTGAAGCGCGCCTGAGCATGGTCGAAGTGCTGACATCACCGAGTTTGTTTCTGCAAGGCATGGCCGGCAGCCGTTTGCCGATTGCAGTCGCGCACGGCGAGGGTTATGCCAACTTTGGCCGCCGCGGTGATGCGTCGAAAGTCATCGCTGCGATGCGCTTCACCGACAACCACGGCCAGCCGACAGATGCCTATCCGGCCAACCCGAACGGCAGCGCCGGCGGCCTGACGGCAGTGACCACGGCGGATGGCCGCTTCACCGCGATGATGCCGCACCCCGAGCGCGTCTTTCGCAATATCCAGATGAGCTGGACGTCGGGGAATCAGGACGAGCTAAGTCCGTGGATGGACATCTGGCGCAATGCGCGGCGGTGGGTGGGATGACGCCAGTTTTCAGGCGACTTTGAAGGCCTTCAACACAGCGCTGCAGGTCCCGCCACCGCGCCGCCTGTGTCTGTCACAGACTGACGCTGGTGACGCGCAATGTCAAAAACTTTGAACCTACAGGCGTTCGAGTTTTAAAACTCCGTGGAGTCAAAGCGCTCTGCGCGCAGTGACATGCTTTTGAAGCTGACATTCGCATCTCACATACCTGCCAGATAGCCGGCTTCCCATTGATCCGAAGCCTTGCTGTAACTCTGGCTTTACGTCGCGCACATGGGACGGAAGACAGGTGTGCCGGCTGAAGGCTGCCGGCCCAAGTCAATGAAACTGAATGAATGACAGGACCCGAAACCGGTCCTGTGCGTGCCGTTGCGAGCCCATTCCATCCATTTTTTTACAGGCGTAAACGCTGCAGTCCTACAGACAAGTTGCTCCATATGTAACATTTTATTGCAGTGGGCTGGCGTTTTAATTTTTGAGTGAAATGTTCGCTAAATTGGATCGAAATCGATGCAACAAAGGGGGAATTTTTGGAGTCCGAATTGGTAAATGTCTGGATTGCAAGCCCGCAGGAAGTAGGTGCTGCGCAAATGCGTTTGTTGGAACTAACGCTGGACGCAGGCGAGCGCGAGCGTGCGGCGAGATTTCGTTTTGAAAGTGATCGCCGCGCGTATGTGGTTGCCCATGGGGTTCGCCGTATCGCGCTGGGAGATTTTCTTGGGGTGGATCCTGTCAGTCTGGTGCTCATCAAAAAAAGCAACGGCAAGCCGGTTCTAAGTTGGCCGTCTGCACGCGAAGTTTTTTTCAGCCATGCCCATACGCGCGACCTCATCGCATTTGCATTGACCAGCGCTAGCCCGGTGGGCATTGACGTCGAATGTGGTGCGCAGTGCGACCCGGACTTTGAGCTGCTGGAACCCTACGTCGTGCTGCCAGAGGCCGGTGAGCGAGCTGAAGAACTGGCGATGGATCCGGCTGCGCAATTCTTTTTTTATTGGACCGCCCTAGAGGCTTTCTGGAAGGCTGCGGGAAGAGGTCTGTCGCCGGAAAATCCGCGCATTCATTGCACGAAAAGTGATGCGGAAATTTTCGAAATTACGCTGGAGGGAGACCTTGAAGACTGTCGTCGCCTGCCCTGCGCCAGCGTGTCGAGGATTCAGGCTCCTGAGGGCTGCATGATTTCTCTCGCGAAGCACTATCCGCAGGAATTGTCCAAGCAGGCGGATCCGGCAGATGCCGGGTCGCCTTCCGGAATCGGCATGTGCCGGAAAAAAGATGAGTTTTTTTTGCGAACGAAGCACCATCAACACGGCAGCTTCGTCAATATCGTTTCGGTTTGAAAGCCGGGGAGTGTCAATTAATGATTAAAACAAATGCAGTATTCGTCGGCAACGGAAGTCTTTTGATTCAGTGCGTGGACGCTTTTACGAACGCTGGGCATGCTGTCCGGGCAGTTGCCAGCCACAACCCGGCAATTCTCAAATGGGCCGGCGATCAAGGATTTGAATGCATCGTGATGGAGTCAGGAGCCAGCCTGACGATGCCATCGCTTGAGTTTGACTATCTTTTCAGCGTGGCCAATCTTGAAGTGCTTCCAGCCGGGCTGATTGCACAGGCGCGAAAACTCGCTATCAATTTTCATGATGCGCTATTGCCGCGCTATGCGGGACTGAATGCCACCTCCTGGGCGCTTATGGCGCAAGAGAGGACGCATGGCGTGACCTGGCACGAGATGCTGGCTGCCGTTGATGCCGGCCGAATCGTTCGACAAACCAGTTTCGACATTGCCGACGGTGACACTGCGCTCAGTTTGAACGCGCGATGCTATGAGGCTGGGCTGCAAGCTTTTGTTTCCATCGCTGACGACTTGCGCAGAGGCGAGCTGGTATTGACGCCGCAAGCAGGCGAGCGCAGCTACTTCCCTAAAATTCGTCGACCCGACGCTTGGGGCACGCTCGACTTCCGTCGTCCGGCGGGCGAGCTGGACGCTCTGGTGCGGGCGCTTGATTTCGGACAGTACCCCAACCCGCTGTCGCTGCCGAAAATTTTCCTTGGCGGCAGCGTCCGGTCTATCCGGTCATTGCGCGTGACCGACAAATCGTCGTCCTCGGCGCCGGGCACTGTCCTGAGTGTTGACGGCAGCACGCTCAGGATATCAACTGCAGATGACGATGTCCTGGTGGATACGCGGGGCGCTGGAAGCGAGTCAGTCATGCTGTCAGATATGGCGCCGGGATACGTCTTGCCTGTGCTACCTGAAGCACTTCGCACACCCATTTCTGCGCAGACGAAACAGATCGCCATCGGAGAGTCCTTTTGGCTCAAGGCCCTTTCCGAAAGCAGTCCCGTAGATTTTCCTTATCCCCGCAAAAATTCCTCGCCGGGCGGCAAGCCGAATGATTGGATTCGGGTCGCGTTGGGTCTGCCTTCAAAGGGCTCCGAAACGGTAGCGGCTTTTGCTGCGTGGCTTTCTGCCCTGACTGGCCAGTCGCGTATTTCAGTCAGCTATTGCGACAGCCAGCTGACCGAGCAAGCGAAGGGGCTTGAACCCTGGCTTGCTACCTGGGTGCCATTGACACTGGAAACCACTGCTCTCGCCAGCCCCGCTCAATGTGTCGAGCACGCGGAAGTTCAGATTAAACGAGTGCGTGGAGCAGGGCCGTATCCGCGCGATTTACTGCTGCGTCAAGGCGACCATACGGCTTTGGAAGCGCGAATTCCCCAAATCGGCGTTAGTCTCAGTGCAGGGGTGGAGCCTGCAGGCCTCGAAGTAGTTTTGACAGTGGACGCGTCCGGTCTGGCGCTGCAACTGTCGGTTGATGAATCAGCCTACGCCCTTGAAACCGTCAATTTAATGGCGTCTCACGCAGGTAATTTTCTCGAGCACTTTCAGGCTGCGAAGTCGGTCGCTGAAGTGCCTCTTTTGACCCCTGCGGAAATGCTGGCGGTCAGCACCATGAATGCAACCACAGCGCCCTTTGCATCGGACGCCTGCGTGCATGAGGTTATCGCCCGGCAAACGGCGGAAACGCCTGACCAGATTGCCATCAGCTGGCGCGGCGGCGATATGTCGTTTCAGGCGCTTGATGCCCGGGTGACGGCTGTGGCCGCCCGCCTCATGGCCCGTGGCGTCAAACCGGGCGCTGTTGTCGGGTTGTGTCTGGAGCGCACACCTGATCTGCTCGTGGCCATGCTGGCCATCATGAAAACCGGTGCGGCCTATTTGCCGCTGGACCCTGAATATCCGCGTGATCGAATTGCCTTCATGATCGACGATTCCGCAACGCCGCTGATAGTGTCCAGTCAGGAACTCGCTGCGTCAGTGAAATTGCCATCTGACAAAACGTTCCTACTCTCAGGCCTGGAAGACACGCAGGTCCCAGCTCCGGGCAGCTTTCCTGAGGTCACGTCCGATCAACCAGCCTACGTCATCTACACCTCCGGCTCAACCGGCAAGCCCAAAGGGGTGGTGGTCAGGCACCGCAATGTGATGAATTTTTTCGCCGGCATGTCTGCCCGCGTGCCGCATGAGCCGGGAGGACGCTGGCTTGCGGTTACCAGCCTTTCCTTTGATATCTCCGTGCTGGAGATCTGCTGGACTTTGTCATGCGGCTTGACGGTGATTCTGCATTCGAACGCCACAACCGTTTCTTCAGCTGTTGCCAGGTCACCTGATTTCAGTCTTTTCTATTTTGCGAGCGACGATTCGACCGAACCAGCTGACCGGTACAAGCTACTGCTTGACGGTGCGAAGTTTGCCGATGACAACGGCTTTTCAGCCATCTGGACGCCCGAGCGGCATTTTCATGCGTTCGGCGGTTTGTATCCCAACCCTGCAGTGACGAGCGCGGCCATTGCAGCAACGACGACCCGAATCAAGATACGCGCAGGCAGCTGCGTCTTGCCGCTGCACCACCCGGTGCGCGTAGCCGAAGACTGGGCATTCGTAGACAACATTTCAAAAGGACGCGTGGGGGTTTCCTTTGCCTCTGGATGGCAACCGAACGATTTCGTGCTGGCGCCGGCTGCTTTCGCGACCCGGAAAACCGACATGCTGGGCAACATCGACGTTGTTCGCCGTCTCTGGCGCGGTGAGGCGGTGGCCTTCCCCGGCCCGCACGGCAAACCGGTTGATATCAAGACGCTTCCCAGGCCAATTCAGAAAGAGCTTCCGATCTGGCTGACAGCCGCCGGCAACCCGGAGACATTTGAGCAGGCGGGCCAGATGGGCTGTCATTTACTGACGCATCTGTTGGGGCAAAACATGGCAGATGTCACTGCCAAACTGCGGCTTTACCGGGCGGCGTGGAAGAAAGCCGGTCATCAAGGCGCCGGGCATGTCACCCTGATGCTGCACACGTTTGTCGGCAGCGACGAAGATTCGGTTCGTGAAACGGTGCGCGGCCCGATGAAAGACTACCTCCGCAGTTCGGTCGATCTCATCAAGCAGGCGGCATGGTCTTTTCCGACTTTCGTGCAGCGCGGGGCGGCTAACGGCCTCAGCCCGGTCGAAATCATGGATGCCGAACCGCTGTCGGCCGAAGACATGGACGCCTTGCTGGACCATGCCTTCACGCGCTATTACGGCACCAGCGCCTTGTTCGGAACGCCCGAGCATTGTCTGAGCCTGGTAGCTCAAATCAAGTCAGCTGGCGTTGACGAGATTGCCTGCCTGATTGATTTTGGAATTGCGCCCGAGCTGGTGCTGGAACATCTGCCCGATTTGAAGCGCCTCATGGACGCATCGAAAGGCGCTGTCTCATCGGTCCGTACATCGGTTGCCGACGACATCATCGACCAATCGGCAACATACCTCCAATGCACGCCGTCCATGGCAAGCATGCTGGTTGCCGATTCAGCTGGCCGCGAAGCACTGTCGCATCTAGCTGCGCTGCTGGTCGGCGGAGAAGCGTTGCCGCTGGACCTGGCGCGACAACTGCGCACGCTGGTTCCGGGTGCCCTGATCAACATGTATGGACCGACGGAAACCACGGTGTGGTCGACCACCTGCAATCTTGCTTCCATTGGTGAATTCGTGCCCTTGGGCCAACCGATTGCCAACACCACGCTGGGCATTCGAACGCCCTGGGGCAGTGAGTGTCCGGCGCTTGTTCCGGGGGAATTGTTTATTGGTGGCGAGGGTGTTACGGCCGGCTATTTGCTTCGGCCTGAGCTGACGTCAGAGCGCTTCGTCGAAGTCACGGGTCGCCCCAATTCGCGCATGTACCGGACCGGTGATCTGGTACGCAGACATTCTGATGGCGCGATTGAATTCCTTGGCCGCATCGACAACCAGATAAAGATTCGTGGGCATCGCATTGAGCTGGGGGAAATTGAAGCAGCTTTGATGCGTCAGCCTGCTGTTAGGGAAGCCGCTGTGGTGGCTCGAGACGGCAGTGGCGGTGACAAATACCTGGCTGCTTACATTACGCTCCAGGTTGGAGCACAGCCCGATATCGAACAGATAAGGTCGGCCCTGGCATTGGAACTGCCCGACATCATGCTGCCGAAAACATTGCTGGTTTTGCAGGCCTTTCCGCTCACACCGAATAAAAAGATCGACCGCCACGCGCTGCCTGATGCGAGCCCGGTGACAGCTGCTCCCCGACCACTCGTGAAGGCCGGGAGCCAGCTCGAAAAAGAGATCGCTTCGATTTGGGAGCAGGTATTGGGCGTCCCCAACGCGGGGACGGCTGACAACTTCTTCGATCTGGGTGGTCATTCCCTGTTGGTCATTCAGGTCCAGCGCAGATTACGGGAGGTGACAGGCCGCGAGATTTCCATTACCGACATGTTTCGCTTGCCGACCATCGGCGCACTTGCCGCGCATCTAAATGGGAGTCTGACGCGTACTGCTGTCTCGGACGGGCTTAGCCGTGCCAATGCGCGGCGCGGAATGCGCTTGCGCATCACTCCCCAAAGTAGCACCCCCCAAACAACCCCTGTTGCGTGAAAGTAGCCTGAGGATGAGCATCGATTCAAATAATGACGCAGGCAGTATTGCTATCGTGGGCATGGCTGGCCGGTTTCCCGCCGCAAGCTCAACATCCGAGCTCTGGAAGATGTTGCGCGAAGGCCGGGAAGCTACTCAGTGGATGAAGGCGGACGAACTTCGCGAGGCTGGCGTGTCTGACAGCGACATTAACGACCCGGACTACGTGCGCGCCAGCATGGTGCTTCCGGAAATGGAGATGTTTGATGCTGAATTTTTCGGATTCAGCAAGCGTGACGCGGCCATTCTTGACCCCCAGCATCGCCATTTTCTTGAATGCGCCTGGGAGGCACTGGAAGATGCGGGTCACCTGCCGGCGCAGTTTCCCGGTGCTATCGGTGTTTTCGGCGGTTGCGGCATGCAGGCCTATCTTGCCTACAACCTGCTGACCAATCCCAAGCTAGTGAAGTCGGTGGGTATGTTTTTGCTGCGGCATACGGGGAACGACAAAGACTTTTTGACCACCCGGCTTTCTTATCTGCTGGACCTGAAGGGGCCGAGCATGAGCATCCAGACCGCGTGTTCGACGTCGCTGGTCGCTGTTCATGTGGCCTCGCAAAGCCTGCTGTCTGGTGAATGCGACATGGCCATTGCCGGGGGTGTCAGTATTGAAGTGCCGCATCGGCGGGGCTATCAGTATGCCGAGGGCGAGATCATGTCGCCTGATGGTCACTGCCGCGCATTCGATGAGAACGCCAACGGCACGGTTTTTGGCAGTGGTGCAGCAATCGTTGTCTTGCGTCGCCTCGCCGACGCGGTCAGGGACCGGGACAATATTTACGCGGTTATTCGTGGCTCTGCCGTCAACAACGACGGTTCGCAGAAGGCGGGCTATCTGGCCCCCAGCGTCGATGGTCAGGCCAGCGCGGCGGTCGAAGCCCTGGCTGTGTCAGGCGTCGATGTATCAAGCGTTTCATACATCGAAGCACACGGCACAGGCACGCCCGTGGGTGACCCCATCGAAGTGGCTGCGCTTGCGCAGGCCTATGGGCCAGGCGGTCAGAACTTTTGCGGTATCGGGTCGCTGAAAACCAACATCGGCCATCTGGACACCGCCGCCGGCGCGGCCTCGCTGATCAAGGTGGCGCTTGCACTGCGCAACGAATTTATCCCAGCCAGCCTGAATTTCAGCGAACCCAACAGCCGGTTCGACATAGCCAAAACGCCATTTTTCGTGATGGATAAACCCAAGCCATGGGCGCGAGGGCCGGAGCCACGCCGGGCGGCGGTCAATTCGCTGGGAGTAGGCGGCACCAACGCCCATGCCATCGTTGAAGAAGCGCCGGTTGTGGTGGCTCCTTCAACCGACGCAGGCTGGCAGCTGCTTACGTTGTCGGCACGAAGCCCCGAGTCGCTTGCCGCACTCAAGGAAAAGTGGCGTGAGTTCCTGCGGACTACGCCGTCTGGATTCAGGCTCGAAGATGCAGCCCACACTTTGCGCGTCGGTCGAAAGCTATTCGATCACCGTTCCGCTGTCGTGGCCCGCAATGTGGAGGGTTTGCGAGAGGCGCTGCAGTTAAAAAATAGCCCCCGATTCGTGACCGGCAAAACTTCTGCTGCCACCCCAGGCGTGGTCATGATGTTTCCTGGCGGTGGCGCGCATTACCCAGGTGCGGGCCGGGAACTGCTGGCCCAAGCCGGCTTTCGTGCGGCTGTCGATGAATGTTTTAGTTTGATATCTTCTGATGCGCCTGAAGATCTGCGCGCAATCATGTTTGACAGCGAGGTTACCGATGCGTCTGCGGTCGGCAAGCTTGAAAAGCCTGGTTATGCGATACCGGCGCTGTTTATTCTTGAATATGCGCTGGCCAGGTTGTGGGAAAGCTGGGGCATCAAGCCAGTCGCCGTGATCGGTCACAGCGCCGGCGAGTACGCTGCAGCCTGTCTTGCTGGCGTCATGTCGGTAGCCGACGCGCTTTCGATCGTTGTTTTGCGCGGACAACTTTTTGAGATGGCGCCACCGGGCGGCATGTTGTCAGTCGATTTGCCAGAGGCTGAGTTGCGAACCATGATGGACGGCCTGGCGGTTGACATGGCAGCGGTCAATGCCCCCGATTTGTGCATGGCCTCCGGCTCGCTTGAGGCGCTGGCACAGCTGGAGCGACGTCTGACGGAACGCGGAATTGAAAGTCGCCGACTTCGTATCAATGTCGCTGCGCACTCGCGCTTGCTCGATGGCTTGCTGGAAACTTTTCGCGAGCGCATGTCGCGTATTCGCCTGAGTGCCCCACGCATTGCTTTTGTCTCCAGTCTTACCGGCACTTGGGCTGACACCGAGA
>JANLYY010000276.1:0-1718 GCA_031365885.1 Polaromonas sp. | reverse complement strand
CCGGCACTCGCCGTTTGCTGCTGGATGGCAGACCGATTGTCATCGGTGCCCGTGCATTTGACCTGCTGCAATGCCTGATCGAAAGCAGTGAGCGGGTGGTGAGCAAAGACGATTTGATACGTCGCATCTGGCCTGAAACCGTGGTGGGTGAAAACAATCTGAATGTGCAGATCGCAACGCTGCGCAAGCTGCTCGGCGCGCAGGCCGTCGTCACCGTGGCCGGTCACGGATACCGCTTTGGTCTGGAGCTGAAAAAGCCGCAGATTCAAGAAGATGACGTGCAAAGCCAGTCAGCTGGACTGGCGCTTCCCGACAAACCCTCTATCGCGGTGCTGCCATTCCTTAACCTGAGCGACGATCCGCAGCAGGCATTCCTCGCCGACGGCGTGACCGAGGACATCACCACTGAACTCTCACGGTTTCACGGCCTGTTCGTGATCGCCCGCAATTCAGCGTTCACCTACAAGGGTCGGGCGGTCGACGTGCGCACCGTGTCGCGCGAGCTGGGCGTTCGGTACGTAGTCGAAGGCAGTGTCCGCCGCGCGGGCAATCGCGTGCGGGTGGTGGCCCAGCTGATTGATGCCTTGACGGGTGAGCACATCTGGGCGGAGAAATACGACCGGGTTGTCGAGGACATTTTTGATCTGCAGGACGAAGTTGCCCACGCTGTAGTGGTCGCCATGGCGCCACAGATTGAAGTGCCCGAGGCCAGCCGGGCTCGCCGGGTACGACCCGATAACCTCAATGCCTATGCCTTGGCACAACGCGGCTGGGCGGTGGCGTCGGCCAGCGACATGGCCTATGACCGCTCGCCCCGTGACGAAGCCTTTCGGTGGGCAGGCCAGGCACTGGCGCTCGATGCCAACTGCACGCTGGCCCTGCGCACCATCGCGCTGGTGCAGTGGTGGCACGCCTACCACAACACCACAGAATCAATGCCAGAGACCATTGCGCATGGGCTGGCTGCTGCGACGCGGGCCGTTGCGCTGGACCATGGCGACCACCACGCACGCCGCTGGCGCGCCCAGTTGCTGTTCATGGCCGGTCAGCCCGATGACGGACTGGCCGAGTTGCGGCAGGCCCACCAGATCAATCCCAACTGTGCCCTCACACTGAGCTGGCTGGGATGCTACGAGGCCACCACGGGTGATGAGGCCAAAGGTGTGCCGTATGCGCTGGAGGCCTTGCGATTGAGCCCCCGCGACCCGTCGCGCGCCGCTTTTCTGGCGGTGCTGGGCTTTGCCCATTTCGCCACCGGCGACTACGCGGCCGCCGCAGCGGCGGCTCAGGCAGCGCTGCGAGAAGCGCCCGGCAGCCCCATTCCCCACGTTGTAGGCGCCATCAGCTGGGTGGGCGTGGGCGAAATTGCGATGGCGCAGGCCGAATTCCAGCAACTCGTCCGGATCGCGCCCAAGCTGGCCGAAGCACGTCTGGCCGGGCGCTGGCTATCGGCGCGTCCACGCTATCTTCAGCGCGCACACACCTTCCTGCGCATCGCCGCCGGGCTTGAAGACCCGCAAGCGGCGGACGCCTTGCGCTGACGGCGCGTTGTCGCATCAAGCCTGCGGCCATGCGCCTGCGCTGGGCACCGCAGGGCGCGATGGATCCATCGAAGATTTTTATAACTTTTTAGTGCCACTGATGGACGAAGGGACGCAAGCCGCGCAAAGTCTGAGGCACGCCGTGAAATTCCACGCGTATCAACCAGGAGGCATCCC
>JANLYY010000056.1:0-18515 GCA_031365885.1 Polaromonas sp. | reverse complement strand
CTGGTTGTAGGTGGTTGTCAGCACCGGGTTTTTGGCTGCAGCGTTGATCGCGCCATGAATCGCCGAGTTGAGCCGGTAATACGCGGGTAGATCGCGCCGGGTGTAGGCCGCCAGCATCTCGAAATGCAGCGCCTTGATCTCTGCCAGTTCGGCATCAGTAATTCGCTGCGCAGCCAGCTCGCCCGACTGCGCTTCCAGCCCGGCCATGACTTCGAAGGTGTTCAATACGTCTTCTTCTGTCAGCTCCACGGCAATGGCGCCACGATTCGGCAGCAGCTCGACCAGGCCTTCGGCGGCCAGCATCTTGATGGCTTCGCGCAGGGGAGTGCGCGACACGGTCAGGGCCTTGCTGAGTTCGCGTTCGTTCAGTTTGGCGCCGGGGGGTATGCGGCCTTCCACCAGCATCTCACGCAGGCGATGCGCCGCCTGCTCATGCAGGGAAGCGCGCCCAACGGGCAGTATTGGAATGATTTTTGCGGTCATCGTTAAATTTTGTATGCAAAATTTGGAACTGTCAAATAGGTACTGAGTCGTAACTGGGTGCAGTACTTATTGACAAATGAATTTTGTATGCAAAAAATACGTCTCTAGTCATTTCAGAGATAGGCCATGTTGACGCTCGACTTTCACCCCACCGGTCGCCATTTTCTGCAAATACCTGGCCCCTCGCCCGTGCCCGACCGCGTATTGCGGGCCATGAGCTTGCCCACTATTGACCACCGTGGCCCTGAGTTCGCGGCGCTCGGCCTGAAGGTGCTCGCCGACATCAAGCAAATCTTCAAAACGAAACAGCCAGTGATGATTTACCCGGCATCGGGCACCGGCGCGTGGGAGGCGGCATTGGTCAACACGCTCAGCGCAGGTGACCAGGTGCTGATGTACGAGACCGGACACTTTGCCTGGCTGTGGCAGAAACTGGCGACGCGGCTTGGCCTGAAAACCGAAGTCATGTCTTATCCCGGCACCGAAGTCTGGCGCCACGGCGTGCAGGCGCATTTGATCGAAGAGCGCTTAAAAGCCGACACGCAGCACAGCATCAAAGCAGTGTGCGTGGTACACAACGAAACTTCGACCGGCGTGACCAGCAACATCGCTGCGGTTCGCAAGGCGATCAATGCGGCGAAGCACCCGGCACTGCTGCTGGTTGACACGATTTCCGGCCTGGGTTCGGCCGACTACTGCCATGACGACTGGGGCGTTGACGTCAGCATCAGCGGCTCGCAAAAAGGCTTGATGCTGCCGCCCGGCATCAGCTTCAATGCGGTATCAAGCAAGGCCATCGAGGCCAGCAAGAAAGCCACGCTGCCCAAGGCTTTCTGGGCCTGGGACGAGATCATCGAGATGAACAAGACCGGCTACTGGCCGACCACGCCCAACACCAACTTGCTGTATGCGCTGAGCGAAGCCTGCGACATGCTGCTGGAGCACGGCCTGGATACCGTGTTTGCACGTCACCAGCGCTGGGCGACCAGCGTACGCGCTGCCGTCAAGGCCTGGGGGCTGCAGATCCAGTGCGCCGATGCGTCTGTGTTTTCGCCGATTCTGACCGGCGTGATGATGCCCGATGGCATTGACGCCGACGCCGTGCGCAAGATTATTTACGAGCGCTTTGATTGCTCGCTGGGCACGGGCCTCGGCAAGGTCAAAGGCAGGATGTTCCGCATCGGGCACCTGGGTGACATCAATGACCTGACGCTGATCGCGGCACTTGGCGGCTGCGAGATGGGCTTGAGGCTCGCGGGCGTCAAGCTGGCGGGATCGGGCGTGCAGGCCGCCATGGACTATTTTTCGAATCACGCGGCCGTGCTGCCGCAGCACAAGGCGGCTTGACCAATACCCCATCCGTTTTCCCCTTGACGGATTTTTAAAAAATCAACTATTCACCGGAGACCCCAACATGCAACGCAGAACCTTCATCAGTTCCACCACCGCAGCCGGCGTAGCGCTCGCCGTTCCCATGCTCAGCGCGCAAACGCTGCCCAATGGACCCATCCGCATCATTGTGGGCTTTGCGCCCGGCGGCGGCACGGACATCCTGGCGCGGGTGATCGGGCAGAAGCTGGGCGACATGTGGAAGACGCAGGTCATCGTCGAAAACAAGGCAGGCGCTTCGGGCACCATCGCCGCCGACTACGTGGCCAAGCAGCCCGGCGACGGCACCACGCTGCTGATGGCGCACATCAACAGCCAGGCCATCACGCCCGCTTTGCAGAAGGTCAATTACGACCCGGCGAAGGACTTCCAGCCGGTCGTGCTGGTCGGTGTCACGCCCAACCTGCTGATCTGCTATGAGAGCCAGCCCGCCAAGTCCGTCAAGGACCTGGTCGAGGTGTGCCGCGCCAAGCCAGGCCAGATCAGTTTTGGTTCGGCTGGCACCGGCAGCGCGCAACACCTGGCGCTGGAGATGTTCATGCTGGCTGCCAAGGTCAAGGCGATCCACGTGCCTTACAAAGGCTCGGGCCCCATGCTCACCGACCTGATCGGCGGAACCATCCAGTACAGCTTCGACACCATGACGGCTGCCACGCCGCATGTGAAAAGCGGCAAGGCCATCGCGCTTGCGCAGACACGCCAGAACCGGGTCGGCGCCTACGCCAACGTGCCGACGATGGCCGAGTCGGGCTTCCCCGGTTTTGAGGCCACGACCTGGTACGGCCTGGCCGGCCCCGCGAAGATGCCGGTGGCGATGGCCAGGCGCATGAACGAGGACGTAAACAAGATCATGCAGATGCCCGATGTGATGGAAAAACTCGCAGCCTCCGGCGCGCAGGACGGCGGCGGCTCCACAGAAAAGTTCGGCGAGTTCATGCAGGCCGAGCAGGTCAAGTGGGCCAAGATCATCAAGGACGGTGGCGTGAAGGGTGAATCTTGACCGCTGCAGAAGCCAAGCGCCCCTTGCCACTGACGGGCGTCCGCGTGCTCGACATCAGTCAGGTGATGGCGGGGCCCTTTGCCTGCATGCTGCTGGCCGACATGGGCGCTGACGTGATCAAGATCGAGCCGCCGGGCACGGGTGACCAGACGCGTGGCGCGATGGGTTTCAAGATGAAAGGCCCCGACAGTCTTGGCTTTCTGAACATGAACCGCAACAAGCGCAGCGTGGTGCTCAACCTCAAGTCCGATGCCGGGCGAACGCTGCTGCTCCGGCTGGCCAAGGATGCTGACATTCTGGTCGAAAACTACCGCCCTGGCGCGATGAAACGCCTCGGCCTGGGCTATGAAGACGTCAAGGCGGTGAACCCGCGCCTCATCTACACCAGCATCTCCGGCTTCGGGCAGACCGGGCCCTGGGCTGATCGCCCCGGTGTTGACTTGATGGCGCAGGCCATGTCGGGGATGATGAGTGTCACCGGCTACCCGGGTGGCCCACCGGTCAAGGCCGGTGTGCCGGTGGCCGATATCGGCTGCGCGCTGTTTGCCATCTACGCCACCTTGTCGGCCTACATCGGTGCCAAGGCCAGCGGTGAGGGTCAGTACATCGATGCTGCCTTGTTCGATGCGGCGATGGCTTTTTCGGTCTGGGATATTTGCGACTATTGGGGCACCGGCAAGCAGCCCGAGCCATTAGGTACGTCAAACAAGATGACGGCGCCTTACCAGGCCATGGCTGCGTCTGACGGCTACTTTGTGATGGGTGCCAACAACCAGAAGTTGTGGCAGCTTCTGTGTACCGTCATGAACCGCAAAGACCTGCTGGAAGACGTGCGCTTCAGCACCATTTCGCTGCGCCTGGCCAACCGGGCTGCGCTGGAAGAAGAGCTGGAGCGCACGTTTCGCCTGCAGCCGAAGGACGACTGGGTGGCGCTGCTACTCGCGTCGGGCATTCCAGCGGGGCCTATTCTGACCTATCCTGAAGCCTTCGAAGGCGAGCATGGACGTGCGCGTCAGATGCGTATGGAAATCGACCATCCTATCGAAGGTAAGGTGCCGAACATCGGTTTTCCGGTGAAGTTGTCCGGCACGCCGCAACAGGTGCGGCGCCATCCGCCGCTGCTGGGCGAGCATACTGCTGAGGTGATGGCCGAACTCGGCATAGGCGCTGAAGAGCAGGCGCGTCTCAACAAACAAGGGGCTTTTTCAGCGTGACCGATGGTTTAACAGTCCAGCCCAATTTGGGCGCGGTTCACCTGCGTATCAACGCCGGCGTTGCAGCAGTAACTTTTGACCGACCGCTGGCGCGCAACGCCATGACGTGGGCCATGTACGAACAGCTGGGCAACATCTGCCGGCAATTGCAAACTGACAGCAGCGTTCGCGTGGTCACATTACAAGGCGCGGGCGGCGAGGCGTTTGTCGCGGGCACCGACATCGAGCAGTTCAAGGCATTCCGCAGCGGTGATGATGGCGTCACCTATGAGCGCACCATCGACAAAGGCATTGCGTTGATCGAGTCCTTGCCCATGCCCACCGTGGCGGTGATCAGCGGCTGGGCGATTGGTGGCGGCCTGGCGATTGCCACCGCGTGTGACTTCCGCATTGCCACGCCAGCGTCACGCTTCGGTGTGCCGATTGCCAGAACCCTGGGCAACTGCCTGTCGATATCTAACCTGGCGCGGCTGAGTACTGCATTTGGCGTGCAGCGCGTCAAGCGCATGCTGCTGCTGGCCGAACTTTTAGGCGCTGAAGAGGCTTTGGCTTGCGGCTATCTGCAGCAAGTGTGCGAGCCGACTGAACTTGAAGCCGCAGCTGCCGCCTTGTGCGGTTGCCTGGCATCGCTGGCGCCAGTTACCCAGCAAGTCACCAAAGAAGCCCTGCAGCGTCTGTTGATGCAGGGCCTGCCCGATGGCGAAGACCTGATCAGCCAGTGCTACGGCAGTAGCGACTTCCACGAAGGAGTGGATGCCTTTGTTGCAAAAAAAGGTCCGGTCTGGACAGGCCGCTGACTTTTTTCGACATTAAACGATCACCGCTTTTGCGTGGGAAGTTGTGAAAAATTTCTGCTTCTTGGTGTACGTTGCGTACGCACGGTCTGGAAACTGGGCTGGTCAGCGGCTAAATTGATTAAAATTTATTTAAATGCATTAATATAATAATGAATGCTTTATATTTATCAATATAGTGAAACAAGTAGCCCAACGAAACGCCGGTATGCCCTCTATCCAAAAAACAATCGCATCATCCCTCTGTATTTCCTGCCTTTTCCTGGCTGGGGCCAGCTTGGCTCAAAAGGCCTGGGTGGTTGGTCAGTCGGCGCCATTGAGCGGTTCAAACGCCGCCTTCGGGCGCGACATTCGCGATGGCGCGGCCGCCTATTTCAAGGCCGTCAATGCCAAGGGTGGCGTAGGCGGTCTTCCAATTGAATTTGTAACGCTCGACGACAAAAACGACAGAAAACTGGCGGGCGCCAATACCCAGCAGTTACTCGACACCCATGGCGCTGTAGCGCTGTTCGGTTTTGCCTCGGCCACGCTCAGCCTTGACGCCATGCCACAAGCCGAAAAGGCTGGCGTTTTGTTTTTCGCACCGTTTTCTGGTGCCGATCCTGTGCGCAAGGCGAGCCCGGTTGTGTTCACTCTGCGAGCGTCGTATGGCGACGAGCTGGAAAAGATGCTGGCGTTCTGGACCGGTTTGGGCCTGAAGCGGGTGGTAGTGGTTCACTACGACGACGAGGTTGGTAAGCAGAATCTGGCCGTGGTCGTCAAGTATCTGGCCAAGCAGGGCAAGGCGCCGTCTGCCTTCCCGCTTGCGCGCAACGCCAAGCTGGACGCTGCGCAGGTCAGCGAGCTGCAAAAGCTCAAGCCCGACGTGATTATCAATACTGTACTGTCGGGGCCGGCGGCCTATATCAGCAAGCAGTTGGTTGAAAGCGGCGGTTTTATTCCAATGTCCAGCCTGTCGTTCATCGGTGCACAGCAGTACATTGAGGCAGCCGGTACAGCCGGCGCTGGCGTATCGATTGCCCAGGTCGTTCCCAACCCCAGTCTGTCGTTGCCGGTGGTGCAGGAGTGCGGAAAAGCCTTGAAGGACGCCGGCGTGACCCAGGCCATGAACAGCGCCCATCTTGAAGCGTGCATTGGCGCCAAAGTGTTGACCGAAGCCATGCGACGCAGCAAAAAGCCGGGCGATTCCAAATCACTCCTGGCTTCGCTTTCATCGCTGGGCACTTACGATAGCGGCGGATTTTCTGTAACCTACGGACCAGCTCAGAACCACGGCAGCAAGTATGTGGAATTGGGCATGGTGACACGCGACCAGAAGCTGCGTAACTGAGTCTGCGTGAGTCGTTATCAGGTATTAAGCCGGTGGTCTTTAACCGACGCCAGCACGAGTCGGTCGGTGCTGAAATGAATCGCCTGCAGCCCCGGCGACTTGATTCGCGCACTTGCGCCGGCTAGCGAAAGATGTTATTGCTGGCTGCGCGCGTCAGGCTGCCTTGGTTAGCAATCAGCACAAACAGCCTCAAATCCGTCAGGTCTAATTTCAAGGGTGAGAGGCTAGCGTAAACCCTGAAATCCTTCAAAAATTTGGAAGAGATAGGCGGGGCTGTGCTGGCGGCTCTAATGATCGGTCTGTCACTTTCATTTGCCATTTACCTGATGCCTGAGATCGAGGCGCTGGCGCCTTACCTGATCATGGTCGGCGTCTTGCTGGTTCGACCCGAGGGTCTTTTTCCACTGCCGCCGCCAGGGGAATCTGATGCGATTGCGTTGGTTGGTTCTGGTGCTGGCGGTGGCTGTGCTGGCTATGGGACTCAGCTTCCCATGGCTCAAGACGCCTATCTTGCTGGCCTTGGCAAATGGCCTGGCGGTTTCTGGCGTGATCGTGCCGATCCGTGCAGGACAAGTATCCTTTGGCAACGCCATGTTTACTTGTCTGGCAGGTTACTGCGCGGCTTTCCTTGCGCGCGCCTGGCAACTGGACGCCTTGATATTGATTGCCTCAAGTTCTGCGCTGGCCGCTTTGGCCGGGGCCGTGATCGGTCTTTTCATCGTGCGCTATCGGGGCATCTTCTTCGGCATGCTGAACCTGGCACTGTCGATGGTGTTGTTTTCGGTGTTGGGGAAATTTGGCAGTGTGACCGGGGGTACGGATGGACTTCCATTCGACCGGCCGACGCTGGGCTTTATTCACTTTGAGCGTCAGGGTTTCGAGACGGCCATGCTGGTTCTGGCGCTGGTGCTGGCGATAGGCGCTGGCTGGGTGGTGCAGCGCTATTTCGCCAGCGTTTTGGGGCAGGCCCTGGCCGCCATCAAGACCAACGAGACCCGGCTGGAGTACCTGGGCATTTCTGCCAGACGTGTCTTCTGGGGTGGTTACGTTCTGGCGGCCCCTTTGTGCGGCCTGGGCGGGAGCCTGTTTACGCTGACGCAGGGTCTGGTTACCCCTGAAACGGGCTACTGGGTTCGCTCTGGCGAACTGCTAGTCATCGCTATTCTGGGCGGCTCCAGCCATGCCTTGGGCGCCTTCATCGGCGCATTTGTCTTCGAGTTCATGAAGCTTCACGCAGCGGCGCTGTTGACGGGCGCATGGCAACTGGTGATGGGGCTGGTTCTGATCGCCATGGTGTTCCTGGCTTCAGGCGGTTTGTTTGGGATGATCGCGCGGCGTCTGCGCGCAGGGAAGAACGCATGAAGCCGTTGAGACTTTTATCGACGCGCGGCTTGTCGCTGTCCTTTGGTGGCATGGTGGCTGCTGAAGCCATCAACTTCGACCTCATGCCCGGAGAACGCCTGGCCGTGGTTGGCCAAAACGGTGCCGGCAAGACTACCTTCATCAATATCTGCACTGGCTACTGAAAGCCCGCGTCCGGCCAGGTTTTTTTCGACGGTGCCGAGATCACTGGTCACAGCCCGCGCGACATCACGCGGCGCGGCGTTGGGAGATCATTTCAGATGCCGCAGCTATTCACGGAACACACCGTTCGGGAATGCCTGATGCTGGCAGCCTCCGCCGTGAAACAGCGGTATGGGTTTTTGCTGCTGCTTGGCCATGCCGTGGATACGACTGAAGTGAATGAAACACTGGACCTGCTGCAACTGGCACCGCGTGCCAATGATGTTGCAGGCTCATTGCCCGAGCGGCGGCGCAAGTTGCTCGATGTCGCAATGGCCCTGGTGCTGCGGCCCAAGCTTATGATCATGGACGAGCCGACCAGCGGGGCTTCAACTGACAAGAAGCACAGCTTGATGGCGGTGCTGATGCGAGCGTTGGATGAGCGGCAGGTCACCAGCATTTTTGTCGAGCATGACATCGACATCGTGCGGCGTTATGCAAGCCGGCTTTGTGCCTGGATCGCGGGCCGTATCGAAGCCGACGGTGTACCTGAAGAGGTGCTGCGTGACCCGGTCGTGGTCAAAAATGTGATTGGCGGATGAGATGCTGACGCTTGAAAATATATCGGTCACGATTGCCGGCATTTCTGTTCTGCGCGGCATCTCTGCCCAACTTTCTCGCGGCTCCATAGTCGCTGTGGTAGGTCGTAATGGCGCCGGCAAAACCACCTTGCTGCGGTTGATCATGGGTTTTCTGCCTGGTCACGGGGGACGGGTTCTGCTGGATGGCGAGGACATGTCCGTGGTTCCCGCGCGCGACCGGGCCCGATTGGGTATTGGGTATGCGCCGGAGGATCGGGTTCTGTTTCCCACTTTCCGCGTTGAGGAGAACATGCGGTTCCCCTGTGAGGTGATTGGCATGCCGCGCCGCGCGGTCGATGAACGACTGGCCGAGACCCTGACAATTGTTCCGGAGTTAAAGTAAATGCTGCCGCGCTCCGGTGCGACCCTGTCGGGCGGACAGGCCAAGATGGTGGCGCTGGGCCGTGCCATCAAGGCCGGCGAGCGGCTGGTGTTGCTCGATGAGCCATTCCAGGGTTTGGCGCCCCTGCTGGCGCAACAATATCCAGCGTCACTTGACCGTCTCAAGCAGGTGCATCCCGAGTTGTGTGTGGTGACCACCGAGTCCAACCGCAGACTGCTAAGGGATATTCCGACCAAAACCATGATTTTGGAGCGCGGGGAGCTGCAAGCCGATGAAGCTGCTGCAGCTCTGGCGCACGCAAACTAGTGTGGTGTTGCCGAATTCGTCAGCAGCGTTGAGTCTCCGGTCGATGGAGCTCGCACGGTCTGACATGAAATTGCTGCCAAAAATCCATTGCCTGGGCCGCAGAGCCCTGCAACCCTCGAAAAATAAGAGTCGCTTGTTTTAAAGTCAAGGCTTGCGCTTGTGGAAGTGCGCGGCGACCCTATCGACCAAAAAGGATCCGAAAGTATGTGTATGTTTGTGCTGAACAATGAATTTAGGCGTCGGGCTTTCCTGGCTACGCTCTTTGGGGCTTTGGCCACGAGCACTAATGTGTTCGCCCAAACCGCCTACCCCAACCGCCCCATCGTCATGATCGTGCCGCAAGCAGCTGGTGGCACCAACGACATCGTTGGCCGGCTTGTCAGCCAGAGACTTGGCGAAGTGATGGGAACGTCGGCGGTGGTCGACAACCGGCCCGGTGCGGGCGGCAATATTGGCACCCAGCTTGCGGCCAAGGCGCCCAAAGACGGCTACACCCTCTTGATGACGATCAGCAGCAGCCAGGCCATCAACCCGGCGCTGTACAAGAACGCCAGCTTTGATCCGGTGAAAGACTTCAGGCCCGTCAGCCTGATCGGTGCGGTGCCCAATGTGCTGCTGGTGAACCCTTCGTTTCCGGCCAAATCGGTGGCTGAACTTATCGCACTTGCCAAGGGCAAACCGGGCGACTACCAGTACGCATCGGCTGGCAACGGCACATTGAACCACCTGCTGGGCGAAATGCTCAACAGCATGGCCAGCATCAATCTTCAGCATGTTCCCTACAAAGGCGTAGCGCCTGCGCTCAATGACGTGCTGGGCGGTCAGCTGCCGATGCTGTTTGCCAGCCTGCCGTCGTCGCTGGCGCACATCAAGGCCGGCAAGCTGCGCGCGCTCGCGGTCAGCGGCACGGCCCGTTCCCCCGTGTTGCCTGATGTACCCACTGTGGCAGAAACCGTGCCGGGCTTTAACGGTACGTTGTGGATTGGCCTGTTCGCTCCCGCCGGCGTGCCACCCGACGTGCTGGCGCGCCTGCAGGACGGCATGGCCAAAACGCTGGCTGCCAAAGACCTTCGCGACAAGCTCGAGCAGCAGGGCGTCGAGCTGGCTGGCACCATAGAGAGGCCCGTCACGCCTGAGCAGTTCGCCGCTCTGCTCAATGAAGACATTGCCAAGTGGGCGCGCATCGTCAAGAGCTCCGGCGCGTCCGTCGATTAAATTTAAAGTCCTTTCATGATTAAAACCGCTCCCGACCAGTACCAGGACATCCGCGACGCCGTGCGCGCGCTGTGCGCGCAATTTCCCGATGAATACCACCGCAAGATCGATGGGGAGCGCGGCTACCCCGAGGCCTTCGTTGACGCGCTGACCAAAGCCGGCTGGCTGGCGGCGCTGATCCCGGCCGACTATGGTGGCTCTGGCCTGGGTCTGGCTGAAGCCTCGGTCATCATGGAAGAGATCAACCGTTCCGGCGGCAATTCGGGTGCCTGCCACGGCCAGATGTACAACATGGGCACCTTGCTGCGCCATGGCTCGACAGCGCAAAAAGAGCTGTACCTGCCCAGAATAGCCAGCGGCGAATGGCGCCTGCAATCGATGGGCGTAACCGAGCCCAGCACCGGCACCGATACGACAAAAATCAAGACCAGCGCCGTGAAGAAGGGCGACCGTTACGTCATCAACGGGCAAAAGGTGTGGATCTCCCGCGTACAGCATTCCGACTGATGATTTTGCTGGCGCGCACCACACCACTGGCCGACGTGAAAAAGAAAACCGAGGGCATGTCAATCTTCATGGTCGATCTGCGTCAGGCCGAAAAGACAGGCATGACGGTGCGGCCGATTGCCAACATGGTTAACCACGAAACCAATGAACTGTTTTTCGAGAACCTCGAAATCCCCGAAGAAAATCTTATCGGCGAAGAAGGCAAGGGCTTCAAATACATCCTCGACGGCCTGAATGCCGAGCGCACGCTGATCGCTGCCGAATGCATCGGCGACGGCTACTGGTTTTTAGACCGTGTGACCAAATACGTCAGCGAGCGCGTCGTCTTCGGCCGGCCCATCGGCCAAAACCAGGGCGTGCAGTTTCCGATTGCCGAGGCGTATATCGAAGTCGAGGCCGCCAACCTGATGCGCTACAAAGCCTGCGCGCTGTTCGACGCCGGCCAACCCTGCGGGGCAGAAGCCAACATGGCCAAACTGCTGGCCGCCAAAGCCAGCTGGGAAGCGGCGAATGCCTGTATCCAGTTTCACGGCGGCTTCGGTTTTGCCAACGAATACGACGTGGAACGCAAGTTCCGCGAAACGCGGCTGTACCAGGTCGCGCCGATTTCTACCAACCTGATCTTGAGTTACGTGGCCGAGCATTTGCTGGGCATGCCGCGCTCGTTTTGACGGCTGATTCGGACTTCTGGACGCAAAGTACGCAAAGGTTTCGCAGAGGGCACAAAAAAAACACAAAAATCTTTTTGTTTTCCTGCTGCGAAACCTATGCGCCTTCTGCGTCCGGTAGTCCGCCTTCCACCTCGCTTTAAAACAAGATTCACCACCATGACCCGACCGCTTGACGGCATCACCGTCGTATCTCTCGAACATGCCATCGCCGCACCCTTCTGCACGCGGCAGCTCGCTGACCTGGGCGCGCGCGTTATCAAAATCGAGCGGCCCGGCGCGGGCGACTTTGCGCGGGCCTACGACACCCGCGTCAACGGCCAGGCATCGCACTTCGTCTGGACCAATCGCTCGAAAGAAAGCCTGACGCTGGACCTGAAGCAACCCGCCGCGCTTGAGGTGCTGAAGTCAATTCTGGCCACTGCCGATGTGCTGGTGCAAAACCTCGCACCTGGCGCGGCGGCACGCATGGGGCTGTCGTTCGACGTGCTGCACAAACTGCACCCCGGCCTGATCGTTTGCGATATTTCCGGTTACGGCGAAGACGGCCCCTACCGTGACAAAAAAGCCTACGACCTGCTGATCCAGAGCGAAGCGGGTTTGCTGTCGGTCACCGGCACGCCCGACGAGCCATCGAAAGCAGGCAACTCGATAGCGGACATTGCAGCCGGCATGTATGCGTACACCGGCGTGCTGGCCGCACTGATGCAGCGTGACAAAAAAGGCGGCACGGGACTCGGCAGCCATATCGATGTGTCAATGCTGGAGTCGCTTGCCGAATGGATGGGTTACCCGCTGTACTACGCCTACGAAGGCGCCACGCCGCCGCCGCGCACGGCCGCCTCGCACGCCAGCATCTACCCGTACGGCCCGTTCCAGGCGGGCGACGGCGGCACCGTGATGCTGGGCTTGCAGAACGAGCGCGAATGGAAGCAGTTTTGTGTCGTGGTGCTGCAAGACGCAGCGCTGGCGCTTGACGTGCGCTTTGACAGCAATGCGCGCCGCAATGAAAGCCGGGGCGCGCTGAAAACCATCATCCTTGCGACCTTCAGTCAGTTGTCGACGGCGCAGGTAGTGGAGCGACTGGACGAAGCGCAGATTGCCAATGCGCGAATGAACAGCATGGCCGATTTGTGGGCGCACCCGCAGTTGGCGGCGCGCCAGCGCTGGCAAAACGTCGGCTCACCTGCTGGCGACATTCCGGCACTGCTGCCACCGGGGCGCAACAGCAGCTTTGACTACCGCATGGATGCGGTGCCCGCCGTCGGCCAGCACACCGAAGCCATCCTGCGCGAGCTGGGGCAGGGCGATGCGGCGATTGCGGCGCTGCAGGCATCGAGGGCGATCTGAGCGCTTCGTGTAGTCTGAATCCGCGTGCTATGAAATTAATAGCTTCTTGCGCACGTATTACCTGGGCTAGAGGCCTTTTTCAACCATAAAATTGTCTATATGAGCACTTTAACCAACCAACCCACCGCCCAGCTTGCAGATTTCGCGGCCGGGCTGACATTCGACGCGATTCCCGAATCCGTCGTGCGTAAAACCGAAGACCTGCTGGTCGACTGGTTCGGCTCGGCGCTGGCCGGCAAGGGTGCGCGGCCGGTTGAAAGCATTGCGCGTTTTGCAGAGGCTATGGGCGCGTCAACGCACGGTGCAGCACTGCCTGCGGGCAGCGCTGAAGTGCTGATCAGCCGCAGCGCTACGTCGCCCTACCTGGCCGCGATGGTCAACGCCGCCGCGTCACATGTGGCCGAGCAGGACGATGTTCACAACGGCTCCGTGTTTCACCCGGCGACGGTGGTTTTCCCGGCGGCAGTTGCGGTGGCGCAATCGATAGGCGCCAGCGGAAAACAGCTGCTTGCCGCCTCAGTCGCGGGTTACGAGGTCGGCATTCGCGTCGGTGAATTTCTCGGCCGGTCCCACTACAAGGTTTTTCACACCACCGGCACGGCCGGCACGCTGGCTGCTGCCGCTGCGGTAGGCCATCTGCTCGGACTCAATGCGCAGCAAATGCAGCATGCGTTTGGCTCGGCGGGCACGCAGTCGGCGGGCCTGTGGGAATTCTTGCGCACCGCTGCCGATTCAAAGCAATTGCACACCGCGCACGCGGCGGCGGCGGGCTTGATGTCGGCTTATCTGGCGAAGGACGGTTTCACCGGCGCGGCGCAGATTCTGGAAGGTCCACAAGGGATGGCGGCGGGCATGTCGAGTGACGCCGACCCGGAAAAACTCACCGACCAGCTAGGTAGGCGCTGGGCCACGGTTGAAACCTCTTTCAAATACCACGCGTCGTGTCGTCACACGCATCCGGCGGCCGATGCGCTGCTGCAGGTGATGCAGACCCATCAACTCAAACCCGACGACCTGGCCCGCGTCGTCACGCACGTACACCAGGGCGCCATCGACGTTCTGGGGCCGGTCGTCTACCCGGCCACCGTGCATCAAAGCAAGTTTTCAATGGGTACTGTCCTGGGCCTGGTGGCCCGCTATGGTCATGCGGGCCTGGTTGAATTTGACGAGCACTTCAACGATGCAGCCACCACTGCTCTCTGCCAGCGCATAGCGATGGTGTTCGACGCCGAAGTCGACGCCGCCTACCCGCGCCGCTGGATCGGCAAGGTCACCGTCACCACCACCGACGGCTGCGTGCTGCAGGGCCGCGTCGATGAACCCAAGGGCGACCCGGGCAACACGCTGAGTCGTGATGAGATCACTGCCAAGGCGCAGCGGCTGGCGGCTTTCAGTCATGCTGCAACTCCGATTGAAATGACCCGAGCGATGGATGCGCTGTGGGCCATCGCGCAGAGCCCGCGCGTGGGCCGCTTGCTGGAGGCGTCGCCATGAGCTTGCCTGATCAAACTGCCTCACACGCTGCGCTGATAGTGGCGCGCAGCTTCCTCTTTGTGCCGGCTAACCGGCCTGAGCGCTATGCCAAGGCGCTGGCTTCCGGTGCCGGCGCGGTCATCATCGATCTTGAGGACGCGATTGCGCCCGGCGACAAACCTTCGGCAAGCCTGCAGCTTGGAGTCACGTTTGCGGATGTGCCAATGGCTGACCGGGCCCGCCTGCTGGTACGCATCAACGCGTCGGGAACAAATTGGCACAGCGCTGATCTTGCGCTGGCCTGCAAGCTGGCGCACCTGGGCCTGGCTGGTGTGGTGCTGCCCAAAGCCGAGTCGCCCGACCAGCTGGCGCACCTGGCCGCGTCCGTTGGTCAGGCCTGCGCGTTGCTGCCGATGATCGAATCAGCCGCTGGGCTCGAGGCTATCAATCAAATTGCGCGCAGCCCGCAGGTGGCCCGCCTGCTGTTCGGCAACCTCGACTTCCAGGTTGATCTGGGCATGGCGTGTGGGCCCGATGAAGCCGAGTTGCAGCCGGTGCGCATGGCGTTGGTGCTGGCGTCACACCGCGCCGGGCTGGCGCCGCCTGTCGATGGCGTCACCGCCGCTACTGGCGACCTGGCGCAGGTACGAAAAGATGCCGAGCGCAGTCGGCGCAGCGGCTTCGGCGCGCGGCTGTGCATACACCCCGCGCAAGTGGCCGTGGTCAATGCGGCACTGGCGCCGACGGCGGCTGAACTCGACTGGGCACAGCGTGTTTTGCGGGCGAGTAGCGACACACCAGGTGGCGTCTTCACACTGGACGGCCGCATGGTCGATGCGCCTGTGTTGCTGCTGGCGCGTCGACTGCTGGGGTTGCCTGTTTGAGCCGACCTTCGGGTAAACCAGAAACGCGGGTAAAGCCCCATACACCGCTGTAAACGGCGCACCAGCCGACGCCGTTGATAGCGGGACTTCGATAAAATCCCCGCTTCATGCAAACCGCTTTAGCAAGCATTCAAATCTTTAACCCCGACAGGACGAGACAATGATTTCCAAACGTAAAACCATGCTGGCGGTCTGCGCGGCGGCTGCCGCCCTGGGCTTGGGCACGCAGGCATTTGGCCAGACAGCTTACCCCGACAAGCCGGTCTCTTTGGTGATTCCCTTTGCTGCCGGTGGCCCGACTGATGCAGTCGCCCGCATGATTGCCGTGCCGATGGGCAAGGCGCTCGGCCAGACCGTGCTGGTTGAAAACGTGGTCGGTGCCGGCGGCACCATCGGTGTCACCAAGGTGGCCAAGGCAGCGCCCAACGGCTACACCATCTTGCTGCACCACATGGGCATGGCCACGGCGCCCGCGCTGTACCGCAAGCTCAGCTTTGATCCGCTCAAAGACTTTGAATATATCGGCCAGGTCGTTGATGTGCCGATGACGCTGCTGGCGCGCAAGGATTTCCCGGCCACCACTTTCCCCGAACTGCAGACCTACCTGAAAGCCAACGGCAACAAGGTGTCGCTGGCCAACGCCGGGCTGGGCGCCGTGTCGCACCTGTGCGGCCTGCTGTTTATGAGCCAGATCGGTGTCGAGCTGACGACTGTGCCCTACAAAGGCACCGGCCCGGCAATGAATGACTTGCTGGGCGGTCAGGTTGATTTGCTGTGCGACCAGACCACGCAGACCGTGCCGATGATCAAGGAGAACCGCGTCAAGGTTTTCGGCGTCACCTCCTCAACCCGCCTGGCCACGCTGCCCAATGTACCCACGCTCGCCGAGCAGGGCCTGAAGGGTTTTGAAGTCAAGGTCTGGCACGGTATGTATGCGCCCAAGGGCACGCCAGCACCGGTGCTGGAAAAAATCAACGCCGCCCTGCGCACCGCCATGCAAGACCCGATGGTCAAGCAGCGGCTGGCTGATTTGAGCTCGGACATTCCGTCGGCTGACAAGATGACGCCGGTCGGATTGAAGACGCATCTGGAAGCTGAAATCGCCAAGTGGGGCCCGGTGATCAAGAAGGCTGGCGTCTACGCTGATTGAGCCTGATTTATTAATCAAATAGGCTGCTAGCCTAGGTAATACGTGCGCAAGAAGCTACTAAAATAATAGCATAGCAATAGCAGGTCAACCGCAAAAAAGCGCGCCGCTGGCGCGCTTTTTTTATGGTGGTTTGACTTGTCATCACCAGCTGTTGCGTAACTCCCGCAATTTGGCGAACACGGTTTTCGCATCGGGCTCGCCCTGCAACTCGGGAAATCTTTCGCGCAGTCTGGCGATCAGGCTGGGGCTGCTGAGTCGCATGAAAGTGTTGATGAGCTTTTCTTCGGCCATCGTGGTCACAGCCGATTGCGCCGGGTCGTGGTCGATCACACCGGGCAACAAGGCTTTGGCAGCTGCGTTGTCGGGCTCCTGCGCCAGCGTGAACTTCAGATTGTTTTCGATGTAGTCGTGGCCGGGGTAGACACGTGTGTTGTCGGGCAGCCGCGCCAGCTGGTCGGCAAAGGTCGTGTACATGGCGTTGACGTCGCCGCCGTTGTGTACATTGCCCGCGCCGGCATTGAACAGCGTGTCGCCAGAAAACAGCGCCGGTTGATCCGTGTGCGAAAGCAGGCAGATGTGGCACAGCGTGTGGCCGGGCGTGTCCAGGCATTCCAGCTCGACCGTCTTGCCAACCTTGATGACATCACCCGCTTTCACACCCCGGTCCATGCCAGCGATCTGGCCGGCCGCCTTGTGGTGCGCAATCACTTTGGCGCCGGTAGCGGCCACCACGGCCGCGTTGCCGCCGGTGTGGTCGTGGTGTTCGTGGGTGTTCAGAATCTGCGTGATTTCCCAGCCCCGGGCCTTGGCGGTAGCCAGGCACTTTTGATGGTCCAGCGGGTCAATCGCCAGCGCCTCGCCGGTCTCGGGGCAGGCGATCAAATAGTTGAAATTTCGGTAGGCGTTGGCGGTCCAGATGCGTTCGACGATCATGGTGTTCTCCTTTGGATAATGACTTGGAATTGTAGAAGTCCGCAGTAGTGTCAGCAGGATGTACCAGTGTCTCATGAGCCACGCGCGTTGGAGCGCGGTATATGAGTCATTTAGGCCTCTAGCCCCCGTATTACGTGCGCAAGAAGCTATAAAAAACGTAGCGTTTACTGTTTGTCGGCTGGCTGTTCAGTCTTCGGCCGATAGTCACACCACGGCGCCACTGCGCACTGCCAGCACAGCGGCGTGCGCGCCATGCAGACATAGCGGCCATGCAAGATCAGCCAGTGGTGCGCATCAACCAGATACGCAGCCGGGATGCGCTTGAGCAGTTTCATCTCGACTTCCAGCGGCGTTTTACCCGGCGCCAATCCGGTGCGGTTACCCATGCGAAAGATATGCGTATCGACCGCCATCGTCGCCTCGCCAAAGGCTGAATTGAGCACCACATTCGCCGTCTTGCGGCCCACACCCGGCAGCGCCTCCAGCGCCTCGCGCGTGCGTGGAACCTTGCTGCCGTGCAGGTCAACCAGCATACGGCAAGCCTGCATCAAGTGCTTTGCCTTGCTGCGGTACAAACCGATGGTTTTGATGTGCGATTCGAGCTTGTCCAGCCCCAGGTCAAGAATCGCTTGCGGCGTGTTTGCTACCGGAAACAGCTTGCGCGTCGCCTTGTTCACGCTCACGTCGGTGGCCTGCGCGCTGAGCAACACGGCAGCGAGCAACTCGAACACGCTGGTGTACTGAAGCTCGGTCACCGGCATCGGATTGGCGGCTTTGAGCGTGGCGAAGAAGGGGGCGATGTCGGCGGTTTTCATGGCGGTAATTTTCGTGGCTGCGGTTTTATGAGCTTTAAAGATCGTTCATGAATTTTTCAGCCTGCGCCAGCATGCCCGCGCGAATCGGCTTGAACACGCGCTGCGGAAAGCCGTCAGGCAGCTCGGCCGCCATGCGTTGAAGCGCGTCAGGCACCTGCAGCACCAGCCCGACCATCTGGTCAAACGCACCCGGCACACCGCTTTGCTGCGCCAGCGCCTGCCAGTGGCGCGTGGTGATTTCGTGCAGATGGTAGTGCGTGTTTTTGCTACGCAAAGCCATCGCCAGTTTGGCCCGTCGCGGGTGGACCTGATTCTGACCGGTGCCCATGATCGGCCACGCCGACAGCACGTCATACAGCGGCGTCATGTGGAAGCCGCCGCCGCGTTGCAGAAAGATCGAAAAGTTCTTCGCATGCCCGTCGGTCGCGGCCAGCAGCCAGAACGCGAGCTGCGCCAGCGCGAACGTGGCACGGTCGTCGATCGCGTGTTCGCTGTTCGCCAGCACCCCCAGGCAGTC
>JANLYY010000267.1:0-2883 GCA_031365885.1 Polaromonas sp. | reverse complement strand
GCGAATGTTTGTGCAGCGCACGCGCGACCAGTTCCTTGCCCGAGCCCGATTCGCCGGTGATCATCACCGTCACCATGCTCTGGCTCAGGCGGCCGATGGCACGAAAAACATCCTGCATGGCCGGCGCCTGGCCCAGCATTTCGGGCGCGGCCGCCATGCGCTCTTCAGCGACTTCTTCGCGCTGACTTTCTTCCACGGCACGGCGGATCAGCTCGACCGCCTTCGGCAAATCAAACGGCTTGGGCAAATACTCAAAGGCGCCGCCCTGAAAGGCAGACACAGCGCTGTCAAGGTCGGAAAACGCCGTCATGATGATCACGGGGAGGCCGGGGAGCTTCTGCTTGACCTTCTCCAACAGCTCAAGCCCGGTACCGCCGGGCATGCGGATGTCGCTCACCAGAATTTGCGGGCCGTCGTCGTCGCTGGCGGTCTCCAACGCCAGTAAAACTTCTTTCGGGTTGGTGAAGCTGCGGGTCGGCAGGTCTTCTCGCAGCAGGGCTTTTTCCAGAACAAACCGGATCGACTGGTCATCATCAACAATCCAGATCGGTTTCATCGTGTGCGGTCCCTTGTTGACATTGTTGCCGTTCGTTTTTCGTCTGGACAGATCAAAAGAAGCTGCCACTCAACCCTTGAACGCACCAATCTCAAGGCAGCGGTATCAGCAGCTTGAAATTGGTACGCCCCGGCACGCTGTCACACTCGATCAAACCGTGGTGTTGCTGCACAAAAGTTTGCGCCAGTGTCAGCCCCAGTCCCGAACCGCCTTCACGCCCTGAAACCAGCGGATAGAAGATCCTGTCTTTGATGGAGTCCGGCACGCCCGGCCCATTGTCAACAACATGCAATTCCAGTGCCAACCGGTAGCGCTGCTTGCCAAATGTCACCTGACGGGCGATGCGTGTCTTGAAGGTGATCTGTGCATCAGAGGCGGCCAGTCGCTCCGCCAGCGCCTGACAGGCGTTGTGCGCAATGTTCAACACCGCCTGAATCAGCTGCTCGCGGTCGCCGCGGAAATCAGGAATCGACGTGTCGTAGTCGCGGACCACCTTCAAGCCCTTGGGAAATTCCGCAAGAATGAGCGAGCGTACGCGCTCGCACACCTCATGAATATTCACATCGCCCACCAGGTGTGGACGGCGATGCGGTGCCAGCAATCGGTCTACCAGCGTCTGAAGCCGGTCGGCCTCATGAATGATGACCTGCGTGTATTCGGTCAGCTCTTTGCTGATGTCCATCTGCAGTAATTGCGCCGCGCCGCGAATGCCGCCCAGCGGGTTTTTGATCTCGTGCGCCAGGTTGCGGATCAATTCCTTGTTGGCCTGGGCCTGATCGACCAGGCGCTCTTCGCGGTCTTGTTTGGCCTGTTGCTCCAGCGGAAGCAGCTCGACGATGGCCTCGCCCGGCGTGTCGGTTTGCGCCACCACCACATGCACCGGCATTGCCTCGTGGTTGATGCGCTTAAGCCAGGCGTCGTAACGCAGCGCGGCAAATTCATTGCTTCCGGCGCCTTCGAGCGCCTTCTGCAGGCCATGCGGCTCGGTAAAACAGTCAGGTAGCTGCGAACCTTCAATCGTTCGCCGTGATATGCCCAGCGCATCTTCAAGCGCCGCATTGGCAAACAACACCAGGCCGTCGGTGCGGACCACTGCGACCAGCGTTGCCAGCAAGTCAAACGACTGGAAGCGCGACGAGGGAATTGATGCTGGTTGCGGCGCGCTGGCGGGCTGCGTGGGCTTTGAACGACCTGGTCGGAGTGCCGCTGGCTTGGCGGGTAAAGATTTCACGGTCTGGGGCTGGCCTGAACCGGGCATGTTGCTCACAGGCGCGCGCCGCGCGCTAGTTCGAGGAAGGCAGGCGGGAGATTTCGCGTTTAATGCCGGCGATGTCGCTCTGGTTGCGCGCAATGCCATCTTTCAGCTCGGCGACCCGATCAAGATAACGCTGGTAGTTGCGGCCCTCAATGCCTTGTTTTTCAGGTTCGCCGTTGTTGTAATCTTTTTGCTGTTCAACGAGTTTCGACTCGGCTTTTTTCAGCTCGGACTCCAGAATGCTGCGCGAGTCGCTGTCTCTGGCGCGCTGCTCGGGGCCGCCGTCGGTGCGGGTTCCACCCGAAGGAGAGGTGGCGGCCACACGAACTGGCGCGCGTGGGGCTGCCGCGACGGCAGTGCCCTGCACCACCGTCACGTTGCCGCCGGTCATGGCCTTGCAATTGCGCGTTTGCGCGTCTTTGGGGTTGTTGATGTATTCCGGTGGCGCACCGCCTGCGCCTGCGCAGCGAAAAATCTGCTGCGCCCGCACGGCGCTACCCGCACTGGCGAAAAGCAGCGTGAAAGAGGACAACAAGATAGTGAATTTCATGGCAGTTTGCCTGGGGCCTTAAAGCAGTCAATCGCGGCTGACCAGTATGGCGCAAAGGCGGGAAAAGACAAGGGAGCAACCCTAAACCGCAAACGCGCATAAAAAAAGGACGACAAATGTCGTCCTTTTTTGACCACAAACACCGCTATCAATCGGCCTCAGCGGGTTTCGCTTCCGCGAATGCTTCTAGAGCGAGTAGTACATCTCGAATTCAATCGGGTGCGTGGCCATGCGCAGGCGCGTAACCTCACCCATTTTCAGCTCGATGTAGGCGTCCAGCATACTGTCGGTGAACACACCGCCCTTGGTCAGGAAGCTGCGGTCCGCATTGAGGCAGTCCAGCGCCTGGTCCAGGCTGTGGCAGACGGTTGGTATCAACGCGTCTTCTTCCGGCGGCAGATGGTACAAATCTTTGGTAGCCGCTTCGCCCGGATGAATTTTGTTTTCGACACCATCAAGACCGGCCATCATCAACGCCGAAAAGCCCAGGTACGGGTTCATCAGTGGATCAGGAAAGCGTGC
>JANLYY010000265.1:0-16448 GCA_031365885.1 Polaromonas sp. | reverse complement strand
AGGACTACAAACTGATCTTTGTCGGCGACGCGACCATGAGCCCGTACGAGATTTTGCAGCCCGGCGGCAGTGTTGAATACAACAACGAGGAAGCCGGCGCCGAATGGATGCAGCGGCTGACGAATGCGTTCCCTAAATTTGCCTGGATCAACCCTGAGCCGCAAGGTGTGTGGCAATACCGGCAAAGCATCAGCGTGATGCAGCAACTGGTCGGCCAGCGCATGTACCCGCTAACCATCAAGGGGCTTGAAGAGGCGATGCGCCTGCTTTCAAAATAGGCCCTGCAGAGCCCCGGTGCGGGCCGACGGTATCAGTCGCTGGTGTCCATCTTGTAGCCGAAGCCGCGCACGGTGCGTATCAGCGGCGGATCAAGCCCTTCATCAATCTTGAGCCGAAGTCGCCTGGTGTACACATTGACCCCATTGGTCAGCGAACAAACAGCCAGGCCAGCCACCTGGAACTCGCATTTGATCATCAAATTACTATAATTTTAATAGTTGCTTACGCAATCAATACCGGGTCTTTAAGAACTTTTAAAACGAAGCGAAACCTGTGGCGGGGCCTGCCGCCGCAGTCATTCACACCGCCCACCCCAGGTCTGACGATGCCATATACACCGCCTCCAAAGGCCTTGAACCTGCCAGGCACAGACGCTAAAAGTAAACTGAACCTGTGATTCGATTCAGCCAGCCGTTCGCGCAACCTTTCCCCGGTACCAGCGCGCTGGTTAAAAACCCCTTCTGCACTGTATTGATCGTTCTGGTCGCGCTGCTGGGCGCTTCTGCGGCGCACGCGCAACCACCCACCGGCGCGTCGCAGCCGGTCCTTTCGGCCACGCCCCCATCACCGGGCGCCAGCGGCCCCGCCGGTGCAGATTCGAGCAGCACAGCCTTCGACATCGTGGTGCGCACACCACCGCAGTTCAATGACTTGCGTGAGTTGGTCGAGCGCCACATCGAGTTGCAGCGTTACCGTGCGGTGACCGATCTGGATGACAGCGAGCTGGCGCGGCTGATCGTGCTGGCCGAGGGCAACGTGCGCAACCTGGTCGGCACGCTCGGTTACTTCAGCCCCGACATTCGTATCACGCGTGAAGGCGGCGCCAATCAGCGACCAATCATCGCAATTGCCATCGAGCCCGGCGAGCCCAGCGTGGTGAGCGCGGTGAAGCTCGATTTTCTGGGTGACATTGCGCAGTCCATCGATGCGGACGCCATCCGTCAACGTGACGGCATACGGCGCGACTGGCGGCTGCCCGCAGGCCGCACCTTCACCCAGGGCGCATGGGACGGCGCCAAGACCCAGGCGCTGCGCGACCTGGTAGTGCGGCGCTACCCTGCGGGCAAAATGGCTGGCAGCCTGGCCGATGTGGATGCGCCCAATCGCACGGCAGGCCTGTTGGTCACGCTGGATTCGGGCCCGCTTTACCGGCTAGGCGCTATGCAGGTCAGCGGCATGGAGCGCTACGACCCGGTGCTGGTGCCGCGTCTGGCGCGTTTGCCCGAGGGCTCGGTGTACGACCAGCGCCGGCTGGTTGAGGCGCAGCAGCGGCTGGCTTCCAGCGGCTACTTTGATTCGGCGTATGTGTTTGTCGACCCCGACAGCGATCCGGCGGCAGCACCCGTGCAGATTCAGGTACGTGAAGCCAAGCTGCAGAAAATTATTATGGGTGTCGGCATTACCACCGACAGCGGGCCGCGCGCGTCGGTCGAGCACACGCACCAGCGCGTGCCAGGTATCGGCTGGCGCGCGGCGACAAAATTGCAGCTCGAGAAGAAAGCGCCGTTTGCACAAACCGAATGGACGTCGATTCCCGATGAGGCCAGCTGGCGCTGGGTTGCGCTGGCCCGCGCCGAACGTCTGGAAGACGACGCGCTGATCACGCGCGGCCAGCGGCTGCGTTTTGGCCGCACGCAGGCCGGTGACCGCATTGATCGCAGCATTTATTTGCAGTACGACCGGGCACAAGTGCAAGGCGCAGGCCTGGGCGTAGGCTCGGCCGCGCAGGCTGGAAATGGTTCTGCGCTCAGCGCCAACTACGTCTGGACTGGCCGCTACTTCGACAGTCTGCCGTTTCCATCGAAGGGTTACGGCCTGGGCTTTGAGCTGGGTGGCGGCAGCACGCTGGGCGACAACCGCCAGCCCTACACGCGCACGGTTGGTCGCTGGCTCGGCATCCAGTCGCTGCAGCGTGGCCGCCTGGCGATGCGCGCAGAAGCCGGCGCGGTGCTGGCAAAAGACTCGGCCGCCATTCCGGGCACGCAGCTTTTTCGCACCGGCGGCGACAGCACGGTGCGCGGCTACGGTTACCGCGACATCGGTATCAAACTCGCTAACGGCGTCGTCGGCCCGGGCCGCACCCTGGCCGTGGCCAGTGTTGAATGGCAGCGGCCGATTTCGCGCGGCGGCTTGCCGAGCGAGTGGGAACACACGCTGTTTGTCGACGCCGGCGCGGTGGCTGACAAACCGCAAGACTTGCGCCCTTCGGTCGGCGTGGGCACCGGCGTTCGCTGGCGCAGCCCGATTGGTCCCTTGCAAGCCGATGTGGCTTACGGCGTGAAAACAAAACAGCTGCGGCTTCATCTCAGTGTGGGTTTTGTTTTTTGATGCAGACCGATCAAACACCAGCAACCCATAGCCCCGAGCCGGGGGCGGCCGCTGACAGGCCAGTCAGCCGTTGGCTGAAAGCTGTTGCCATCAGCATCGGTAGTGTGGCGATCGTTTTGGTCGCGTGCGTTGCCGGGCTGTGGTGGTGGGCGGGGATCGACGGATCGTTGGCACGCGCTTTAAGCTGGGCCGGGCAATCGCAGCCGATCACTTTCGAGCGCGCCAGCGGCTCGCTTCGCGCGGGCGGGCGCGTTGAGCGGATGACGTGGCAGCAAGGCGGCTTGACGGTAGAGGTCACGGGTCTGGCCGTCGTCTGGCAGCCGTGGTCGCTGCTGCAGCGCAAGCTCGAACTGACGCAAGTCGCCGCCGACAGCTTGACGGTGACCGACGAGCGCCCGCCGCCGTCAGAGCCGCCCGCGCCGCCGACGGCCTTGGGCCTGCCGCTGGCGGTGGTCATCGACAACTTCGCCGTCGGGCAGCTGAACTTGACACGACCCTTAGCGTTTGAGGCGACTGCAATTGCAGGCCGCTACGCGTTTGATCGGCTGCTGCATCGGCTGGATCTGGCGAACGCGCAAGTCGCCACCGGTCGCTACAGCGGCAGTGCCGCGCTGTCGTCCAGCAGCCCGCTGACACTGGATGCGCAACTGTCGGGGGCGTTGCAAACTGCCGTGCCCGGCAGCATTACGCCGCTGGCGCTTGCCTTTCAGGCCACAGCACGCGGCCCGATCACTGAACTTTTAGCGAATGCCGAATTGCAGCTGTCGCCTGAAGCAGCAACAGGGAAAAACAAGTCGCCACTTCAACCCCAGGCTAGCGCCACCGTACGCATCCTGCCGTGGGCTGCTCAGCCGCTGGCCGCAGTCGATGCCACTTTTCGTGATGTGAATGTGGCGTCCGTCTGGCCTGAATTTCCGCAGACGCTGTTGACGGGCAGTGCCCGCGTGCGGCCGTCCCTTGATACCGCAACGCCCGCATGGCAACTGCAAACCACAGCCACCAACAAATTGCCCGGCTCTTGGGACAGTCAGCGCCTGCCGCTGGACAGCCTGGAGGCCAGCGGCGAATGGCGAGGCGGAACTGCGCTGGTTCGGACACTGAAAGCCACACTGGGCGCGGGTGAGTTGGTGGCCAACGGCGAATGGGCTCGCATGGCTGCCGACGCCACGTCAACGGCCCAAGCCTGGCAGCTGCAGGCCACGCTGAAGAACATCAACCCGGCCCTGTTGCACAGCCGACTGGCAGCGTTGCCGCTTGACGGAAAAGCAAGTGCGCAAAGCCGGGGCGCGGCGATCGCTTTTGAAGCCAGCGTCAACACGAAGCCGGGCCAGGACAACAAGGCAAGCAAAACGCGCACCGGCCAAAGTAATCCGTTGGCCGAACTGCACCTGCGCGATGCGAGCGCCACCGGCAGCTGGAATGCCAGGCAGGCCGGCGGCACGCTGGCGCTCTCGGCGCTGCGCGTGCGTGCCGACGAAGCCGAATTGAGCGGTCAGCTCGAAGTGCAACCCAAAACGCAGGGCGGAAAAGGAAACCTGGCGCTGACTGCCCCCGGCCTCGACGCACAGGTCAGTGGCGATCTGCGACCCACCAACGGCAGCGGCGACCTGGCTGTGCGCGGGCGGGATGCGGCACAAGCGCTGCGCTGGCTGCAACAGCTGCCGGGCATGCCCGCATCACTGCAGAGCGCATCGGCCAGCGGCAACGCTGAACTGAAAGCCAGCTGGCAAGGCGGCTGGCGTGATCCGGCGTTGCAGGCGAAGCTCGATATTCCTTCGCTCGACTGGCAGGCAGCAACGGCGCCCGCACTAACCGCATTGCCCGCTGGCAATGGCCCGGCGACTGCCCCGCAGACTTTGAAAATCCGCGCGCTGCAAGCCACGCTCAACGGTCGACTCAGCCAGGCACAGCTCAATACGGCAGGCCGCATCGAAGCGGGCACACGCCGCTACGCGCTGCAACTCGCGGCCGTTGGAGGCCGCAGCGAATCGGGCTGGCAAGGCGTGGTCAATCAACTGAGCGTAGCCGCCCTAGACCCGGCCCTGGGCGCGGGTGCCTGGCGGCTGGCGACGCGCGGCGAGGTGCCGTTGAAGTGGACGCTGCCACCGGGCATTGCGGCAACTAGCGGCGTGTTTGAAAGCGGTGCGGGCGAAGCGTTGCTAAGTGCCCCGACTGGTCGGCTGCAAGCCACCGCGCCAACACAAGCGCTGCTGGCCTGGCAACCCGTGCGCTGGCAGGCCGGTGAACTCACGACCGCCGGCAAACTGATGGGCCTGCCGATGGCGTGGATAGAACTGCTGGCCGGGCCGCAACTGGCGGGCGCGGGCCTGGCCAACAATCTGCTGCTCGACGGTGAATGGGACGCCCGACTTGGCAACGCCCTGTCACTAAAGGCCAATCTGGCGCGCAGCAGCGGCGACCTGACGGTGCAGACCGAAACCGCACAAGGCACGCCGGTTCGCGTGGCCGCCGGCATCAAGCAGGCGCGCGTGTCGCTGGCAAGCAATGGCGATGACGTCAACGTCGCACTGGTCTGGGACAGCGAACGCGCCGGTACGGCAGACGGACAATTCAAGACGCGATTGACCCGCAGCGCAGAAGGCTGGGCTTGGGCGGCTGACGCACCGCTTGAGGGCCGGCTGCGCGCGCAACTGCCTCGCATCGGTGTCTGGTCGGTACTAGCGCCGCCCGGCTGGCGGCTGCGTGGCTCGCTCGCTACTGACCTGCGCATCACCGGAACCAAAGCCGCGCCGCAACTGGCCGGCGAATTGGTGGCCAACGACCTGGCACTGCGGTCGGTGGTCGACGGCATCGAGTTCGGCAACGGCCGGCTTCGCGCACGGCTTGACGGCACGCGCATGCTGATTGATGAGTTTTTTTTGCAGGGCGCTGGCGAAAAAAATGCGGGTGGCACGCTTACCGCTCGCGGCGAAGCGGGCTGGATCGCGAGTCAGCCGCAGGTACGCCTCGATGCCCGACTGGAGCGCCTGCGCGCCAGCTTGCGCACCGACCGGCAATTGACCGTGTCTGGCGACTTGCAGGCCAGTCTGATTGGCAAGCAAGCGACGCTTGGCGGCAAACTGGTGGTTGACCAGGCGCGCATCATCCTGCCGGACGAAGGCACACCGCAGCTCGGTGACGATGTAGTAGTGCGTACCGCGCGCGGCGCCGCGGCCGGGCAACAAGCGCCAGCGCAAACCAGTACGCCTGCAGCGGCCGAAGCCAAGCCGGTCGCCATCAAACTCGCCATGCAGCTTGACCTGGGGCCCGACTTCCGCGTTCAGGGCAAAGGCATTGACACGCGCCTGCGCGGCACGCTGGCGCTGGCAGGCGAGTCGCTGCGCAACCCTCGGCTGACAGGCACCATCAACACCGACGGCGGGCAGTACCGCGCCTACGGCCAGCGGCTCGATGTGGAGCAAGGCGTGATCCGTTTTACCGGCGCCGTTGACAACCCAACGCTCGACATTTTGGCAATTCGCCCGAATCTCGTGCAGCGCGTCGGCGTGCAGATTCTGGGCACCGCCCTGCTGCCGCGCGTGCGCCTGTACGCACAGCCCGAGCTGCCCAACGCCGAAAAACTGTCGTGGCTCATCGTCGGCCGCGCATCGGCTTCGGGCGGTGCCGAAGCGGTGTTGCTGCAGCAAGCCGCGCTGGCGCTGCTGGGCAGCAAAAGCGGTGGTCTGTCGGGCGGGCTGGCCGCGTCGCTGGGGCTCGACGAGCTGTCATTTCGCGGCGCCGCCAGCAACTCCAGCGGCGGCACTACCGAAGGCGCCAACACGCTGGGCAAACGCTTTTCAAATAACTTTTACGCCGCCTATGAACGCAGCATTTCGGGCGCGCTCGGCACGCTGTTTGTGTTCTACGACCTGTCACAGCGCTTCACCGTGCGCGCGCAGGCGGGGCAGCAAAGTGCGGTGGATTTGATCTACACCGTGCCCTACGACTGATTGCGCAGGCGCGAATACAATTCCAGTGGCTCCCCAGCAGCGCCGCCATAGTTCAATGGACAGAACGAGTGCCTCCTAAGCGCTAGATACAGGTTCGATTCCTGTTGGTGGTACCAGACTGGCTTGAAGACGTCTCGGCAGTGCTACTATTTTAAGAGCTGCTTGCGCACGTAATACGGGGGCTAGAGGCAAAAAACGCTTACAAATTCGAGCTGCCCAGCATCGCCAGCGTGCCGGCCACTACCTCAGGCAAAAAAGCCAGCTGCACATGTGCTGCGCCGCGCACCAGCCGGTTGTCTGCGCCGGCCAGCGTGGCGGTTGAGGTGGGAAACACGATGTTGTCGGCGTTGGAATACCAGCAGGTAAAAAGCGAGTGGCGGCCTTCGGGCATGTCGTGGTCGAGCTGATTGCTCCAGTCAGAAAGCAAACGCATCTGCAAATTGTTGGGGCCGAAGCCGAAGCGTGCCAGCCAGGTGCCGTAGTGCGGCGTGCCGATGGTGACCACGTGGTAGACGCGGCTTTCAGCGCGCATGATTTTCAGCCACGCGCGCACGGCGAGCCCGCCCATGCTGTGGCACACCACCAGTGGCGGCACGCCGGTGGCCCGGGTAACTTGCCGCACGGCCTCGTCGATCTGCGGCGTGTAGTCGTCTATCGAGCCGAAAACCGGCTCCAGGCTGACCGCGACAAAGGCGTGGCCGCTGCCCTGCAGGCGCTTCAGATACGGCGTCCACAAGGCACGGTTGCAGAAAAAACCGTGGATGAAGACGACGCCGCGCTGGCCTTTGACGACGGCGGGCGCGGTGAGCTGGTCGGGCACCGCATGCGTGCGAAAGGGCTGGCGCCAGAAGAAGACCTGCGGCGCGGCTTTGCTTTCGCCCCACCAGGCGGCCAGCAGCTCTTTCCACGTCGGCTGGGGTGCCGGGTCAGCGGCGTTAACGAAGCGCAGCGCTATGAACTCAATAGCAAGAAAGCCTGTGTATGCAAGGGCTATCACCAGAAAACCCCCTATAGCCAGCCATGGCGAGCGGCTGCTGAAATAAGTCAGCCAGCTGATGGCAGCGGCCAGCAAAGACAGGGTGATGGTTTTTTGAAGGGTGGCCAGCATGAGGAGACAAACGCTAGCCGCAGAACTCAGGCCAGCGCGATAACTTGATTGGCGAGCTTCTTCACCAGTCCCTGCGCCAGCCGGTTCACAGCGCCGTAAATCGACAGCTGCGGGTTGGCGCCTATGCTGGTCGGGAACAGCGAGCCGTCGTGAATCGACAAATTCTCGATCTGCCAGTGCACGCCGTCGGGCCGGATCACGCCCTGCTTTTCAGTGCTCGCCAGGCCGCAACCGCCCATGACGTGGGCGCTGACGAATTTGGTCAGGCGCGGCTGCATCGGCAAGGCGTTGACGGCGTCACGCGCCTCTGCCCAGGTGGTGTAGGGCCTGGCCATTTCGTGCAGCGGCAAGACGTTTTTCGCGCCGGCAGCAAACTGGATTTCCATCATCGACAGCAGCGCGCGGCGCCCGCCCTGCAGCACGTAGTCGGTTAGCGGGTAGTCAAGCACGGCCGAATCGTCGCCACGCAGCTTGACCTTGCCGCCGGGCGACTGGTCATGAAAGCCGTCGCGCAACAGCGCCAGCAGGGTATGCGTGTGCGGGAAGCCGGCCAGCAATTCATGCTGCGCCGCGCCCATGCCGGGCACCAGCGAGGCAAAAATCAGCGGGTGCAGCGGCGGCGCCTCCAGCTTGTAGCCGATGGGGCCGTCGATGGCCTGCGTTTCCAGAAAGTGATCGGAGTAAATCGTTTGCGGCGCGCCGTTCCAGCCTTCGACTTTTTGCTCGAACACGCTGGACGACATGACCACCGGATGCAAAAACGTGCGCGTGCCGAGCCGGCTGTGCGGATCAGGCGCGCCAGAGCGCAGCAACACGGCTGGCGAGTTGATCGCGCCGCCAGCCAGCACATAATGCTTTGCTATTATTTTAATAGCTGCTTGCGCACGTTCTACCTGGGCTAGAGCACTATTTGGCATCACAGCGCGGCACATCAGCGCGGTCACCTTGCCGTTGGCAAGCTCGAACTTTTCGGCGCGGGTCTCGGCCAATAGTTGCGCGCCCAGATCCAGCGCGGCCGGAATGGTCGTGACCAGCATCGACTGCTTGGCGTTGGTCGGGCAGCCGAGGCCGCAGGAGCCCAGGTTCCAGCAGCCTTTGACGTTGCGCAAAATTGCCGCAGCCGGAATGCCGAGTTTGGCGGCGCCGCGGCGCAACAGGTCGTTGTTTTCGTTCGGCGCCACCAGCCAGGGCGTGATGTTCAGGCGACGCTCGGCCTGGTCGAAATACGGCGCCAGCGCATCGACGCTGTAGTCGGCCAGGCCAAAGTTTTCTTGCCAGAATTTGAGCGTGGACGCAGGGGTGCGAAACGAGCTGGTCCAGTTCACCGTAGTCGAGCCGCCGACGCAACGGCCCTGCAGAATATTGATCGCCTTGTCTTCGGTTTTGCGGGCAGCGCTTTCCTGGTAGAGCTGCGGATAGGCGTCGGATTCTTTTTGCTTGAAGTCAGTGCTGCTTTTGAGCGGCCCTTCTTCGATGATCACGACCTGCAAGCCGGCTTTGGCCAGCAGCTCGGCGGTGATGCCAGCGCCGGCGCCGCTGCCGATGATGGCAACGTCGCAGACGATGCGTTCGGGCACTGCAGCGCGCGCGCCGCCAAAAACTTTCCAGCCGCGCGCCAGGCCGGCCTGGATGGGGTCGTTGATGGTTGTCATGGCGGGCTCAAGTCTTCACCGGGCCGGGGTAGCCCAGCAGCGACCAGGTCGCTTCATCAGAAAAGTAGGCACTGGCAGTGATGTCATGCAGCGCGCCATACGCCTGCTGGCGCAAAGCCAGGCTGGACAGGCGCATGTCCTGCAGCGCCTGCTGAATGTCGGTCACCGACGCATCTGCCCACGGCTGGCTGAGCCCGGCCAGCGTGCGGCGCCCACCGCTGGTTGCCAGCAGCGACAGCAGCTGTGAGAGCTCAGCCTGCGCGTGCGGCGGCAAGCCCGTGACCAGCGTGTCTATGCGGGTCAGCAAGCCATTGAGCGCGATCTGCCGGGCGCCCTCATCTGCCGGAATACTCTTGTCCAGCACGGCGCCGCCCACGCTTGAAAACACCTCGCGCCCCGACGCGCTGAGGCGCCCGCCCGTGAGCCCGGGGTCGATCAGCGCGGCGGCGCCGCCCGCCAGCACCAGCACGGTTGCCGACGCGATACCCAGTTTGAAAAGCGTTCTTCGTTGCATAAAGGCCAGTTTCGCATGGCGCCCTGGATTTTCAATAGAGATGGTCTTCTAGATAAACTCGGGGTTTGTATGGACGCATCGGCACCACAGATTCAAACCGCGCTGCAAGCTGTCGCCGACCTGCGGCGGCAGCGGGCCGCCGATGCGCCATTGACAAGCGCCAGCGCCGCCATCAAGCGCTTTCAGGCGCGCCGCTTTCAGGCCACCTATGCCGACTTGCTGGGCAGCGCGCGTTACAAAAATGCTGCGCGCTTTTTTCTGTACGAGCTGTACAGCGACAAAGACTACGCCGACCGCGACCAGCAGTTCGCACGCATTGCCAGCACGATTGCCAAACTCTTCCCACAAGCCGTGGTGAACACGGCTGGCGCGCTGGCTGAAGTGCATGCGCTGACCGAAAAGCTCGACGACCTGATGGCCAAGCACTGGCTTGTCGACACCTACGCCACGCCATCGAGCACGGAAGCAGCCCGCTACATTCGCTGCTGGCGCTTTGTCGCCGACGACGACGCGCGCCAGCGGCAACTGGCGCTGGTGCTGGAGCTGGGCCACGCGCTGAACCGGCTCACGCGCATGCCAGGCCTGCGCACCATGCTGAAAATGATGCGCCGGCCTGCCGGTGCGGCCGGGCTGGAATCGCTGCAAAAGTTTCTGGAAACCGGCTTTGATGCTTTTGCCGACATGCGCGGCGCCGATGAATTTTTGGCGCTGATCCGCGAGCGGGAAACGAAGTGGATACGCTCGCTGTTTGAAGACGACCTGGCAACGTGCGAAATTCATTTGCTCCACTTGCTGGGGACGATCAGATGAGTCGCAGGCGCGACGCATGCAGGCAAGTCGCAGCGCCTTACTAGTGCAAGCCCCATGCGGGCTGATGCATGCCCTCTTGCACAATCACCGCTTAGGAGAATCTATGCAAAAACCCTGGCTCGCAAGTTACCCCGAAGGCGTTCCGCACGAGATCGTTCCCGAGCAGTTTCGCTCGCTGAACCAGTTGCTGGAAGAATCATTTAAAAAGAACGCCGCCAAACCGTTTTCGGTCTGCATGGAGCGCTGGATGACTTACGGCGAGCTCGACGACCTGTCGGCAGCCTTGGGCGCGTGGCTGCAAAGCCTGGGCCTGGAGCCGGGCGCGCGCGTAGCCATCATGCTGCCAAACGTGCCGCAGTTTGCGGTCACCATGTCGGCTATCTTGCGCGCCGGCTACACCTGCGTGAACGTCAATCCGCTGTACACACCGCGCGAGTTGGCGCATCAACTGAAAGATTCAGGCGCGACGACGATCGTGATTCTGGAGAATTTCGCCGGCACGCTGGCCGAGGTGATCGAGCAGACGCCGGTTAAAAATATCGTGATGGCTTCGATGGGCGACTTGCTGGGCTTTTGGTACGGCAGCTGGATCACTTTTGCAGTCCGGCATCTGGCGAAGATGGTTCCGGCCTACAAACTGCCGCTGGGGAACGCAACCGGCGAGGGCCGCAAGGTGACGACGTTCAACCGCGCCATCGCGCAAGGCAAGGCGATGGCCTTAAAGCCGGCGGCGTGTACGCTCGACTCGGTGGCTTTCCTGCAATACACCGGCGGCACGACGGGCTTGTCGAAGGGCGCGGTGCTGACGCATCGCAACATCGTGGCGGCAGTGTTGCAGGGCGAAGCCTGGTTCACACCAGCCCTGAAACGCATCGGCGATGTCAGCAACACCAACAACATCGCCGCGCTGCCGCTGTATCACATCTTTGCGCTGACGCTGTGCCTGCTGAACATCAAATGGGGCGCGCACCTGACGCTGATTCCGAACCCGCGCGACTTCGGCAAATTCATCGCGGTGTTGAAGAAACGGCCATTTCACATGCTGCCAGCGGTCAATACGCTGTTCAATGCCTTGCTGCAACATCCGCAGTTCAAGACGATTGATTTTTCACATCTGTGCGTTTCGCAGGCTGGCGGCATGGCGGCTTCCGAAGGAACGGCGAAACACTGGATGGCGGTGACGGGCTGTACGATGATCGAAGGCTGGGGCATGAGCGAGACCTGCGCGATTGGCACCAACAATCCGGTGACAAACAAGTCATTTTCGGGCTCCATCGGCCTGCCCTTGCCCAGCATCGACATAGCGATCAAGGACGACGACGGAAAGTCGCTCGGCATCGGCGAGTCGGGCGAGATTTGCATCAAGGGGCCGCAGGTGATGACCGGCTACTACCTGCAGCCAGCCGAGAACGAAAAGGCCTTCACCGCTGACGGCTTCATGCGCACCGGCGACGTCGGCATCATGGACGAGCACGGCTACACGAAGATCATTGATCGCAAGAAAGACATGATCATCGTTTCGGGCTTTAATGTCTTTCCGAACGAGCTTGAAAACGTCATCTCCCTGTGCCCCGGCGTGGTGGAATGCGCCGCGATTGGGATTGCCGACGCCAGCCAGGGCGAAGCGATCAAAGTCTTTGTGGTGAAAAATGACCCGACGCTGTCCGAAGACGACTTGAGCGCTTACTGCAAACTCCACCTGACCGGCTACAAACGCCCCAAGTACATTGAATTTCGCGATGACCTACCCAAAAGCAATGTCGGAAAAATCCTCAGACGCGAGTTGCGAGCGTCGAATTGACGGCGTGTACGCGCTGCCCTGCTGATGTCCGCGCTTGATCGGGTAACGCTTCCGTCAGGCATGCATGTTTTTGAGCGCGGCTGGCTCTCGTCCAATAACGTTCTGTTTACCGATGGCGAGCAGTCGCTGTTGATCGACAGCGGCTACTGCACCCACTCGGCGCAAACCTTGCAGTTGGTCGATCACGCGCTGAAAGGTCGTGCGCTTGACTGCCTGGTCAACACCCATCTGCACAGCGACCATTGCGGCGGAAATGCGGCGCTTCAGGCGCGCTACCCCGGCCTTGAAACGCTGATTCCGCCGGGGCAAGCCGCTGCAGTGCACCCGTGGGATCCCGTCGCGCTGATTTATGAACCGACCGGGCAACAGTGCCCGCAATTTACCTACAGCGCCGTGATGGCACCGGGTACCGAGATAGGGTTTGGCTCACGCACCTGGCAAGCGCATGCGGCTTCGGGCCATGACCCGCATTCGTTGCTGTTTTTTGAGCCTATCAGTCAAACGCTGATTTCTGCCGATGCGTTGTGGGAAAACGGATTTGGCGTTGTCTTTCCCGAACTGGAAGGCGAAGACGCGTTCAATGATGTCGCAAAGACACTCGACGTCATCGAAAAATTGCAGCCCAAAACAGTGATTCCGGGCCACGGCGCCGTTTTTTCATACGCTGCGGATGTGCTTGACCGCGCACGAACGCGCCTGGATCACTTTGCCCGCAGGCCTGACAAGCATGCGCGCCATGCCGCCAAAGTGCTGATCAAGTTCAAGCTGCTGGAGATACAACAACAGCCCGTTCAGGAACTGATTCAGTGGGCGGCTGAAACGGAATATCTGGTGCAGATTCGTGACAAGTTTTTTGAGACCGAGCGACTAGCAGACTGGATTGAGGCGATGCTGGACGAGCTTCTCACCTCTGGCGCACTGGCGCGAAAAGGTAATCTGATTTTGAACGCCTGATCGGCTCGGGCGGCACGCGATCAGCGGGCTGAGTACGTTGACCGGCGCCGTGTGTACGTCATCGACCAGCTGCCCCGCATGCGAGTTGCCCATCGACAACGTTGCTATTAAAACAGGAGCTGCTTGCGCACGTAATACGGGGGCTAGCGCCAATTTTTGCCATGCACCTTGTATTTGTGGCGTCAAACCTTCGGCATTGAAAGGAATGCAGTCCAGCTCAACCTCACCATGCGTATCCCGGACTGGACTCCCGCCCGCAAGCCCCAACTACAGGACCGCTATACCGAGGGGCTTGTCGTTTTTAGGCCGCAACATTGATATTTTGTCCATCCTAGGAAGCCCATGGAAACCACCGTGACTCATGAACTCACCATCAACTTGGGGTTTGCCACCCTGGAACCGGTTGCTTCGCTGCTATCCATCGCGCACCTCTTCGGGTCAGCAAAGAATCGCTGTGGCATCTACTTGCTGTCCTTTCAGTCCGGGCTTTTTTATGTCGGCCAAGCAGTGGAAGTGGTACGGCGGTTTTCACAGCATCGTCGGAACCACGACGACATCGTCGGGTTCTCCTTTATCCCGGTTAAGAGGACAGACCTGGACGCAACCGAAAGGGCCCTGATTTATCGCGCTGAATCTCTGGGGCTACGGATAACGAACGCCGTCCACGTCACCAGCATCGTGGGCGATACCGACCTTGACTTGGTCGTCTCCGCGAGCGACCAAGAAGCTTGGCTGCGCCAACTATCGTTTTTTGACAGAGCAGAACATAACAACTCAAAAATCATCCTCCCCGAAGCTCAGCAAGTTCGCTTTTCCAAGCATTTCGCCAAGTTTGAGACGCACCCGTCAGCCCCTCGCGTGCTGCCTCTGATCAAGCACTATGTCGGGCAATGCCTACCGGCCCCTAGGTAGACTGAATACTCCTTCTGGTCGGTCAGTTGCATGCCTAGCACAAACCATAGGAGTTGGCCTCGGCTGCTGTCCGTCAACGCAGGGGTCATGGAGTTGTTTGTTGCGGGATGGGTCAAACAGCAGCCTGATGAACTGTGGTCGTTCATCACCGTGGCCGAAGACGTCCTTCTCCAAGAGTGGGACTCGGTGGATGCGCTGGTGAAGATTTACCCGTTTGTCGAGGTCGTGCGCAGAGGCTATCGCGACGCGGGCCAGCACCAGGTCACGCTCCATTTACAAGGCAGCGACGCCATGGAGGAGTTGTTGGCCGACGAAAGCGTATCTAAAGCGGCAGCCACGCTTGCACTGCGTGTCATGAGGAAACGTGCAACGATTTACGCCAAGTTTCACTGCCCCCAGTTGGTGGATTGGGCGCTGGAGAAATGAAAAAGGGATGAAGAAATCCGCCAGGGATTTATGCGCGCTTGCTTCCAGCCAGCACATCCTTTCCCGAAAGTTCGTCCGCTAAGCCATTTTTTTTTGACCACGCGAAACCCTCAATCTACCTTGAACCCGTTATTCCGATGCGGTCTTAAGTTTCACCGATAACGGATGAGATACGCAGCCTCTATTTTTAATGTAAAACATCGTTTGACATTGGCAGAACGAGCGATTACAGTCGCGACTACTTCTTCACTTTTCACCGCACCCCACTATGCAAGTCTCTTTACGCAAACTAGGCAACTCCACCGGCCTGACCTTCCCGCCCGCTTTATTGCGTGACCTGGGGCTGGTCGCAGGTCAGGTGGTCATACTGGACAAGACACCCGACGGCAACCTGCTGTTGCGCCCGCAGCGTGAACGCCGCAAATACACGGCAGCCGAACTCAACGCACAGTGCAAGCCCAAGGCGCCCATGCCAGCAGACCTGGTGGCATGGGAGCAGATGCGGCCTGTCGACAACGAGACGCTTTGATGCGCCGCGCCTTTCAGCAGGGCGATATCGTCGTCATCACACTGGACCCGACAGCGGGAAGCGAAATGCGGGGCACGCGACCAGTACTGGTTTTGTCGAATCACGATTTCAACCAAGGCGGGCGCGCGCTGGTGGCGCCCATCACCCAGGACGGCAACTTTGAACGGGTAGCAGGCTGGGCCGTCACGCTGATGGGCTGCGGCACGGCGACGCAGGGTGCCGTTGTCGTGAGCCAGTGCCGCGTGCTTGATTTGTCGGCCCGAGGCGCCAAGCGTATTGAAGCGGTGCCTATCGATGTACTTGACGAGTGTCTGGCCAAGCTGGAAGCGATCACGGCGCGCTGACAAAGAGGCTGGTGCACATGCCATCAACGCGCTGCCCGGCGAGTCATTGAGCACCAATGCGGGGAGCCCTCACCCCCGCCCTCTCCCGCGTACGGGAGAGGGAGTAAGTCGGGGGACCCACAGCCTGCAAAGCGACCGGCGCAACCAAGCGTGGACTTTCTCACTGCAAGCAGGGGCCGCGGGACTGGCTCTGCCAGACCGCAGGCGAAGCGGCCACCTTGGGGGGCAGAGAGTTACGCGAAGCGAACGACCGTGGGGGCAAGTTATTCAAGCAGGGGCCGCGGAACCGGCTTTGCCGGGCCGCAGGCGCAGCGCCCCCTCGGGGGGCAGCTTTTACGCGTAGCGAAAAGCGTGGGGGCCTATTCAATCCGCCTTAATCCCGTTGTCCTTTACAACCTTCGCCCAGATATCAATCTGCTTGTCGATAAACACACTGGCTGATTCGGGCGAACCGCCAATGATGTCAATGCCCTGCGCACTAAGTTTTTTGGCGATGTCCGGGTTTTTGAGCGCCTTGTTGATTTCTTCATTCATGCGCTTGATCACCTCGGGCGGTGTTTTGGCGGGCGCGATGATGGCCCACCATGCCGGTGCGTCGAAGCCGGCAAACCCACTTTCGGCCACCGTCGGCACATTCGGTAAATCGGTCGAGCGTTTGCTGGTGGTCACGGCCAGCGGGCGCAGGCGGCCGCTGTCGATGTGTGGCTTGGTGACGAACACCGATCCGATGGACAGCGGCACATGGCCGGCGACCGCATCGGTCATCAGCGGGCCGCCGCCTTTGTAGGGCACATGCTGCCAGTCGATGTTGCCGCTTTTGCTCAGCAGCGCCATCGCCAGG
>JANLYY010000054.1:0-3794 GCA_031365885.1 Polaromonas sp. | reverse complement strand
GGATGCGGTCCAGCTCATCGCGATGTTGCACTTCCACGCCGTCCAGCAGTCTGGCGCCTTCGTATTTCTCCGGCACGTCGGTCACGATGACCAATTTGCTGACGCCCTCGGCCACCAGGCTCTGCATGATCTGCAGCACCGAATGGCCTTCCGGCCGCTCACCGATCGGCTGGCCGCCCGTCATCGCGACCGCGTCGTTGTACAAAACCTTGTAGGTGATGTTCACGCCGGCCGCAATCGACTGGCGAATCGCCAGCAGCCCGCTGTGAAAGTAGGTGCCATCGCCCAGATTCGCAAACACATGCGTGTCGGTGGTAAACGGCGCCTGCCCGACCCAGGCCACGCCTTCGCCGCCCATCTGCGAAAACGTCGAGGTCGAGCGGTCCATCCACGTCGCCATGAAGTGGCAGCCAATGCCGGCCAGTGCGCGTGAGCCCTCGGGCACCCGCGTGCTGGTGTTGTGCGGGCAGCCGCTGCAAAACCACGGCGCGCGTTCGCCGGTGTCAACCTTCAATTCAACCAGCGCCCGCTCACGCGCCTCGATGATCGCCAGCCGCGTGTCCATGCGGGCCACCACATCGGCTGGCACACCGAGTTTTTTCAGGCGCTTGGCAATCGCTTTCGCGATGATGGCCGGCGTCAAATCGGCCTTCGCGCGCAGCAGCCAGTTGTCGCTCGGGTTCGCCCGTCCCCACTCGCCGCCCGACTGGTCGCCCTCGGGTTCGTCGAACTTGCCGAGCACGTTGGGCCGCACGTCGGCGCGCCAGTTATACAGCTCTTCCTTGATCTGGTATTCGATGACCTGCCGCTTTTCCTCGACCACCAGAATTTCCTGCAGGCCCTGCGCAAAGTCGCGCGTGATGCTCGCTTCGAGCGGCCACACCACGTTGACCTTGTGCAGGCGAATGCCTTGCTGGTGACACGTTTCTTCGTCCAGACCCAGGTCAGCCAGCGCCTGCCGTGTGTCATTGAAGGCCTTGCCGCTGGCGATCAGACCGAAACGGTCGTTGGGCCCGGCAATCACGTTGTGATTGAGCCTGTTGGCGCGGATGTAGGCCAGAGCCGCATACCACTTGAAATCCATCAGCCGCGCTTCCTGCTCCAGCGCCGGGTCAGGCCAGCGGATGTGCAGGCCGCCCGGCGGCATCTGAAAATCTTCCGGCATGACGATCTTCACGCGGTCCGGGTCCACCGACACCGAGCTGGACGATTCGACGACTTCCTGAATCGTCTTCATGCCGGCCCACACGCCTGAAAAACGGCTCATCGCGAATGCATGCAGCCCCATGTCCAGGATGTCTTGCACGCTCGATGGAAAGAACACCGGCAGGCCGCAGGCCTTGAAGATATGGTCGCTCTGGTGCGCGGCGGTCGAGCTTTTTGACACGTGGTCATCGCCGGCAATCGCAATCACGCCGCCGTGTCTGGCGGTGCCGGCCATGTTGGCGTGCTTGAACACATCCGACGTGCGGTCTACCCCCGGCCCCTTGCCGTACCAGATGCCGAATACACCATCGAATTTCTTCGTCTGCGGGTACAAATCAAGCTGCTGCGTGCCCCACACTGCCGTCGCGCCCAGCTCTTCATTCACGCCCGGCTGAAACACGATATTCTGCGCCGCCAGATGTTTTTTCGCGGCCCACAAAGCCTGGTCGTAGCCGCCGAGCGGCGATCCGCGATAACCGCTGATGAAGCCGCCAGTGTTCAGCCCCGCCGCTGCGTCGCGCGCCTGCTGCAGCATCGGCAGCCGCACGAGGGCCTGCACGCCGCTCATAAAGGCCCGGCCGCTGCCGAGTGAATATTTGTCATCGAGCGTGACGGTTTCCAGGGCCTTGCGAATGTGCTCGGGTAGCGGTGCGTTCATGGGGGTTTGTCTCCAAAAAATAATGGCTGCCTTGTGGGCAGATTGAAAACGCGCACCGGATCGGTACACGCCTGGCTTGCACGGCAAAGTGTATGCCCGACTTGACTGTGTGTCTCTAGCTTGCTGGCGTGGTCAACTTGCCGAATGTGAGGGCTTTGGACACTCGTTTCGCCCGGCGAGTGGATGGCAGGCCGCGTCTTGACGCTGGGCCAGATGCGGCGCGCACCGCCAAAACAATGGCAAGAATAGTGTTACAGCCCAATGAGGACGTGCGCAAGCAGCTATTATTTTAATAGCGACTAGCTGCTGACTTCCAACTTGCCCAGCCACCGCTCCAGCAGCACGCCGGCCACTGCCCCCAGCGCCTGGGCCACCACAAAGCCCGGCGCGCTGGCTGGCGCGATGCCAGCAAAGCTGTCTGAAAACATGCGGCCCATCACGGCTGCCGGGTTGGCAAATGAGGTACTGGCCGTGAACCAGTAGGCCGCGCCGATGAAGCAGGCCACCAGCGCCGCCGCCTTGGCCGCGGGCGCGCGCAACACCACCACTATCAAGCCCGCCGTGGCGACGGCTTCGGCCAGCCACTGGCCCCATCCGGTGAACTGACCGGCTGCATCAAAACCGCCGCGCAACTTGCTGCTGAGCTGCAGCACCGGCAGATCGAACATGGCGTTGGCGAGCCACGCGCCCGCCACTGCTCCGAGCAATTGAGCTGCTATATAAAACATAGCTGCTTGCGCACGTAAATATTGGGCTGCAGGGCTTTTTGACCACATAAGCAGCGTCACCAGCGGGTTGAAGTGCGCGCCGCTGACCGGCCCCAGCAACTCGATCAGCACATAGAGCGCGAACACCGTGGCCAGGGTGTTGGCCAGCAGCGCGACGCCGGTGTTTCCGGCGCTTAAGTTCTCGGCCATGATGCCCGAGCCGATCACCGCGCAAAACAGCGCTGCGGTGCCGAAGAATTCGGCGAAAACGCGATGGCGCAACCGTGGCGTCATGGTGTCAGATCAGGATTTCGCCAGGCCGCGCGCCGCATACTGCAGCATCAACTTGCTGACGCTGGCTGCCGGCAGGCTGACCAGCAGCTCCATGCGGCGCTTCATATGGTGCAGAGTGTTCAAAAAAGCTTCCAGTTTTTGCGCGTCAGTGCCCTCCACCAGCGAAGGGTCGGGATAGCCCCAATGAGCCGTGGCCGGCTGGCCGGGCCAATAGGGGCAGGTTTCATTGGCGGCGTTGTCGCACACGGTGATGACCAAATCCATATGCGGCGCGTCAGGCAAGCCAAACTCGTCCCAGCTCTTGCTGCGCAATCCCTCGGTCGGTATGCAGACCTTTTCAAGTGCCCTTAAGCTGAACGGGTTGGGTTGCTGGTTGTCACGCGGGCTGCTGCCGGCAGACCAGGCTTTGAAGCGGCCGTTGCCAACCCGGTTGAGCACCGCCTCAGCCAGAATGCTGCGGGCCGAATTGTGGGTGCAGAGGAACAGGACGTTAATGGGTTTGTCTGACACGAAAGACCTTCCGGGTTGGATGAAGTGAAAATAAAAATGCTCTGGTTGCTATTAAAAACAGAGCTGCTTGCGCACGTATTACCTGGGCTACAGCACTAGAACACCACCAATGCTAGCAAGTCGTGCAGTCCGCCAGCGCACTGGCTTCGCACGGCACGCCCTGGCAGCAATGCTCTGTCAGGTACGCCAGCAGCGCACTCATCTGGCCGAAACTGGCGCGGTAAATCAGGTTGCGTCCGCGCGCCTCGGCCGTCACCATGCCGGCATGCGACAGCTCTTTGAGGTGAAACGACAGCGCACTAGCTGCCACACCCAGCTGCGCGGCCATGGCACCGGGGGTCAACCCGTCCGGCCCTGCCACTACCAGTGCCCGGAAGGCCCGCAGTCGCTGGCCCTGCGCCAGCGCGGCCAGCGCCTTG
>JANLYY010000053.1:0-18199 GCA_031365885.1 Polaromonas sp. | reverse complement strand
ACCTCGCGGCTGACACCGCCTACCCGGCTGACCGAGCCCACGCCCGGCACGGCCAGCAAGCGGCGCGTCAGCGTGTCGTCCACAAACCAGCTCAGGCCCTCGTCGTCCATCGACGGTATGCGGATGGTGTAGGCCAGCACGGCGCCACCCGAAATATTGAGCTTGTTAACCACCGGGTCGCGCAGGTCAGCGGGCAAATCAGAGCGCACCTGCTGCACCGCCGAGCGGGTTTCATCGAGCGCTTCTTGCGTGGTTTTCTCCAGCCGAAATTCGGCGGTGATGGTGACCACACCGTCTTGCACTTTGGTGTAGATGTTCTTCAGCCCCTGAATGCCGGCGATGGCGTTTTCAATCTTGCGGCCCACTTCGGTTTCAAGCTGTGCCGGCGAGCCGCCCGGCAAGCTGGCGGTGATGATGATGTTGGGCACATCCAGGTCAGGAAAGTTCTGCACTGTCATGCTCTGGTAGCCCCGCACGCCCGCGAAGCAGAGCAGCACAAAAAACATGATGGCGGCAATCGGATTTCGGATGCACCAGGCGGAAACATTCATAGCAAGTCCTTTGGCGGCGGGTCAAGCGGTGGTAGTCAGGCAAGGCGGCGAAGTACAAGTGCTATGAAATAAATAGCTGCTTGCGCACGTTTTTATTGGGCTAGAGCCTTGTTTGGCATTCGAGCGTCACGGTTTGGGGGTTGTCCTGGCATCTGTGCCCGTTGCAGCCGTTGCAGCCACCACCTTGACCGTGTCGCCATCGGCTAAAAATGCCGCGCCACTGGCTACATAGTTGTCGCCAGGCTTTACCCCCTGCAAAATCTCGACCGCATCGCCGACACGCCGGCCGGTTTGCAACTTGACCTGGCTGACCTTGTTGTTGGCCTCCACGCGCATGGCGTAGGTAAATCCGTCGCGCAGCACCAGCGCTTGCTGCTGCAGTGTCAGCGCTTCGCTGGCGCCCAGTGCGAAATCGCCTTTGGCGTACATGCCTGCCTTCAAGTCGGTGTTGGCAGGCACATCCACATAAACCAATGCAGTGCGCGTTACCGGGTCTACCGTGGGTGCCAGCATGCGCACCCGGCCTTCCACGCGTGCGCCGCTGGCGGCCAGCACCACCGCTTTGTCGCCCGGCTTGATGCGCGCTACCTCGGTACTGGTGACTTCGGCGCGCCACTCCAGCCGGCCCTTGCGAATCATGCGAAACAGTTCAGTGCCGCTGCCGACCACCGCGCCTACCGTGGCATTGCGTGCAGAAATCACGCCGCTGTCGGGCGCCAGCACGCGTGTCTGTCGGCCCTTGAGCTGCTGCGCGCCCAACACGGCCTGGGCCGCTTCTACCTTGGCTTTGGCGGTTTTCTCCAGCGTCAGGTACTGGTTGATCTGCTGCGCGCTGAGGGCGCCCGAAGACTGTAGCGTGCGGGCGCGCTCGGCGTTGGCCGCTGCATCCAGCGCGCTGGCCTGCGCGTCCACCAGATTGGCGCGCGCCTGCGCCACGTCAGCCTGCGTGCTGTCGGTTGAAAAGGTAGCCAGCACCTGCCTGGCCTTGACGACATCACCGACATTGACCAGCACCTGCGTCAGCTTCAAGCCGTTGGACTCGGAGCCGATGACGGCTTCCTGCCAGGCGGTGATGTTGCCGTTGGCTGACAGCCTGATCGGAAGAGAGACCGGCTGCGGTTTTTCAACGCTCACCGTCAACGCCGGTTTGGCGGGTGCCGCCGCCAATTTTTTGGCGTCGGCTGCTTTTGAATCCGTTCCAGATGCGAAGAAATAAAACGCGCCACCGCTGATGATCAGCAGCGCCAGCACAACAAAAATGACAGACCGTGAGCTTGGTTTTTGCATGGTGTGAATCAGTAAACGATTAGCTTGAAAATTCAGCGGGCGTGCAGGCCGGCGGCACTTGCAGTGGGCGTCCAGCCGCCGCCCATGGCCCGGTAAAGTGACACCCAGGCCGTGTTGCGGCTGAGCTGCAGCGACGCCAGCGTGGTCTGTGCTGCCAACAGCGTGCGGCGCGCATCTTCCAGCTCGACCAAACTGGCCAGCCCGTTTTTGTACAGCGCTTCAGTGCCGCTGAAAGCCGCCTGGTAGCCATCGACCGCGGTTTGCACATCGACCCGCCGCGCGGCGGTGCTTTGCAGGTTGACCAGCGCTTCCTCGACTTCCCGAACCGCCTGACGCACGCGGCCCCGATAGATCGCTGCTGCGTCGTCGTAGCGGGCGCTGGCCGCGTCCACATCGGCGGCGCGGCGGCCACCGTCAAAAAGCGGCATGGTCAGCGACAGCGGGCCGATGGACCAGGTGTTGAAGTCGCTGCTGACGCCGCCGCTGCGCACACGCGACGTGCCGATGGAGCCGCTCAGACCCAGGCGCGGATAACGCTCGGCCTGCGCGCTGCCGATCTCGTCGCTGGCAGCGGCGACTTCACGCGCTGCGCTAAAGATATCGGGCCGCTGCAGCAGTGCATCTGCCGGTACAGTTGCTATTAAAATAGGAGCTGCTTGCGCACGTAATACGGGGGCTAGAGCCAGTTTTGATCTTAAATCTGGCTCTTGCAGGCTGCTCAGGGCGACCAGCGCCTTGACATCCAATTCGCAGCGCGCGGCCTGCTCGGTGGCGCGTGCGCTGGCATCGCCCGCACTGGCACGCGCCAGCGCGGCGGTGGCCGGTGCGGTGAAGCCGGCTTTCATCGACAAGTCGGCCAGGCGCGCCGTTTCCTGCCGCGACGCTACGTCGGCCCGCGTGATTTTCTGCAGCGCACGGCAGCTGGTGTAGCCGTAGTACTGATTCGCCACTTCGGCGGCGACCGACACGCGCGCGTCATGCCACTGCGCCTCGGCGCCGGCCAGGCGTTCGGTGGCGGCGTTGCGACCGGCTTGCTTACCGCCGAAAAGATCAATCTCCCATGACGCCTGCAAACCCGCCTGCGCCGACGTGGCCAGGGCAGACGCACCGGGCGCTTGCGGTGGCGAGCGTGTGCGGCTGCTGCTGGCAGTCGCATCAAGCGTGGGCACTAGCGCAGCACCCGCAGCCACCCGCGTGGCGCGCGCCTGCTCGATGCGCGAGCGCGCCGACGCGATGGACGGGCTCACCGCCTGCGCAGAAGCAATCAGCTCGACCAGCAGCGGGTCGCCATGCTGCGTCCACCACTGCGTCAGGTCGGTCAGGCGCCCGTTGTGGGGCAGGGCGCCGAGGGCATCTGGCGGCGGAGTGGGTGCGAACCACTGCGGTGGAACAGCGACCGAAACATCGCGCGGCGGTGTCTGCAACGCACAGCCGCCCGCCAGCGCAGACGCGGCGGCGAGCAACAACGCGCGGTGCTTTAAACCGGGAAAAAATGGTGTCGATTTCATTTGCTCGCTTGCTTGCGGCGTGCCGCTTCGAGGGCCACCAGGGCTTCGGCCTGATCGACCATCAGCGCGGCCCAGGCATCGATGGCTTTCGGGCCTTGCAGCAACCGGGGCCGGATAGCCGTGACCACGTCGCGCGTCATGTACAGGTGCATGGCCAGACCGGCAATGCTGAAAGCCAGCCGGTGCAGATCATCGTCGGCTCGTGCGACACCCAGATGGCGGGCCAGCATGGCCAGCAGCGCCGCATGCGCCGGTTTGATGTCCTGGTCAATTTCACGCGCCCACATGCCCGTCGGCTCCAGCATTTCCCGAAAGTGCAGGCGCATGCATTGCTGCACCAGCTCGCCTTGCTTCATCGGTTCGAGAAAACTTTTGACGACGGCTTCCAGGCACTGGCGCAAGCTCAAGCGCGACTGGCCGAGCTGCGCCACTTCTTGCGGCGGCATGCCCATTGGCTCCGCGAAAACCGCGCGGTACAGGCCCGCCTTGTCACCAAAGTAATAGCTGATGGCCCCGATGTTCGCACCGGCTGCCTGCGCAATCGCGCGTGTCGAAGTTTTCGCAAAACCTTTTTCGGAGAACAGCTTCAAAGCCGCGAGCAACAGTGTTTGCCGGGCCTCCAGCCCGCCCGCACGCGGCTTGCGGGCGGACGTGATGCGCTGGTCAGGCGCGGAAAAGGAAGGGTCAGGCGGTGCCGGCGGCGCTAATGGCTGGCGTGGCGATACGGTCGATTTCATGCCTGCATTCGAGCACAAAAATCAAACGATTGATTAATAATGTCGTAAAAATCCGTATCTTTACGAGGGTCACGGTGTGCCTGCGCTGCGCCCGCCCCGCCCCGCGCTGTTAAACGTCGCCACCCACAGCCGCTGAATCGCCTCGCGCTCGTTCATCAGCAGCAGCGGGCTGACCTGCGTTGGCTCTTCGTTGAGCCGCGCGTTGTGCTGCACCCGGCGCAGTTCGCGGTAGGCCCGTGCTGCGCCCTGGCCCACACCGGGTGGCAGCAGCCCGGCCTGCTCGGCACGCTGCAGCAGGGCGATGTTGCCAACGTTGTCAGCGAGTTCCGGGTGCTGCCCGGACGCCGACAGCACCAGAAACTGGACCGCAAATTCGGCATCGACCATGCCGCCGGCCGTGTGCTTGACGTCAAACCGTTCAGCCTGCGGCGTCGCACCGGACGGGCCGACCGCCAGGGCACCGGTGGCCGCGCCAGTGGAAAGCACGCGGGTGTTTCGGGCCGGATGCGCAGCGCGCACCTTCTCGCGCATGGCGACGATCTCGTGCTGCAGCGCGGCAACATCGCGCGGCGCCATGATGACGCTGCAGCGGATGGCTTCAAAGCGCTGGCGCAGCAAATCGTCGCCCAGCACGAAACGCGCCCGCGTCATCGCCTGGTGTTCCCAGGTCCAGGCGGTGTTGCTGCCGCGCTGCTGCTGGTAGTTGGCGTAAGCGGCAAAACTGGTCACCAGCAGGCCGGAATTTCCATTCGGCCGCAAGGCGGTGTCGATCTCATACAGATCGCCCTCGCCGGTTTTCACCGTCAGCCAGTTGATCAGCTTGCGCACAAAAGCGGCATACACCTCGGGCGCGCGTTCATGCTCGTCTTCGTAGACAAAAACAATGTCCAGGTCGCTGCCATAGCCCAACTCCTTGCCGCCCAGTTTTCCGTAGGCAATGATGGCCATTTGCGGCCTGTCATCGACCGTGCGATGCCGCGTTTTCAGGCGCTGCCAGCACCACTCTGCAGTCACGCGCAGCACGGTTTCGGCCAGCGCGCTTAAATCATCGGCCACTTGCTCGACCGTCAACACGCCTTCGACATCACGCGCCAGCGTGCGGAAAACTTCGGCATGGTGGGCGCGGCGCAGCAGGTTCAGGCAGGCTTCGTCGTCGTCTTCGCCGGTGCGCTTGAGCGACGCCAGCCGCTCATCGAGTTCCCGCGCAAACACCGTCGCATCGAAGCGTTCGTGCAGCATCACATTGCTGGCCAGCTCGTCAATCACGCCGGGGTGCTGCAGCAAATAACGCGCCGGCCATTTCGCCGCGCCCAGCAGGCGCAGCAGGCGCTCGTGTACCGCCGGGCGCTCTACCAGCAGCGCCAGATAACTCTCGCGCCGCAGCAGCGGCTCAATCCAGTCGATGACGCGAATCGCGGCCTCTTCGGTCACGGCGCCTTCCTGCAGCCAGACCGCTGTGCGCTGCACCAGCCGCACCAGGCGAGCGCGTGAATCGTCGCGCAAAGCCAGGATGCGCGGGTGCTGTCGCCACAGTGCCAGCCGCGCTCGAAATTGCACCGGCCATTGCGCTGACAGCTGCTCCAGAATATCGTCGTCGGGCCCGCCACCCGTCGCGCGGAAATTCGCAACGCCACCTGCCGGGCCGCAGGTTTTGCAGTCGTCCTTGTCACCCAGCAATCGGTCGAATTCACCGGCGACCAGTTCGCGGTGCGCGTCCAGCTCACCCAGAAAACCCGCCGTATGCCCAAAGCCCATGGTGTGCGCCACCCAGTCGAGGTCGTCGTCGCGTGTTGGCAGCACATGCGTCTGCTGGTCGTCAAGGTACTGGATGCGGTGTTCGACGCGGCGCAGAAAATCGTAAGCGCGTGTCAGCGCGTCGGCGGTGTCCTGCGGCATCAGATTGGCTTTGGCCAGACGCTGCAGCGCGTCAACCGTGCGGCGCGTGCGCAGTTCGGGAAACTGCCCGCCGCGCACCACCTGCAGCAGCTGCACAGTGAATTCAATTTCACGGATACCGCCGCGCGACATCTTCACGTCGTTGGCACGCTCCGGATGGCCGGCGCAGCGCCTGGCCGCATGCTCGCGAATCTGCCGCTGCAACACGCGCAGCGCATCAAACACGCTGTAGTCCAGGTAACGCCTGAACACAAACGGCAGCACCACGCCACGAAGCCCCAGCGCCAGCCCGGTGCCGATGCATTGCTGCGGCGCGACGACCCGGCTTTTTAGCCAGGCAAAACGCTCCCATTCGCGGCCCTGGGCCTGAAAGTAATCTTCCAGCGCACCCAGAGAAACCGCCGCCGGGCCCGAGTTGCCATTTGGCCGCAGTGCCAAATCAACGCGAAACACGAAACCGTGTTCGGTCACATCGCCGATCAGGCCGAAGATGGTTCGGACCTGGTGCGCAAAATACTCGTGGTTGGAAATCTGCCCGCGCCCGTCTGCGCGCCCGGCCGTTTCGCCGTCGTGATCGTAGACATAGATCAGGTCGATGTCGCTGGAAACATTGAGCTCGCGCGCGCCCAGCTTGCCCATGCCGACGACCCACATGCGGGCGCGGCTACCGTCCGGGGCCAGCGGCGGGCCATACAAGGCATCGAGCTGCACATCGGTGGCCTGCACCGCCATGTCGAGCGCCAATTCGGCCAGCTCGGTCATGGCCTGAATCACCACGGCCAGCGGCGCCTGCTGTTCGCAGTCGAGCACGGCCAGACGTTCGATGACCAGCTGGCGCAGCACCCGCAGCGCGGCGGAGGTGTCCAGTCCGGCAGCCTCCAAAGCGGCGAAAACAGCCTGCATGCCGTTGCGACGTGGCGCACCGTCGGCCAGCAAAGGCAGCCGCCCGGCATAACGGCGGCGAATGCGCTGAACCATGCGCGAATGCATTGCTGTGTTGTCTGTCAAAACGCCGGACCCGGGGCTGGCGGTCAAGGAGGTATTCATCACACTACTTCACACCACAGCATGAATGTCGAGCCGGGCGCAGGGACCTTGCGGCGGTCATAATTCCCGGCTCAATGGAGCCAACGATTCTCACCCTGCCAGCCCTGCCTTCCCGGCGAATTCGGTGGCTTGCCGCAGCCATGCGCGTCACGCTGTGGCTGCTTGCCGCCGCGTGGTTGCTGTTCGCTTTGGGCTGGTTGGTGATTCATGGCTGGATTGTGCCGCGAATCGGCGAATTTCGTCCGCGGCTGGAGACCGCTGCCAGCCAGGCGCTGGGCGTGCCGGTCCGCATTGGGCAAATCAGCGCCAAATCGGAAGGCGTGTTTCCTGTTTTTGAGCTTGCCGATGTGCGCCTGCTCGATGCGGGCGGGCAGGTGGCGCTGCGCTTGCCGCGCATTTCGGGCGTGATTACACCCGCATCGCTGTCGGGCCTGGGCTTTGAGCAGCTGTTGATCGAGCAAGCCGAGCTGGACCTGCGCCGCACCCGTGACGGCAAGTTCTATGTCGGCGGGCTGCCCGTGTCGGAGCGCAAAGGCACCGGAGACGGTGCTGTCATCGACTGGATTTTTTCACAATCCGAGCTGGTGATACGCGGCGGCACCGTACGCTGGACGGACGAGCTGCGGCAAGCGCCGCCTCTCGTGCTCACCAATGTTGACTGGGTGCTGCGCAATACGCGCCATCGCCACGCCGCGCGCCTGGATGCCACACCGCCGGCCGAGCTGGGCGACCGCTTCACGCTCAGGGGCCTGTTCCGTCAGCCGCTGCTGTCAACCCGGGAAGGCGACTTCGCCGACTGGTCGGGCCAGCTGTATGGCGAATTCACGCGCGCCAGCCTGGCCCGAATCACACCCTATGCAGACCTGCAAAAGCTGGGCATCACGCTGACTAGCGGCAACGGCGCGCTGCGCGCCTGGGCCGACGTGACGGATGGCCAACTCACCGGCGGCCTGGCCGATGTGGCTTTGCAGGGCGTCGAGGCCCGGCTTGGCAGCCAGCTTGAAGCACTTGCTTTTGAATCGGTGTCTGGCCGCATCGGCGGCGCGCGGCGCGTGGACGGCTTTGACTTCAGCACCGAAAACCTCCGCTTTCGCACCCGCGACGGGCTGCAATGGCCGGGCGGCAATATGACGCTCGCTCACTTCAGCCGCGAAGGCCAGCGCGCCGAACAGACCGAACTCATAGCCGACAAGCTGGACCTGTCCGCGCTGGCGCAAATCGCCAGCCGCCTGCCCATCGGCAGCGCCACCCATGCGCTGATTCAATCCTACGCACCCAGCGGCCTGGTTGACACGGTGAAGGCGCGCTGGCAGGGTCCGCTGGAAGCGCTGAACACGTTTGCCGTCAGCGGGCAGGTCACCGCGTTGAGCCTGGCTGCCGGGCCGGCGGGTGTGGGCGGGCAGGCCTCGAACCCACACCCCACTCCCGGCCGGCTCGGTAGGCCTGGTTTAACCGGCGGCACGGTTGATTTTGAAATGACACAGGGCGGCGGCAAGGCACGGCTGTCGATCAACAACGGCAGCCTGGATTTTCCGGGCGTGTTTGAGGAGTCGCGGGTGCCATTCGACAAACTCTCAACCGAAGCCAGCTGGAAAGTATCGGGCCGAAGCATTGAGGCGAAGCTGCGCAACCTGCAGTTTTCCAATGCCGATGCCGAGGGCCAGGCGCAGGTGAGCTGGCGCACAGACGATACAGCTGCCGGCGGGTCTGCCGCACCTCGTGCTGCCAGCAAACCTGCGTCCATCTTGCCCATCGCGCCTATCGTGGCATCAGACCGTCGCTTTCCCGGCGTGCTGGATTTGCAGGGCACATTGACACGCGGCAATGGCGCCCAAGTTCATCGCTACCTGCCGCTGGTACTGGCCGAGCCGGTGCGGCATTACGTGCGCGACGCGGTGCTGGCGGGCGCCGTTACCGATGTCGCTTTCAAGGTCAAGGGGCCGGTCGATGCGATTCCGTTTTCCAACCCGGCACTCGGTGAATTTCGTGTCACGGCCAAAGTCCAGGGCGGGCAGTACGCCTATGTGCCCAGGCTGCTGCAGCCCGCCCATGAATTGCCCTGGCCGCCATTGACTGATCTGAAAGGCGAGCTGGTTTTTATGCGTGCCGCGCTGGAGGTCAATGGTGCGAGCGCGAAAGTCGCGGGTTGGCCCGGCCTGCAGCTGGTCAAGGCCAGCGCAAAAATTCCTGACCTGCTGAAAAACGCCACCGTCGATGTGAACCTGGACGCCAACGGCCCGCTCACCGAGGCGCTGGGCTTTGTCAGCACCTCGCCGCTGCTGGGCATCACCAGCCAGGCACTGGCAAAAACCGTGGCCTCTGGCGCTGCCGACTACCGCTTCCGCCTGAGCTTGCCTCTCCACGCCATCAGTACGTCGCGCATCGAGGGCACTGTGGTTTTGCCCGGCAACGATGTCCAGTTCGCGCCGGGCACGCCACCACTGGACAGGCTTCGCGGCCTCGTCCACATCACCGAGCGCGGCTTCGATGTCAACAGCGCGCAGGCGCGGTTGCTGGGTGGTGACGTGCGGATTGATGGCGGCATGCAGGCGACGCCCGCAGGCATCGCAGCCGAGCCTGAGGCCAACGCTGCAGTGGTCTTCAAGGCGCAGGGCACGCTGAGCGCCGACGGACTGAAGCAATTCAAGGACATCGGCGTTGTTTCACGGCTGGCACAAAACGCCAGTGGCAGTGCGGCCTACACCGCCTCGCTGGGTTTCAAAAAAGGCGCGACCGAGCTCAGTGTCAGCAGCAGTTTGCAGGGCATGGCATTGAGCCTGCCCGCCCCGCTGGGAAAGACCGCCGAGGCGGCGCTGCCGATCGTTTTTGAAAACACCCTGCTGGCCGAGTCGTTGAAGCCGGGGCAGACCCTGCAGGACCGGCTGGCGCTGACCATCGGCAACATCGCCGCCATCAACTATGTTCGCGACGTCAGCGGCGACCAGCCGCGCGTGATTCGCGGCAGCATCGCGGTCGGGCTGGAAGGCGGGGAGGTCGCACAACTGCCTGAGAACGGCGTCACCGCCAACATCAATCTGGCCCAGGTCAACCTCGATGCGTGGGAGAAAATTCTGGATGGTGCCACCCGCGCGCAACCGGTCGGCGCCGCCCTGCCAGCGTCGGGTGCCGGTGCTGTCTCCGGTGCCGGCGGCGCGGCTGCGATGGCCTATCTGCCCACCGTGCTGGCGATACGCGCCAAAGAGTTGACGGCGCAGGGGCGAACACTGCACCAGGTGGTGGTCGGCGGTTCGCGTGAGGGCCTGAACTGGCGCGCCAATGTCGATGCCACCGAACTCAACGGCTATGTTGAATTTCGCCAGTCTGACGGCGCTGGTGCTGCGGGTGGCTTGGGTGCCTTGGGTGGAGGCCGCGTCTACGCACGGCTGGCGCGCCTGAGCCTGGTGGCAGCAACCGCCAATGATGTGGAAGCGCTGCTCGACGAACAACCCGCCAATATTCCAGCGCTTGATATCGTGGTGGACGATCTGGAGCTGCGCGGCAAAAAGCTCGGCCGGGTCGAGATCGACGCCGTCAACCGCAACGTCAACGCTGCAGCCCGTGACGGCGCCAGAGAATGGCGACTTAACAAGCTCAACGTGACGCTGCCCGAAGCCGTGCTGACGGCCAGCGGCAACTGGGCCGCGGCCAAAGTGGCTGACGCCGCAGCGCTGCCGGTCAGTGGCCGCGCGGGGGCAGAGCGACGGCGCACCAGCATGAATTTCAGGCTCGACGTGACCGACTCGGGCGAACTGCTGAAGCGCTTCGGCATGGCAGACCTGATCCGGCGCGGCAAAGGCCGGCTGGAAGGCCAGATTGGCTGGGCCGGCTCGCCGCTCAGCCTGGACTACCCCAGTCTGGCCGGCCAGTTCAACGTAGCCATGGAGTCGGGCCAGTTCGTCAAAGCCGATCCGGGCATCGCCAAACTGCTGGGCGTGCTCAGCCTGCAGTCCTTGCCGCGCCGCCTGTCGCTTGATTTCCGCGATGTGTTTTCTGAGGGCTTCGCGTTTGACTTCGTACGCGGCGACGTGACGATCAACCAGGGCCTTGCGCAAACCAACAACCTGCAGATGAGCGGCGTTAATGCCGCTGTGCTGATGGAGGGCCGCGCTGACATTTCCCGGGAGACGCAAGACCTGAAAGTGGTGGTGGTGCCCGAAATCAACGCCGGCACCGCGTCGCTGATTGCCACGGTCATCAACCCGGCCATTGGCCTGGGCACGTTTCTGGCGCAGCTGTTCCTGCGCCGCCCCTTGATGGAAGCGGCGACGCAGGAGTTTCATATCGACGGCACCTGGGCCGACCCGAAAATCACCAAGGTGGACCGGCGGGCGGCGGCAGCGGCGAGGCCGGCAGAAAATAATCTGCCACCCGTGACGCGTTGAACTCCCGTAGGTGTGCGCTACTGTAGAGCTGTCAAAACAACCTTGTAGTGGTTAAGATAGGGATGAAATCGGCCTCTAGCCCCCGTAATACGTGCGTAAGAAGCTACTATTTTTATAGCATTTACTTTTAACGACCGGCAACCGGGACGACCCGCAAAGGAAATCCGATGAAGCTCGCAGCGATCCAGATGGTGTCTGCAACCCGCGTCGAAGCCAACCTGGCGGCGGCGCAGGCGCTGCTGCGTGAAGCCGCCGCGCAGGGCGCCGAGCTCGCCGTGCTGCCCGAATATTTTTGCATCATGGGCCACAAAGACACCGACAAGCTGGCGCTGCGCGAGCCCTTCGGCGACGGGCCAATTCAGGATTTTTTAAGCCGCAGCGCGAAAGAGCTTGGGCTGTGGATTGTCGGTGGCACCCTGCCGGTAGCCTGTAGCGACCCGGACCGCGCGCGCAACAGCTCGCTGGCGTTTGCGCCGTCGGGCGTCTGCGTGGCGCGCTACGACAAGATGCATCTGTTCCGTTTTACCGACGGCCGGGTAGCCTACGACGAAACCCGCGTGCTGCAGCCCGGCCCCGGCCCGGTCAGTTTTGAGCTGGCATCAAGCGATGGCCATGTGTACAAGGTCGGCATGAGTGTTTGCTACGACCTGCGCTTCCCGGAGCTCTACCGCGCGCTGAACGCTGACCTGCTGCTGGTGCCCAGCGCTTTCACCTGGACCACCGGCCAGGCGCACTGGGAAATTCTGCTGCGCGCCCGGGCGATTGAAAACCAGGCGTATGTCGTCGCAGCGGCGCAGGGCGGTGTGCATGAAAACGGCCGCCGCAGCTGGGGCCACAGCATGGCGATTGACGCCTGGGGGCAAGTCCTCGGGCGCCGAGAGGAAGGTGCCGGGCTGGTGCCGGCCGAGGTCTTGTACGACGACCTGCAGGCCACGCGCGCGCGGCTGCCCGCGCTGACGCACCGGATCTTATGACGCGCATCACCCGCCGGGGCTCACTATGGACGTTGCTGGTGGCGCTGGTCGTGCTGCTGCTGGTGATTCTGGTCTGGCTGGCCGGTCGGCATGAGTCAGGTCTGGTGCAAAGCCGGCTCGAACAAAGCGCTGCCGATGCGGTGCTGGACCTGCGCTCGGCACTTAATCGGAATCTGCAAAATCTGCAGGCGCTGCAGCCCGGCGGGCCCGCGCCTGACGTCTGGCGCCTGGCTGCCACCGAACTGCTGAAGGGACGCCGCGAGCTGATGCGCCTGGAGTGGCGCAGCGAGGCGCTGGACGTGACGGGCGCCATCGACACGCCCTACCGCAACCCGGTGTTTGCGCAGTTCAGCCGCAGCCCGATGAAAACCGACATCAGTCTGGCCTGCAACACGGCCCGAAGGCTCAGCGGTCCAGCGTATTCGAGCAGCTATTTCGTGCCGCAGGCCGAGGGTCTGGGCATGGAATTGCTGGACATGTGTCTGCCCGTCATGGCGGCAGGGCGCCTGACGGGCTACCTGGTGGCAACCTACAGCCTGCAGGACATGCTCGGCGAGCTGGTCAGCAAGCCGCTGGCCCGTGGCGTGGGACTGTCGTTTACTGAAGCCGACGGCACGCGGCTGGCCCTGCACGGCGAGCCGCTGCGGGGCAGCCGCATCTACATTGCGCAGCAGCTGCTTGATTTGCCGGGCAACACGCTGGTGCTGCGCATGGAAAGCCGGCTCGGCACGCCGGCGCTGTTTCCCAACGTGTTGACGGCGCTGGTGGCGGCGCTGTCATTGGGGCTGCTGGTGGTGCTGTTTCTTTTGGGGCGTGACATGCGCAGGCGCCTGCGCGTTGAAAACGACTTGAGCGAAGCGCTGGCCTTTCGCAAGGCGATGGAAGACTCTTTGCTGACCGGCCTGCGCGCGCGCGACCTGCACGGCCGCATCACTTATGTGAACCCAGCGTTTTGCAAAATGGTCGGTGTCGAGGCGAAAGATTTGCTCAACCAGAGCTTTCCCTCGCCGTACTGGCCGCCCGAGCTGGCTGGCGCCTACCAGCAGCGCCAGCAGATTCGCCTGGCCGGCAAAAACCTGCCCGGTGGCGTGCATGAGCAGGGCGGTCACGAGTCGGTCTTCATGCGCCGCGACGGCACGCGCTTTCCGGTGCTGATCATGGAGGCGCCGCTGATCAACGCCGTGGGCAAACACACCGGATGGATGAGCGCGATCATTGACGTCACCGAGCAGCGCCGCGTCGAGGAAATTTCGCGTGCCAGCCAAGACCGGCTGCAAGCGACGGCCCGGCTGGCGATGGTCGGCGAGATGGCGTCGCTGCTCAGCCACGAGCTGAACCAGCCACTGGCTGCGATTTCAAGCTATGCCGCCGGGTCGTTGAACCTGCTGCTGCATGACAACACGTCGGTCACCGCAGGCACACCCCATGACGACCGTGTGAAGGCGCCGCTATCGGCAGACCTGCAAGTGGCGATGCGCCGCATTGCCGAACAAGCCGAGCGCGCCGGCAAGGTCATCAAAAGCGTGCATGACTTCGTGCGCCGCCGCGAGCAGGTGCGCGAAGCCGTGCCGCCGCGCGCCTTGCTCGATGCGATCATGCCGCTGGTCAGCCTGCAGGCGCGCAAGCTGGGGGTGCGGGTGGACATTGACGTGGCCGACGGCTGCGAGCCGGTGCTGTGCGACCGAACCATGGTCGAGCAGGTGCTGCTGAACCTGTCGCGCAACGGCATGCAGGCGATGCAGGAGACAAACCGGCTTGCAGACGGCCAGCACACGGCGACGTCAGAAAAAGTGCTGACGCTGCGCCTTCAACCCGCTGCCTCCAGCGCGCGCAGCCGCTGGGTCGAATTCGCTGTAATGGACACGGGTCTCGGCATTTCCGAAGCCGTCGCTGCGCAGCTGTTCACGCCGTTTTTCACCACCAGGGAAGAAGGCATGGGCCTGGGCCTGAGCCTGTGCCGAACCGTCATTGAGCAGCACGGTGGCTATCTCGGTTTTAAAGCGCTGGCGCCGCAAGGTACTATTTTCCATTTCACCTTGCCGGTGGTCATCACGGCCAATCCGGTCATGATGGCTGTGCCAGGCGACACGGCACTGGCCGAGTCAATCTGAACGAGCAGCAATGGAACCGATTCCCGACAGCAAGGTCTACATCGTCGACGACGACGCCAGCGTGCGCGAGGCGCTGGCCTGGCTGCTGCGTTCGCGGCGTCTGCTCAGCGAATCATTTGCCAGCGCCGAAGCCTTCGACGCCGAGCTTTCGCAGCGCCTTGAAATCCGGGTTCCGTCGTGCGTCTTGCTCGACGTGCGCATGGCCGGACTCAGTGGTTTGGCGATGTTCGAAAAGCTCATCGCCTATGGCCTGCTGCCCACGCTGCCGGTGATTTTTCTGACCGGCCACGCCGACGTGCCGACGGCCGTCGATGCCGTCAAACGCGGCGCCTTCGATTTTTGCGAAAAACCTTTTTCAGACAACGCACTGGTCGACCGCATCGAGCAGGCGCTGCGCGCCTCCAGCACGGCACTGGCGCAGCGCCAGCAGGCCACCGGCCTGCAAGCGCGGCTCAACGGCCTGACAGACCGCGAGCGCGATGTGATGCGGCTGGTGGTCAGCGGCCTGCCCAACAAACTGGTAGCCGACCAGCTCGACATCAGCGTGCGAACCGTGGAAGTCCACCGCGCCCGGGTTTTTGACAAAATGGGCGTCAAGTCGGCGGTGGACCTGGCTAATTTGCTGCGGGATTTATAGCAGTGGGGAAGATGAAAACCTTCACCGCAGAGACGCAGAGAACGCAGAGGTCCGCAGAGAAAAATATTTTTTGCCGTTCTCTGACCCGCTTCCTCTGCGTTTTCTGCGCCTCTGCGGTAAGTGACCCCGTTTTTGTCGAATGCTATTTTTGATCAATATCCTGGCCTGATGCAGCTTCCTCCTCATCGCGCAACTCACCTTTATGGCGCCCAGAAAACATGGTCCACCACACAATGAATACCAGCAGCAGCAAGGCGCCGATAGCTTCCAGTAACAGTAGCGTCATGAATCTTCCGGAGCTTGTGAGGAGGTTGGCAGCGCAGGCGACAAAGTCTGTGCGTTTGCCGCTGATTATCACCAGCGCCCTGCTTGCTTCGTGTGCAAGCCCGCCTATGTCCCCAGCGCCCTCTGTTACGCCGCCGGTCTCGCCCGCCATCACAACAGAGTCCCCGCTGCCCGGCAGCCGCCCCGGTGACAACGGCCCATTACCGCCCGCCTTGTCGCAAAACAAAAGCCGCTGGGTGCCGGTCCGCTGGGCCGAGCTGCCCGGCTTTGAAGAAGACCAGTTGTCGGAAGCATGGAACGCGTGGCTCAAAAGCTGCGAACGGCCGGGCCCGACGTTCGCGCCCTTGTGCAGTGAAGTGCGGCGCCTGAGCATTGCCACCGGCCAGCAGCAGCGTGACTGGATGGTGTCGCGCCTGCAGCCCTATCGGATTGAGACGCTTCAAGGCACGGCTGAAGGCCTGCTGACCAGCTACTACGAACCCGTGCTGAAAGCCAGCCGCCGCGCGGTCAGCGGTTATGAGGTGCCGCTGTACAAGGCACCCGCCGCGCTCGGCAGCCGCAAGCCCTGGTTTACGCGGCAGGAAATCGACACCCTGCTAGAGGCACGCAGCGCGCTCGCAGGCCGCGAAATCGCCTTTCTGGCGGACCCCATCGATGCCCTGTCGCTGCATATTCAGGGCTCGGGCCGACTCAGCCTGACCGAGCCCGACGGCAGCCAGCGGCTGGTGCGGGTGGCCTATGCCGGCACCAACGACCAGCCCTACCGCAGCCCTGCGCAATGGCTGCAACAGCAAGGCGTCGCCAGTCTCACGCCGCCGTGGACCGACTCGATGAAAGCCTGGGTGACGCAAAACCCGCAGCGCGTCAACCAGCTGCTGTGGAGCAATCCGCGCTATATCTTTTTCAGGGAAGAGGCGCTGAGTGACTTCGACGCCGCCTTCGGGCCGAAGGGCGCGCAAGGCGTCGCGCTGACGCCGGGCCGCTCGATTGCTGTTGACCCCGGCAGCATTCCCTACGGCACACCGGTGTGGCTGGCCTCCACTGGCCGCGCGGCCAAATTGCAAAAGCTGGTGCTGGCGCAGGACACCGGCAGCGCCATCGTCGGCGCCGTGCGGGCTGATTATTTTGCCGGCACCGGACCCGATGCCGGCGCACTGGCAGCGACCGTCAACCAGCCGCTGCGGCTGTGGGCCTTGTGGCCGAAATGAATGCGAGGACAAGAGCATGACCTCATCACACGCTGATCAAAACCAGCCTGCGCTGCGCGGACCTGCCGCGAAGCTCGTATCCGCAATGGCATTCGCGCTGTTGCTGACCGCTTGCGCGACTGGAAATTTCGGCAATTCATCGGCCGGCCAGCGCTACCGCTGCGATCAGGGCATCGAATTCAGCGCGAAGTTTGTCGATGACTCCGCACTGCTCGACGGCAACCGTGGCCACCACGTGCTGCTCCGCGACGCCGGCGGTCAGGGCGAAGGTCAGACGGTCTACAGCAATGCCATGGTGCGCGCAGAGTTTGGCCTGGGTGCGGGCGGGCGCGAGGCGGTTGTGCGCTATCCGTTGCTGCCGTTGGTGGTGCGTTGTGTGCGGGATTGATGTGACTATTGCTATTGATCTAATAGCTGCTTGCGCTCGTATTACATGGGCTGCAAGCGCGAAGAATTCAAATATTCTGGTTGGAGCGACGAGCAAAAGCATGCCCGCCAGCGCCTAGATCGCGCGCTGATTCACCCGCTTCGACAGCGCCTCCGCGCTTTCCTTGCGCTCGCTATACCGATCCGTCAGCCAGCCCGACTGGTCACGCGTCAGCAGCGTGAATTTCACCAGCTCTTCCATCACGTCAACGATGCGGTCGTAGTAGGCCGAGGGCAACATACGCCCGGCTTCGTCGAATTCCATAAACGCCTTCGCCACCGACGACTGGTTGGGAATCGTCAGCATGCGCATCCAGCGGCCCAGAATGCGCAGCTGGTTGACGGCGTTGAACGACTGCGAGCCGCCGCAGACCTGCATCAGCGCCAGTGTTTTGCCCTGGGTCGGCCGCACCGCCCCCAGCGCCAGCGGAATCCAGTCGATCTGCGCTTTCATGATGCCGGTCATGGCGCCGTGGCGCTCGGGTGATGTCCAGACCATGCCTTCGCACCACTCGGCCAGTTGCCGCAGCTCCTCCACCTTCGGATGCGTGTCGGGCGCGTCGTCGGGCAGCGGCAGGCCGCGCGGGTCAAAGGTGCGGGCCTCGGCGCCCATGGCCTGCAGCAAGCGCGCGGCTTCTTCGCTGGCCAGGCGGCTGAACGAGCGTTCACGCACCGAGCCGTAGAGCAGCAGGATGCGGGGCGGATGGCTGCTGATGGCGGCAGCTGGCGGGCGCGTGGGAACGTGGAACAGGGAGTGGTCGATGTTTTGTGAGGGCATGGGACGCGCTTGTGCCTTGTGTTAATTCAACGATTCAATTATATTTGAACTATGGAAGCAATTGATCAAACCCTGATTGTCAAGCTGATGGACGAGCCCGCTGCCGTCAAGGCGCTGGCCGCGCTGGCGCAGGGCCAGCGGCTGCGGGCTTTCCGGGCGCTGGTGGTGGCAGGGCCGGACGGGTTAACTCCTGGTGCCTCGGCCGTCACCATGCCGGCATGCGACAGCTCCTTGAGGTGAAACGACAGCGCACTAGCTGCCACACCCAGCTGCGCGGCCATGGCACCGGGGGTCAACCCGTCCGGCCCTGCCACTACCAGTGCCCGGAAGGCCCGCAGTCGCTGGCCCTGCGCCAGCGCGGCCAGCGCCTTG
>JANLYY010000232.1:0-28112 GCA_031365885.1 Polaromonas sp. | reverse complement strand
ACCACACCACCGAATGCGGCGCCAGCTCGGGTCGGCAGCGCAGGCAGGGCCTGAAGCCTGCGCTTTCGGCTTGCGCGGCCAGGCCAAAAAAGCGGCAGTTTTCGCGCTTCGGCGCCTTCACACTGCACACCGGCCGGCAGTAGATACCGGTGGAAGTCACGCCGGTGAAAAAGCAGCCGTCGAAGCGGGCATCGCGGGCCTTTAACGCGAGGTAGCGTGCGTCGTCTGAGGCATCGTTTGCAGCAGTGGTCTGGTCCGGCGTCATGGTTGAAATGATACGCGCCGCTGACGCCATGACTAGCCGTTTTCGGACATGTCCCTGTCAGTGCGCCCTCCTACAATAAAAAGCAGCAAACAAGCAATCTACAACCGTAAGACACAGCAGGGATGGTTCGCCATGCAACTCAACGCATCAGTTTTCAAGGCCTACGACATTCGCGGGATCGTGCCCGCCACCATCAACGAAGAAGTGGCCGAGGCACTAGGCAAAGCCTTTGGTACGACAGCGCTGGCGCTGGGTGAAAAAACGGTAGCCGTCGGGCGTGACGGGCGCTTGAGCGGGCCGTCGCTGGCGGCCGCCTTGATGCGCGGCCTGGCGGCTGCGGGTGTCGATGTGATTGATGTTGGCATGGTCACCACACCGATGCTTTATTTTGCGGCCAACCGCTCTGCTGCTTCGCTGGCCAATTCGGGCATTCAGGTCACCGGCAGCCACAACCCGAAAGACTACAACGGATTCAAGATGGTGCTGGCGGGTCGTGCGATTTATGGCGACGATATTCTGGCGCTTAAAAAGATCATGACCGATGAGGCCTGGATACTGCCCGCGCAGGCCGGCAGCATCAAGCCAGTCAATGTTGAAAAAGACTACCGCGAGCGCATTGTCTCGGGAATCAAGCTGGCGCGGAAAATGAAGATCGTGATTGATTCTGGCAACGGTATCGCCGGTGCATCGGCGCCAGCCATTTTTCGCGCGCTGGGCTGCGAGGTGACCGAACTTTTCAGCGAGGTCGATGGCGATTTTCCAAATCACCACCCGGACCCGAGCAAGCCCGAAAACCTGCGCGATTTGATCAAGGCGCTGCAGACCGGTGGTGCCGAACTGGGCCTGGCCTTTGATGGCGATGGCGACCGGCTCGGCATCGTCACCAAAGACGGCCAAAACATCTTCCCCGACCGCCAGATGATGCTGTTCGCACGCGATGTGCTGGCACGCGTGCCCGGCGGTACGATCTTGTTCGACGTGAAATGTTCGCAGCGCCTGGCGCCTGAAATCGAAGCCGCGGGCGGCGTGCCGCTGATGTACAAAACCGGCCATTCGCTGATCAAGGCGAAGATGAAAGATGTCGATTCACCGTTGGGCGGCGAGATGAGCGGCCATATCTTTTTCAAGGAACGCTGGTACGGCTTTGACGACGGCACCTACGCCGGTGCCCGCCTGCTGGAGATTTTGAGTCGTTCGCCGGATGCGGGCGTGGTGCTCAACGGCTTGCCAACGAGTTTCAGCACGCCCGAGCTGAATGTGGTGTGCCAGGAAGGCGAGCAGCACACTGTTGTTGCAAAACTCATTGAGATGTCGGAAGAGGCCGCGCGCAGCGCCGGGCCGCCCCAAGCAAGCGCAGCCCCCTCGGGGGGCAGCGACGTACACGCAGTGACGAACGTGGGGGCTGGTGCATCGCGCAGCGCCGGGCCGCCCCAAGCAAGCGCAGCCCCCTCGGGGGGCAGCGTAATACGCGAAGCGATAAGCGTGGGGGCCAAGTTATCAACGATCGACGGCGTGCGTGTCGATTGGCCCGATGGTTTTGGTTTGATTCGCGCGTCCAACACCACGCCGGTGCTGGTGCTGCGTTTTGAAGGCCACACCCAGGACGCGCTGCACCGCATCGAATCTGACATGCTGGCGCTGCTGCGCAGCGTCAAGCCTGATGCGCAGATTGCGGCTGCGGCGCATTGAGTTTTACTGCGACAAACACAGCCATTGCATCGGCGCAAACGAAAAAAAGTATTTGCGCTGACCTTAAAAACCCGAGTCCTCTGCGGTTCGCCGCGTTCTCTGCGCCTCTGCGGTAGATGGTTTCCGCCCCGCATGTGTTAGAACCATTACCGATGAAGATTCTTCTCGTCAAACTGTCGTCGCTCGGTGACGTCGTACACACGCTGCCAGTGGTGCAGGACATCATCCGGGTGCTGCCCGATGCAAAGATCGACTGGGTCATTGAAAAATCATTGGCACCGCTGCTGGAACCGTTGCTGTTGCCCGGCGGCGGCCTGCGCCGGGTGATTGCCTGCGAGCTGCGGCGCTGGCGCCAGGCGCCGCTGTCGGCCCTGCTGCGCGGGCAGTGGGGCAATTTCAAATCCGAACTCCAGGTCGATGCCTATGACGCTGTCATCGACCTGCAGGGCTTGAGCAAATCGGCGCTGGTCGCCCGGCTGGCCCGGCTGGCGTACGGTGGCAAGCGCTACGCCATGGCCAATCAGACCGAGGGTTCGAGCTTTGAAGCGCCTTCGCGCTGGGTCGCCGACGTGGCGATTCGCATGGAGCCGCACAGCCACGCCATCAACCGGGGCCGCGAGCTGGCGGCGCAGGCAATCGGCTACACCTTTGAACCCGCCCCTGATTTCGGACTAAATACAGCTGCAGCCCTTATAAAACGTGCGCAAGAAGCTCCTGAAAACATAGCAGATGAATGGCGCCCCAGCCGCGTGGCACTGGTACACGGCACGTCCCGCGCCGACAAGCAATGGCCTGCAGACAACTGGATCGAGCTGGGGCTGCGTCTGAACGAGGCCGGTTTTGAAGTGCTGTTGCCGCATGGTTCGGTCAGCGAATTCTCAGATGCACACGTCATCGCCCGGCCATTGAACCAGGCCGACGAAGCTACGCCCGGGGCTCGCGTGCTGCCCGTGTTGTCGCTTGATGCGCTGACGCAGGAGTTGGCTGCTTGTGCCGGTGTGATTGGCGTTGACAGCGGCATCAGCCACATCGCGGTGGCGCTTGGCTTGCCGCATGTGCAGATCTACAACTTCGATACCGCGTGGCGCACTGGCCCACTCGACATCACCCTTGACGCGACCGGCGCCAACGCGACTGCACAGCGGCAGTTCAGCGTGTTCGCGCATCCGTTCCCTGAGATTGATGCGGTCTGGCAGGCCTGGCTGGCGTGCGGTGTCGAGGCCGGCGTTGATGCAGGCGCGGATTCAGATTTCCGTGCAGACTTTCAGGTCGATCCGCCTTCCGCGTTCGTTCCGCCCGCGCTTTCAGCCGTCAGGCTTTCAGGCGCCGAATTTCCTGATACCGAACCCGCGTCCCCATGAGCGCGTTCGCTCTGTGGCTTTATGGGCGCGTGATGACGGCTGTGCAGCCGCTGCTGCGCCGCAAACTGGCATGCCGCGCGCTGCAGGAAGTTGGCTACGCCGAAGCGATTGAAGAGCGCTTTGGCACCTACAACCAGCCGGCAGAAAAAACGTCCGAGCTGGTCTGGGTGCATGCCGTGTCGCTGGGCGAAACGCGCACGGCAGCGGTGCTGCTGATGGCCTTACGGGCGCAGCGTCCGGGTTTGCGAATTTTGCTGACGCACGGCACCGCCACCGGCCGCGCAGAAGGCGCTGGCCTGCTGCGTGAGGGTGACGTGCAGATCTGGCAACCGTGGGACAGCCCCGCCGCAGTGGCCCGGTTTTTTGATCACTTCAAACCGCGCCTGGGCCTGCTGATGGAAACCGAGGTCTGGCCGTGCAAGGTTGCCGCTGCCTACGCGCGCGGCGTGCCGCTGGTGCTGCTCAATGCGCGCCTGTCTGAAAAATCATTGAAGCAGGCCTTGCGTGTGGCGACGATTGCCTTGCCCGCGTTCGGCGCGCTGGCCGCGGTAATTGCCCAAACCGAAAAAGATGCGCAGCGTTTTAGGGCGCTGGGCGCGGCCGTGCAAGGCGTGTTCGGCAACCTCAAATTCGACGCCACGCCCGATGCGGCGCAGCTGGCACGCGGCACGGCCTGGCGCCAGGCCAGCAGCATGCCCGTGGTGATGTTCGCCAGCTCCCGCGAAGGCGAAGAAAGCGATTTTATAAAGCAAATAATGCCGCTAGACCAGGTAAAACGTGCGCAAGCAGCTACTGAATTAATAGCAGATGATTTCACCGGAAGCGCGCCAGAAACGCGCTTCAAACCCCTCATCGTGCCCCGCCATCCGCAGCGTTTCGACGAAGTGCAGGCACTGGCCGAGTCACAAGGCTTGCGCGTTTCACGCCGCTCCAGCTGGCCCGATGCCGGCCCATTTGAAAGCAGCGAAGCGATGCAGGCCGATGTCTGGCTCGGTGATTCACTCGGCGAGATGGCGCTGTACTACGGCTTGGGTAGCGTGGCCTTGCTCGGCGGCAGCTTTGCACCGCTGGGCGGCCAGAATTTAATCGAAGCCGCCGCCTGCGGTTGCCCCGTCGTGATGGGCCCGCACACCTTCAATTTTCTGGAGGCCGCCGAGCTGGCCGAAGCCGAAGGTGCGGCAATTCGCGTGGCCGACATGCGCAAAGGCGTGCTGTCTGCCATCGCACTGGTGAATGAGCCGCGTGCGCGCGCCAAAGTGGCCGATGCCGGGCTGGCGTTTGCTTCACGAAATCGCGGCGCGACGCAGAGGACGCTGGTGGCGTTGCGGGGGTATTGGTGAAGCTTCAGACTTATCGGGGCGGAAGGGTTTGTTGCGCGACAGGAGCGTGGTTTTATGGGGTTGAATGGCTGCTTTGCGGACGAGTGCGGGAATTCGCAGAAATTCGGTGAGCGTTAAGTTTCGACCAGGAGTTGTCACTGAATCTAATAAACCAACGTCGGAATCTGACCGAGATATCACCTGCTCGAGCAGCTATTTCGTTGATAGCGACTAGTTTTTCGGCAAGTGCTGCAACTGCGGTGCTACGGCTTCTTGCCATGCGTTCTTGCGTGCTTGATCCATGGAGGTTTTGAACCAGTCGAGGCTTCGGCGCAGAGCCCAGGCCGTATCGCGCTGCTTACGCGGACTGGGGCAGGCGAAAGTGTTGGAGCGATGCCTGCCGTCGCTTGCTAATGCAGAAAAACTTCGCGTTTCGGCAAGACGCAGCCATCCGCTTCCTGTTCGGCAAGACCGCTGGAGACCGCAAGCAGTCAGACGGCTTTGCCGCGCTTTTTTCACTAATTGTTGGAGAGGTTGATACCGGCAAGCTGACCAAGCAACGATGAGAGCGCTCCAAGTTGCTCTGCTGACACGATCTGGATTGCTTCTTTGGCGATTGGCTCAACGGATACCAATGCATATTCAAGGAGCTGCCGGCCAGATTCTGTAAGTGCTGCATACCCCACCCTTGCATCTCTGAGGTCTGGCTGGCGCGATACCAGACCCAGTTTTTCCATTGGCAACAGACTGCGGGTAACGCCCGACGCGGTCACTCCTAAACGCTCAGCCAAGTCGATGCGGCGCAGTCTGGATTCCGGTGCGCGGTCGAGGTAATACAGAATCATGAAGTCGCTAAAGCTCAATCCGTGCAAGCTGGAAAGTGCATTGTCTAGTCGTCGGGTCAACATCGCATAGGCCCGTGTTAGCCGCAAACAAAACTCAAGACTTTCACTTGAGTCCGTCCTGACAGATTGAACTCCTATTTCCTTAACCATGTTTACTCTCCTCAGAGATGACGAGGGACCGGGCTAGTTCCTTTTCAGTGGGTCGCTCGAAATGCATCTCCATCGCATCGAACATGGCTGGCGTTACATTGAAAGAAAAGGTCTCTCCCTTCTCCATATTTCGGCGCAACACGCGCTGCCTGCGAACTCGAAGATCCGCATCGACGAAAGTGAACAAGACTTTGTGACCGACATCTTCAACGACAGACTTCATCCGATCACGGTCATTTTCACGGAGCAAACCCAGTTCCAGAACGACATCCGTTCCAGATGCGAGAATTTGCAGGCAGGTGGACCAAATTCGAGACTGACATCGAGTGATGCGCTCCGTGACCCATGCCCTGTCCATCTTTTCGGGCCTATCTTCTCCATACAGGGAATGCATCCAATCATCGATGGCAAAGCGAACGGCATTGGTTTTATTGGTCAGTGTGTTTGCGTAAGTAGATTTCCCTGCGGCAGTCGGACCGTATATGAGATGAACAGTTTGGGAATTACTCATAGAATTTAAGTTGAGTAATGCTTGATGTATCAAGTATATATCACTATTTCTGTAAGAGACGTGTGACAGCTGCCGCCGCACTGCCAACAGTCCTTACGAAAAATCGGGCAGCAGTTTTGCTCCCCTCGCCGCCCTTCACCACCTTGAACTGAACGCCCGCTCCCCCGCAGACCTCCGCACCCTCGGCTACGGCGTCGGTGGCCTCGGACTCGGCATCGTCGCCCACAGCACCGGCCAGATGGAAGCCGCGTTCTGGTTCGTCGCACTGACCATGTTCGCAACGGGCGGCGTGCTGTGGCTACTGCGGGAAGAAACGCATCCGAGGCGGAATCCGGCGCGCTGAGATGCACGTCGGTGCAAGCTGTGGCGTGTCGGGTGATATATTTTTTTTAAGCAAATAGTACCTCTAGCCCAGGTAATACCTGCGTAAGCAGCTACTAAATTAATAGCGGTTGGAATTGCAAAAAGTAGGGCTCAAAGAGTTGCCTGACGATCATGGTGGCTGGCCCTTCAACCTGAAAACAGACGTGGGGTGCGCCCGAGTGTGCCGCGAGCGGCGGGCCTGGCAAGGCGAGACAAAGCAGCGCACTCCAGTGCGCCAAATCGAGGCGCACTGACCGGACGCTGGTGGCGTTGCAGGCGTATTTGCGCGGCTAACTATCCGCGCAGGCCCCGGGGAGACGTGAGGTCTCGTGCAAGACTGATCGGCAGCAGGTCCTTGAACAAGCCCGTGATGTCTTTCAATGTCTTGCGGGCAAGCGTCTCTCCCTGTCTCGCCGACAGCACGGCCATGACGTCCGTGCGGGCGTACCAGAGTCCCACCGGCCCCTGCGCAAAACGTACCCGTTGCATTGATCGGGGGTAGTGAAGTTCGCCAAACTCACCCATGGCATTGAGCATGAGACGGCGAATGACTTCGGTCTGATCGCAGAGCAGGGACTCCGTGAAGTCAGCGGCGCCAAGCAGGGCTAGTCCGCTGCTTTTTAGTTTTGATTTCAGCCATCGCATGACACACCTGCTTTCTCGCATAAAACAATGTAGTGTGAGATTAAAGTTCAAGGCGTCCGCGCCGGCGTTGGTTATTTGTGAGCGGGTGTTGCTTAAGCTGTTTTTTACAACGATGATTTTTACGAAGGCGCGGTAGGGAATTAAGACTTTGGGCTTGCTCATCAGCAGGCGGCAGCACTGTAATAATTTGTTTGATTCGGATTGGCCCAGGGCCGGCTGGAAATTGCGGGCGCCAGCGACAGCAATGCCGGCTGCCTGCATGGATCGCAGCGGTTCGGATTAACGGCGAAAGCAAATTGCCTTCACGGCACCACCCAGTCGCCAATCGCGACCAGCCGGGTCAGTCCGGGCGCGGCGTACTCCATGATGAAGGCGCCGCTGGAGCCGTAGCGCTGATTGGGTCCGAGCGTGAAGCTTGGATAGGCGGTGGCGATGGCTGCTTCATCGGCCGCTTCTACAAGCTCCAGAAAATACTCGCGCGAGTAGTGCCCGCGCATGGTTTGCAGCGCGCGCACGGTTACTTCGCAGGCTGAGTAAGTGTTGCCTTGCAGGCGGCTCAGCGCCGGGTGCAGCGTCAAGCCCTGGCGGCCCATCCAGTCTGCTGTGTTGAGTGAAATCCTTGCGCTCCTGCGGGCAGCAGGTTCATACAGGTACAACAGCCAGACACGCTCGCGCCAGGCAAGAGCGACGGGTGCGTCGTCCAGGCCGCCCATTTCGCCCGAAACAATGACGCGGCCAGCGCGCGGGGGTACGGTGGTTGCCGTGAAAGCCTTCAACGCTGATGGATTCAGCCACAGCACCAGCGCGTCCTGTTCGGTCATCGCCGCTGTCAGCGCGCCGTTGTCTGGAGCATCGTCCTGCAGCACGATTTCGGCTGCATGGCCGATGGCGCGCAGGTGTCGCTGCAAGGCAGAGGCCGCCAGGCGGGCCAATTCGCTGTTGTCGGTGCGCTGGATGACTCGGCGCCAGCCCCCCGGCGGAGGAGCATCTGCCAGACGCTGGGCCAGCGCGGCGGCTTCAAGGCTCACGCCGCGTGAAAAATAAAACGACCAATGCGACGCAAGGGCTTCGTCAACCGCTGCGGTGTTGGGCAGCACACAAGGAATTTTTTCGCGTTCGCAAAACTGGTGAATCGGTGTCCAGCTGCCGCCACTGGCGCCCGAGACTACCGCGAATACGGGTTGCTGTTTCTGGTACCGCGCCAGTTCCTGGGGCCAATGTGCCGGGTCGGTGCCAAGCTGCCACACGTGGTGCAGCCACGGCCTGGGGGAAACTGCATTGGCCGAAGGGCGGGGGCTGCGCTCGGCGATGCAGCGCGACATGATGGCTAATGTGGCGTCGCGCTGGCTGGCGGGTGCGTCGGCCGTGACGATGCTGGCCAGATGCAGCGCGTGGCGGTCAACGCCTGGCGCCTGGCCAACTGACAGGGTGTCAAGGTAGGCCAGAAGTTGATTCAGCGATGCCTCGTCCAGCTCGTAACGCGGCATCAGATAATTCATGGCCTCGCCAGAGGCATGCCTGCCGCTGACCATGGCCTGCGCAAAGCTTTCGCGGGTGTGGGCAGGGCGCGTGTGTGCTGCCGGCACGGTGCGCGACAGGCCTGAAGCGGCACGGCCGGTGCGTTCAAACCAGGGCTGGCCGGGTGCCCGCAACACCGTGCCCGCAACGGGCGGAATCAATTGATTGCCTTCAGCCCCGCCCAGCCCGCTGGCGCGGTGGCAGTTGATGCAGGCCGCCGCCGCACCGGACACGCGCACGCCGCCATCGCGGTTGCCGGTCAGCGGCGCGCCATTGGCGAGAACGCCGGTGCGGTAGATGCGCTCGCCGCTTTGGATATCGGAGGGCAGCGGGTTGCGCGCCGGGTTTTTTCCGTCCGCGCCTACCGCGATGCTGGCCAGCACAAGTCCGCTGGCCGCCAGGCATGCAGCGGTCAGCCGGGCCCGCCAGTCCGGCCCGACCCGCGACGTCATGGGCCTGCCGTAGTTTGCGTCCGCGCCTCTCGCAGCAGCTGCTCGGGCGACGCAAAGCCATCGAGTCGCACCCACTGCCGGGATCCGACCGGACGCACGAACGTCACCGGCGTGTGGCTCATCTTGTCGGGGCGGTAGACGTTGAAGGCGCGCTGGATCGCATGGATCACCTCCTGGCTGCCGGTGTCAAAACTCCATTGCGGGCCGGCGGAAAAACGCCTGGCGTATTCAGCCAGCTGCAGCGGTGAGTCCTGCGCCGGATCAATGGACACCGAGATCATTTGCACCTGTTCGGCATGCAGCCCGAGCCGCTCTTGCGCGGCGGCAAAGACCTGCGACATCGGCAGGCAGATTCCTGTGCAGCTGGTGTAGATGAAGTTCAGCAGCACCGGCCGGGTATCGTCCACAGTGCTGTCGAAATTCACGACCCGGCCGCTGTGCTGGCGCACCTGCACAGCCGGGAGTCGCACCTGAACCATGCTGCGTGAAACAGCACTGTCGGCGGCGGTTGCGCTGCTGGCGTCAGGTGCTGCGTGGCTGCCCTGATGCGCGTGTGCGCCAGGCCAGCCGGCTGCGGCCAGCGCAAACAACAGCAGCCCAAGCGGGATCGGTTTCATGACGCTTGCGCTCAAGTCACGATGAACCGGCGCATCATTTCATGGTCTTCGTGCGACAGGATGTGGCAATGCCAGACGTATTCGCCAGGCCGCGCGAAGTTGACCAAAATGCGCGTGACTTCGCCGGGGTAGGCGATGGCGGTGTCCTTGCGCCCGGCCTCGTTGGGTTCGGCCGGGCGCAGCGGGCCGGTCAGCGACACATTGGTGAGGTACCCGCCGCTGGTGGTTCCACCGGCGCCCATCGGTTTGTCCACCAGCGTGCCAGTGAACGGTTCGCGGTTGAGAATGCGGAAATCCACCAGATGCAGATGAATCGGGTGCGCATCGACCGTGGTGTTGTGCAGCTCCCAGATCTCGGTGCTGCCGGCGGTGATGAACTCGGTCACCGGGTCGGAATAAAAGAAGGTGCCAAAAGCCGGACTGACTGGATTTCCCGCTGCGGGGTTGATCGTGCCGAGCATGGTCTGCAGACGGCCGAACGGGTCAACGCCTTCGAACAGCATCAGCTTGCGCCGCACCACACCAGCCGTGACCACGGGTGGCAGCAGGCCATGCACAGGGCGCAAAAACGCCGGCAGTATCGACGGCGGGACTGCCGGATCAAGCGGCAGGCTGACCTTGAACGCCATCACCTTGGCGTCAGTTTTTGGGTTGACCGGATTGCCGTCGGGAAACGGCCCGTTGGCCGAATTGGTAAAAGTCAGGGTCTGATGGGCAAGCCCGGCGAAGTTGACCACCACATCGGCGCGCTCACCGGGTGCCAGAATCAGTTCGGTCAGCGGAACCGGTACGTCCATCAGTCCAAGTTCAGTGCCGACTTGGTGAAAAGGCAGCACGGCTCCGTTTGAGCGCTTGAGTTGCAGCTTGTAGAAGCGCGAATCAGAGGCATTGAGCAAACGCAGCCGGTACGGCCGTGGCTCGACTTCGCATTTCGGCCATGGCACGCCGTTGACCAGAATGAAGTCGCCGAAAAACTCCGGCAGGTGAGTGATGGCGGGCGCTGACGGATTGTTCTTTTTGTCAGACGACGGGTAATACACCTTGCCGGTGGTGTCGAACATGTGGTCCTGAATCACCAGCGGCAGCTCGTAGGCGGGTGCGGGCAGCATGTTGCGCGCAGTCAAATAGTCTTCGTTGGCGTCGCGGATCAAATAGTTGCCGACCAACCCCATGTTGACGTTCAGCCGCGTCACGCCAAGCGCATGGTCATGAAACCAGAGGTGGCCGGCCTCCTGGTTGTTATTGAACTGGTACTGCGTGCTGTACAGCCGGCCCTGCAGATCGGGCAGGCCATCGTTATTCGCATCGGGCGAAGACCAGCCGTCGGGAAGGCCGTCGCTGCGGTCGCCCGAAGCGACGCCGCCATGGCGATGCGCCACCAGTGGCACCGGCGCCTGGCCGCCCAGATTGCCCGGATTGGCCCACATCAGCGAGGTGTCAACCGGCAGCCGGTGAGGCAGCGGCGCACCGCTGCTGTTGACCAGCTGATTGACATAGCTGACCCCAATCGTGGAGCCTGAGCGGATAGAAAAAGTGCGTGCGGGCGAGGTCGGCGGCTGGGCGGCTGTTCCGTATCCCCACAGCACGGTCGTCAAAGGTGCTCCCTTTTTATCGACAAGGCCGATATGGGACTGAAATTCCCTGATCTGCAGTGCGTAGCTGGTGCCACCGGGCGTAGTGGGTGCGAAGCGGTTGATGGGGGCAAGCGGATTGGGCAAAGGCCACTTGAACTTGGGTTGATCTTCGGCGTCCAGTCGTTCCATCTGCCGGCCCGGTTTGGGCATGATGACCAGCCCGACGCCAGGCGCTACGGTAGGCAGGCTGATAGCCGGCGGCGGAATGACAGGCCCCGACGAAGCCGCATTGACCGACTGCGCCAACGCTTGCAGGCTGGGTAGACTGGAAGCACCGAATGCCAGTGCGCCGGCAACCAGCGTCCGGCGTCTGCTGATGTCCGGTGCGTCTGCATGGCCCGTGCGGGAAAAACTTGGCTTGGATGGATCTGTGGTGAATGAAGCCATGGCTAACTCCTCGGTGAATTGATGTCAAATCCGGCGTAATCGGAAAGGCGCGTCCGGCACAGCCGCACATTTCCGGCGGTGGAACATTCACGACGGTCGGTCTTGAAGGCGCCACGGTCTGTGAAGCCTTTCCGACGGAAATGGTCATAAGCACTTTTCACAAACTACTTCTGGGATGTTCTGCTGTCTGGGGCGTGACTTGATATTCCGGGGAATCCGCGAACCCATCAATCCCCCGTTATGGCTACCTTTTTTTCGTGGTTTGACAGCCCTTTTTTGAACCGGACCAAAACTGATTCATTCAAATAACGTGTCTTTTCGTCTTCGTTTTTGGGTCTTTCATATCAATTAAGGTTGAATTAAGGTGTAAATCCTAATTTAAAAAAATATGTAATTAATGTATTTACATGTAACTAAATGAATGGTGTCACGCGAACTGAGGCGCGTAGGCCAGAAAACGCTTAGCGCCATTCAAACTGTCTGTATGGATGGCAAGAACCTCAGTAGCCCCTATGATTACTATTCAATTCGCTATCTAATTAATAGCAATGGAACCGATAAGTAAAAAATGCGTGGTCGATGCAAGACAAAAGCGGAAACGAGTGTGCAACAACCCGTCACAATTTCAATGGGCCTGAATACGTGAGTTGGTTGCGACGGTGCTGCCCAGCCGGCATCGTGAAGGTTCAGGAGCGAAAAATGGCTCAAGCCCAGATAATACGTGCGTAAGCAGCTATTTAATTCATAGCGGCGTTAGATCAGACCGTCGTTACGGCGCCGTTCGGCCATTTGATGAACGTGGCGCTGTCCAATGATGTACTCGGGTTGGGCGGCGCCTGCTGGCTGCGGACCCGCTCCCAAAGCAGCAGTGGCGCGAAAACGCGGGCCTGTTCAGGGCCGGGCTACTCCGGGCGGCGCATTCGAAACAACTGCTCTGGACCGACGCTGAAATAGTCAGCCGGGCCGCCGCCGCGCAGAATATGTCCGGCTGCGGCGGTGTCGTAGATGCCGCCCTTGAGCAGATCCTGCGCGATATGCACGGCCACCACTTCTCCCAGCACCAGCCAGGTCGGGACGATTTCCCCATCTGCGCCTTGCAGTTGAATGATCTGCGTGACCGTGCATTCGAAGGAAACCGGGCTCTCGCTGACGCGCGGTACGGAAATCACGCGAGAAGGGGTGGGCGTCAACCCTGCCAATGCAAATTCGCTGATATCCGGCCGGACGGGTGCGCAAGTCTGGTTCATGGCTTCGGCCAGCGCACGCGTGGTCAGGTTCCAGACGAACTCGCCGGTCTGCTCGACATTGCGAACGGTGTCTTTATAGCCAATGCTGGCAAAGCCGACGATGGGCGGCGTGTAGTTGAAGGCGTTGAAAAAACTGTAGGGCGCCAGGTTCAACGCACCGGCCGTACTGCGCGACGAAATCCATCCGATCGGGCGGGGTCCGACGATGGCATTGAATGGATCATGCGGCAGGCGGTGGCCCTGGCGCGGTTCGTAAAAATGGGTGGCGTCTGGCATGAAGGGTTGGTCAATAAAAAAGGGTGGCGCTGGTTTGCCGGCTCCAGAGGTAGCTTTGCGGCGGATAGACGACGGCATGACGATCATAAAAGGCCGGAACAGTCAAAACAGAGCTAACTGGGCATTGCAGAACCGCACAGAACCGGGCCTCAACCCACAAACAATAACTTTTTGCGGCTGGGGGAATACGGATTGGCCACTACCGGCATCCCTAAAAGTGGGTAGGCCGCAACAGTAAATTGTTTCCGCCACAGGCAATTGGTAAGCATAAAAACAACACAAGGTGAGTGTTCACTGTTGAAACTGCGTTGAACTTTCGTAAGTTAGCAAAAAAAGTCTAAAAAATAAGTTCAATTTAAAAACGATTGTTTACTTAAAACGATTTTGCTTACAACTAGCCAGTGATAGCCTTCAGCCAACACCAAGTTTGTAACAGTAGAGTTTGCCCGGTGAGGCGAGCCCCGCAATCGTTCGACATCAACCCTTTAACACCTGCTCCGGCAGTCGTTCACGGCCAATCCTAATTATGGAAATCCGATCTGAAATGAGCTCTCAAGCCGCAGTGGGCATTTCTTCCCAGAGCGTTAAAAGCAGGCAAGCGCGCCCTGCTGTAAGTCTGCTTTCCGGTGACACGCTGGTTTATGTGACCTTGATCGTGTTGACGTGGCTGACCTGGCGTGTCAGCCGCAGGGGCTATTTCGGCGCGGGCGACGATGTGGGCTACTGGCTGGGTGTTGCCGGCGGCGTCATGATGCTGCTTCTTTTCACCTATCCGCTGCGAAAGCACTTCCGGTTTGCCAGAAACTGGGGCCGGGTCAAGTGGTGGTTTTGGGTTCATATGTGCCTGGGGGTCGGCGGGCCGCTGCTGATCCTGCTGCATTCCACCTTTCAAGTCAGATCGCTCAACTCCGCCGTTGCGCTCTACAGCATGTTGATTGTTGCGCTCAGCGGGGTGGTGGGACGATTCATCTACGCCCGGGTCAACCGCGGCATGCACGGTGAGCAAACCACGCTGAGAGATCTGGAGTCAAGGGCCGGTCTGCATCAGAGGGAGGCCCGGTCGCGCCTGAGCTTTGCGCCTGCAGTAGAGCTGCATCTGAAAGAGTTTGCCGACGGCGAGATGACCGCGCGGCCCAGTTTTCCGACTTGCCTCCGCCGGGTATTCTGGTTGCCTGTAAAGCAATGGCTGGCGTACCGGACGTGTACTGCGGACGTTCGGGAGCCGCTGCGTGATCTGGCCCTTCAGACGGGTTGGGACGGAAACAGTGTGGCCAAACGCGAGCGGCTGGCGCGAAAGCTGATTCGCCGCTATCTGAAGTCGGTGGTTCGCGTGGCGCAGTACACCGCCTACGAACGCCTTTTCTCGCTGTGGCATGTTGCGCACGTCCCCTTCGTTTATTTGCTGATCATCAGTGCAGTCGTGCATGTGATCGCTGTTCACGCTTATTGAGTGGCAGGGCCTGGATTGCAACGATGGCAAAACGTCAGTCGCTTGCGGCTCTTACTATGGTTCGTCGTTTTGGGGATCACCGGTACGTTTGCTGCGGGCGCGCGGGCACAGGGCATCGAATCCATCTTGGCGCCGGGCAAGCTGGTCCAGGCCCATGTGAAATTGGAGAACGACTGCGCGCAATGCCATGTCAAGTTCGACCGCAAGGCCCAGGACGGGCTTTGCATGAGCTGCCACAAGGAAGTCGGCTCTGATATGCGAGCCCGCGCAGGCTTTCATGGACGTAATAAGCCGCAGGCCTGCAATGTTTGCCATACCGATCACAAAGGACGTGGCGCCCAGATCGTATTGCTCGACAAAAAGCAGTTCGATCACAACCAGACTGACTACGCGCTTCGCAATAAACACCAGAAAGTCGAATGCGAAAAGTGCCATGTCGCCGGAAAAAAGTACCGGGAGGTACCGCAAGACTGCAATGCATGTCACCGAAAGGACGACGTTCACAAAGGCTCACTGGGCTCCAAATGTGCAGACTGCCATTCGGACATCGGCTGGAAAGAAACGACCCGCTTTGACCACGACAAGACCCGGTTTTCATTGGCTGGCAAGCACGTCGATGTGAAGTGCAGCGGCTGCCATAAAACCAGTGAGTACAAGGACACGCCTAGAACGTGCATTGGCTGCCACCGAAAAGATGATGACCAGAAAGGGCACAAGGGCCAGTTTGGCGAAAAATGCGAAACCTGCCACGACGCCAAGGCCTGGAAGCCGACCAGCTTTAATCATGACGTGGATACAAAGTACGTGCTGCGGGGAAAGCACAAGACCACGAAATGCACGGACTGCCACAAAGGAAATGTTTACCGCGGCAAGCTGATCGGGGATTGCTATGCATGCCACAAAGCGGACGACAAGCACAAAGATTCGCTAGGACGTGACTGTGGAAGCTGCCATAGCGAGCGTAGCTGGAAAGAGCCGGCCAAGTTCAATCACGACCAGACCAGCTTCCCGCTGCTGGGCAAGCACGTGCAGGCAGATTGCAAGGACTGTCACAAAAGCGCGATGTTCAAGGAAGCCCCCAAGGACTGCTATAGCTGCCACAAGAAGGAAGACAAGCACGAGGGCACGCTGGGCAAGTCCTGCGCTGATTGCCACAGCGAGCGCGACTGGAAGACAACTGCGGGCCGCTTCAATCATGACTTGACGAAGTTTCAGCTTCGCAACGCGCATGCGGATGCAAAACTGAAGTGCAGCGGCTGCCACAAAGACCTCAATAGCTATCGCAACACGCCGATCGACTGCTACAGCTGCCACAAAAAGGATGACAAGCACGAAGGCCAGCAGGGGAAACAGTGCGAACAGTGTCATACCGACCGCTCCTGGAAAGTCGAAAAGTTTGACCACAACCTGAGCCGTTTCCCGCTCACGGGACGCCATGGCGCTGTGGTGTGCAAGGACTGCCACAAAAACGCCCTGTTTAAGGACACGCCGCGCGATTGCTATTCATGCCATAAAAAAGAAGACAAGCACAAGCTCAAGTTTGGCGAGCGCTGCGAGAGCTGCCACAACACCCGCGCCTGGACGACCTGGGATTTTGACCACACCAGGCGGGCCAAATATCCACTCGATGGCGCGCACAACAAAGTGAAGTGCGAAAGCTGCCACAAGCTGGAGGCGCCGAAGGGAAAAGATTCAGCGTCTGTGGGGACGACTTGCGTGGCCTGCCATCGTTCAGACGATGTGCATGACGGGCAGTTCGGCATGCGTTGTGAAACGTGTCACCAGACCGAGCACTGGAAAAAAATAAAAGGACGCATCGGCCTGTCGCTTCCATCCGGGGAGATGGCGGCGGTAAACATAACGATGTTTGGGGAGAGTAGCCACTTCATGAGGCGGGCTCATCAGCTCGCGATCTGGAATGTGGAATAGAGGAGGGCACTATGAAGCTCTTGCATAGCGCGTATCCCGCACGGGTTGCGCATCTTCTGCCGCGCCTGCTGCGGTATGCGCTTGCTTTTTTATTCGTACTTGCGGGTGCACAAACGCTGTCACAAACGCCGCTGCGCAGCTTTGACCACGTCAAAACCGGTTTTCCGTTGACCGGCATTCATACGTCGCAGCGTTGCGAGTCGTGCCACATCAATGGCGTGTTTAAAGGCACGCCCAAAGATTGCGCGAGCTGTCATACCAGCGGCCTGCGTATTTCGCCCGCCAATACCATCAAGCCCGTCAACCACATTCCAACGCAGCTCAGTTGCGAGACTTGCCACAACACCCAGTCATTTGGTGGCGCCAAATTCAATCACGCTGGTGTCGCAGCAGGTTCCTGCGCGTCGTGCCACAACGGAAGTACGGCGACCGGAAAGCCGTCTGGGCACATTACAACGCAGGCTGCCTGCGATAGTTGCCACAAAACTACCGGATGGAAGGGCGCCAAGCCAGACCACGCCGCGTTCACTGCGGCGACCAATTGCGCCAGTTGCCACAACGGCACCAGTGCCATCGGCAAGCCCGCCATACACATACCGGTGGCTGCCAGCGTCAGCTGCCTGAGCTGCCACGCGGTGAAAGGCTGGAAGCCGACTAAATTCAGCCATACCCAGGTGACCGTAGCCGGCCAGTGCGCAATATGCCACAGCGGCGCGTTTCCGCCAGCTGATGGGAAGACCGCCAACCACATTCCGTACCAAAACGTGACTGCCATTGGCGCTAATGCCGGCTGCGAGAGCTGCCATAAAGGCGGCTTTGCGGCATGGGCGCCGGCCAAGTTGCACGCCAGTGTCACCGTCAGCGTCCAGTGCGCCACCTGCCACACCGGCGCCAACCCGCTGGCCGTCGGCAAGCCGGCAAACCATCTGCCTACTGCGGCGACCTGCGAGAGCTGCCACAAGACAACCGGCTGGAGGGGGGGCAAGCCCGACCACGCCATGTTTACGGCGGCGACCAACTGCGCCAGCTGCCATAACGGCACCAACGCCACCGGCAAGCCTGGCAACCACCTGCCCACCACGGCCAATTGCATCAGCTGTCACACCACCACGCTTTGGACCGGGGCTAGGGTTGATCACAGCATCCTCACTGCGGCCACCAACTGCGCAAGCTGCCATAACGGCGCTACGGCGATCGGCAAGTCGGGGATCCATATTCCGACCACCGGCAATTGCGTCAGCTGCCACAACACCAGTGCCTGGAAGCCTAGCGGGTTCAATCACACGCAGGCTACTGTTACCAACCAATGTTCCACTTGCCACAGTGGCGCCTTCCCGCCGGCTGATGGACGCACCGTCAACCACACGCCGTACGAACGCCTGAGCGGCGTGGCCATCACGAACTGCGACACCTGCCACAAAGCCGGCTTCGGCGCCTGGGCGCCAGCCAGGCTTCACAGCAGCGTCTCAGTCATCAACCAGTGCGCCACATGCCACATCGGCACGAAGCCTTCCACGCCGATTCACGCCGGCGTCACCAACTGCGAGGTCTGCCATAAGACCACGGGATGGGCGGGCGCCAAAGTTGACCACAGCGGCTTCACAATCGCCACTAACTGCGCGACTTGCCACAACGGCGCCGCTGCCACTGGCAAGCCGGCTGTCCATATTCCGGCTGGCGCCGCCAACTGCATCAGCTGCCACACAACGACCGTCTGGAAGCCTTCACGGTTTAACCACACGCAGACCGTCGTAGCGAACCAGTGCTCCACCTGTCACAGCGGCGCGTTTCCGCCAGCCGATGGCCGGCCGGTGACGCATATTCCCTACCAGGCGCTGTCAGGGGCGGCGATAACCAACTGCGATACCTGTCACACAGCCGGCTTTGCGACTTGGGCACCCGCGCGTTTTCACAGTAGCGTTTCGGTCAGTGCGCAATGCTCGACTTGCCACAACGGCAGTTTCCCACCCGCCGTGAGCAAACCGGCAACGCCGATCCACACCGGGGTAACCAACTGCGAAAGCTGCCATCGCACAACTGGGTGGGCGGGTGCAAAAGTCAATCACAGCACATTCACCGCGGCAACAAATTGCGCTACCTGCCACAACGGCACCACGGCTACCGGAAAATCGGCCTTGCATATTCCGGTCGGTGCGGGAAATTGCATGAGCTGCCACACCACCACCGCCTGGTTGCCGTCAAGATTCAATCACACGCAGGTCATCGTGGCCGGCCAGTGTTCGGGCTGTCACAGTGGCGCCTATCCACCGGCCCATGCGCGACCGGCGACGCATATTCCGTATCAGACGTTGACGGGCGTGGTCATCACCAATTGCGACACCTGCCATCGCGGTGGTTTTTCGGCTTGGGCGCCAGCCCGCTTTCATGGCAGCGTCACTGTCGCAGGGCAGTGCGCGGGCTGCCACACCGGTCTTTTTCCGCCGGCCCGGGCCCGCCCGAACACACCGGTACATGTGGGCGTGATGACCTGCGAGAGCTGCCATCGATCAACCGCGAGCTGGTTAACCGTGGTGTTTGCCCATTCGCCCGCCAATGCAGTCGGCACTGGCACCTGCGACACCTGTCACAACGGCTTGACCGCCAAAGGCAAATCTGTAACGCACATCCCGGTGGTTGGCGGCGTTGCGAAATGTGATTCGTGCCATCGCTCCCAAACCAGTTTTGTCGGGGCGACGATGAACCACAGCGTGGTCACGACGTCAACCTGCAAGTCCTGCCACAACGGCAGCTACGTTACGCAGGGCAGAACGGGCGCCCTGGCGAAACCGGTTAATCACATTCCAGAGATGCTGCTGCTCAATGGAGCCTCGATGGACTGCAACACCTGCCACACTGGCACCACAAGCTGGACGACGCTACGCATGAATCACAACAACAGCCTGGGCGGAGGTGCCGGGTCATGCAAGGCATGCCATTCCAGCGGAACGAACTACCTCGGCAATATGCAGAAGATGGCGCTTACTCATAAAACCAAAACCCCGCCTGCAACTGATTGCTCTGAGTCCGGCTGCCATCGGCCATTGGGCAGCAGAGGCGCAACCTACACGAACTGGAATTAAGAAAAAGGGCTTCCTTGATGCCCGCAGGAATTAAGATGCGACGGGCTTACATCGGCAAGCATCGCTGGGGGAGGGCCTGCAATGCTAGCAACGGAAAATCTATGAAAAAAACAAGTTTTTGGAGAGTGGCTGGGCTGTTCGCCGGGTTTATTTCGTTCACCGCGCAGGCGCAGCTGATCGAGGAAGTGGATCTGCGAAAAGACGGAGCCAACGCCATCGCAACGGTGCGATTTGTCGTCCCGATTCAATATCGCCGTACGGTCACTTCGCGTGCCGGCGATCTGGGTCAGATTTTCTACAACGTCCTGCCTGCACGTGAAAACCCCAGTCTGGCTGCAGGGCAGCGGAAAATTATCGGTGGCGACGGTGCATCGAAGATTGTTATCTCGGACGAAACCGTCGATGGCTCAAGCCTGAACCGAAAACTTGTGGTTCAGTTTGCCAATCCGACGCGGTATTCGGTTCGCCCAGGTCGTGGGAACAAGAGTATCGAGATCATCATCGAAGGAATGGGACCTGTGGTTCGAGTCCCTTCAATTCCCGCCATTCCAACGCGTGCTGAAAACGCCGCACGCCCGTATTTCGTGACCATTCCGGCACCTGCCGATCCTGACGCCTCAGCATCGATTTCTATCCCGGCCGCCTTGCAGGAATACGAAACCTTTACCTCCCCGCGCGTGGTGAGCGGCAGAACGGTTCTTGACACCAACGTTGGCTACTTTGCCACTCTGCCTGAAGCAGAAAGCGCTCGCAAACTGCTGCTGGGACGGTTCCCAAGTGCAGTGGTATCGACACTGCCGACAGCACGCGCTGGCGTATTGACCTCGACCCCGGAAGCAACGGGGCAGGGGCCAGCGACTTCTGCTGAGATCAATGACACGGCTGAAACTCTATTTGCGGCCGGGCAAGCGGCTTATGACCGCAGTGATGCGGCGGCAGCACTGGAGCCTCTGAATCAGCTTCTCAACTTACCGCTTAATTCTGCAACGCGCAAGGCGCAACAACTTGTCGGCCAGGCACGCCTCAAGCTGGGTGACGTGGAGGGCGCCCGCAGTGAGTTCGAATTGTTTATTAGCCTTTACCCGACTGGTCAGGCGAGCGACCGAGTCCGCGAGCAATTGGCCAGTCTTCCCGCAAAGACAATTGCGCCCACCGAAAGCAAGGTGGCTGAAGAAGTTACGTCCCCGTGGAGCGGCTCGCTGTCTGCTTTTTATTTCGGTGGTAAATCGAAGACCCGTTCACAGGAATTTCAGGACTCCCCCATCAGTGGGCTGCCGCAACTGGCAAGCACCAACGACATTTCTGACACGGTTCAAAACCAGTTACAGACGACGGTGGATTTGAACTGGCGACGTCGGAATGCCGAGAGTGACACCCGATTTGTCTTGCGGGATTCCTACACAGCTGATTTCCGGCCGAACGGGCGTGACCGCAACCGCTTGTCCGCGCTGTATCTTGACCGTCGATCATTCATCAACGGAACCAGTTTTCGGCTTGGTAGGCAGTCGCCTACCGGCGGGGGTGTGCTGTATCGGTTTGATGGACTTCAAGGCGGCTACGCGTTTGCGCCGAAGTGGAAGGTCAATGCTGTAGCCGGTGTGCCCACCGATGAACTACTGGACACCCGCAGGCGCTTGTATGGTGCGTGGATTGACGCGGAGGCCCTCACCAACGAGTTAAGCGGAAGCCTTTACTTTAATCAACAAACGATAGACGCGGCGGTGGACCGGCGTGCATTGGGTGCAGACTTGCGATACTTCAGCGGCGGGGTCTCTGCTTTCAGCCAGCTGGACTACGACACTATCCTGAAAAAAGTCAACATTGCTTCCTTGCAGGGAACCTGGCAGTTGCCAGACACAACCGTGTTCAATTTCCTTTTTGACCGACGTGCCACGCCAATCTTGTCTCTGGGCAATATTCTTTTTTTTCCTGATCCCAATTTGCCTACGCCTGCAAGACGACTTCAGGATCTTTTGGCGACAAATACCATTGACTCTCTCAGGGACCAGGTCAGGGGAATCACCGCCTTTCAGACACAGGCCTTGTTGGGTGTGACAACGCCAGTTTCTCCGAATTGGCAAGTAGGCTCTGACGTGCGCTTCACCAAGGTTGGTGAAGTAAGGCCTGTACCTGTCATTCTCCCGGCCGGCAGTCCCAGCACAGGCAACATCTGGAGCGTGGGCGCCCAGTTAATCGGCTCCAACATTTATTCCGCGCGTGACACGCAACTGTTTAACGCAAGCATTTTGCGCGGCCCGACCTACCGGGGCACCCTTCTCGCTTACAACAATCTTTCCAGCGTAGGACCGAACTGGCAGGTTGAGCCCTCATTGAACTTTTATACGCAGAGCGATTCCACAGGGTTGAAGAATACACGCTGGACTCCAGGCTTGCGCGTGACCTTTCGGGCGATGCAACGAATCTCTCTGGAATCCGAGTTTTCTTACCAACGGTCAAAGCTGTCCTCTCCCACCCGCTCGGAGGCGTCGAATCTTGCTTTCTACTATTTAGGGGTGCGCTACGATTTCTGATTTTTCAAGTGCCGGTTGGCTGATTGCAAGAGGATTGAGCTGCCGTCGGGCCGGTGAATGGCTTTTCAAGGGTCTCGATTTCGAATGTCAACCTGGGCAGCTGCTCTGGTTGCGCGGTTCGAATGGCAGTGGCAAAACCAGTCTGCTTCGTATTCTGGCGGGGCTTTCGCACGCTGGTGAGGGCCGGCTCGCTTTTCACGCCAAAGACACGTACGCCTTCAGAAAGACGCTTGTGTATATCGGCCACACCAATGGGTTGAAGGACGATTTAAGTGCGCTGGAGTCGCTAGCTTTTGTTGCCCGACTGCATGGACGGCCTTGCGACCACGAAGCCCTGGGTCTGGCGCTTCGTCGCCTGGCGATTCACCACCGGCGGAATGTTGTGGTCCGCAACCTTTCGCAAGGGCAACGGCGTCGTGTCGCGCTGTCCCGACTGGCGCTGGAGCGTCATGCGGGCTTGTGGGTACTTGATGAGCCTTTCGATTCGCTGGACGCCGAAGGTATCGAGGCTATAGGTGGCTTGTTAATGGAGCATCTTGGGCGCGGCGGCGGTGTCGTCATGACCTCGCATGTGCCGCTAAATCTTGTCAGCGCGGATGTGCGGCAGCTTCAGCTTGGCGGGCGCACTTCGCCATGAGTCTGGGCGTGTTGTGGCTGGTGGCCGGGCGTGATCTTCGGCTCGCACGGAGGCGCAGGTTCGAAGCCTTGCTGCCAGTCGCTTTTTTCGTTTTTGCAGCCAGTCTTTTTCCGCTCGGTGTTGGGCCGGAGCCGCAAATCCTGAGGCAGATCGCACCCGGCGTGGTTTGGGTATGTGCTTTGCTGGCGGCGATGCTGTCGCTCGGTACGTTGTATACAGGAGACCACGCGGATGGCTCGCTGGAACAGATGCTGCTGTCGAGCCAGTCTACCGTCTTGATCGCGGCCGGCAAATCGCTGGCGCACTGGCTGCTGACAGGTCTGCCTCTGATATTGACGGCGCCGCTGCTGGGTCTGCTTTTTGACATGCAGCAAGCCGCTATCATCGCGATGACTGCGAGCTTGTGCCTCGGTACGCCAATTCTGAGTCTGCTGGGCGGTGTTGGCGCCGCGCTGACGCTGGGACTCCGAAGCGGTGGTGTGCTGATACTTTTGCTGGTTTTGCCACTGTGCATACCGGTGTTGATCTTCGGCAGTGGTGCGGTTGCGATGGTGGATGCTGGCCTTTCGGCAAGCGGACATTTTTCGCTGCTGGCCGCGCTTTTACTGTTGTCATTGGTGGGCGCACCGCCAGCGGCCGCAGCTGCGTTGCGTATCTCGACTTCGTGAATTAGATTGCTGCATTTTCAGCTATGTTTTCTGGTGCCAGGCCTTGAACCCCTTTTTTACTTTTGCCGCGCCGTCGCGGTTTTATTCGTTGAGCAGCAAACTGTTGCCCTGGCTGTGGGCCATCGCCATAGTGTTTGCGCTTGCCGGGCTCTATGTCGGCTTTCTAGTTGCGCCAACCGATGCCACGCAAGGCGATGCGTACCGGATTATTTTCATCCATGTGCCGGCGGCCTGGATGTCCATGCTGCTTTATCTGGTGATGGCTGGATGGGCTGTCATCGGCTGGGCATTTAATGCGCGGCTGGCGTCCATGGTTGCGCGAGCCATTGCCCCTACCGGCGCCATGTTTACTTTTCTCGCGCTGTGGAGCGGCGCGCTGTGGGGCAAACCGACCTGGGGTGCCTGGTGGGTCTGGGATGCCCGCCTTACGTCAGAGTTGATTCTGCTTTTTTTGTATGTTGGCTATATCGCCCTGACCGAATCCATCGATGACGTGCGCCGAGCTGACCACGCTGGCGCGCTACTGGCGCTTATTGGCGCCGTCAACGTGCCGATCATCTACTTTTCGGTGCGGTGGTGGAACACTCTGCACCAGGGCGCAAGCATCAGCATGTCGGCGGCGCCTAAAATGGCAGAGACCATGCTGAACGCCATGCTGCTGATGACAGTGGCCTGTTGGGCCTATGCGTTTGCAGTGGTGTTTCAGCGAACCCGCGCCATTGTGCTTGAAAGAGAAGCGCACGCTGACTGGGTTGTCGCCCTTGCGAGCAAGACGGCTAATGTTGCAAAGGTGCCAGCATGAAGTGGAACAGCTTGAGCGACTTTATAGCCATGGGCGGATATGGCCTTTATGTCTGGGGCTCGTATGCGCTGGCGTTCGCCTTCATGATGATCGAGCCGTGGCTGGCTGCGCGAAGACACCGGCAGGCCTTGCGTGCGCTGGACGAAACCAATATTCAGGATTAATTTGAAATGAAACCTCGTCATCAACGTCTTGCCATTGCCGCAGGGGTACTTTGCATCGTCGGTGTTGCCGCCGCACTGGTGCTCAATGCCTTTCAAAGCAACCTCGTTTTCTTCTACTCGCCGTCCCAGATCGCCTCCAAGGAAGCGCCAACCGGACGCACCTTCCGGCTGGGCGGACTGGTCGAAGCCGGCAGTGTCAAACGCGACGGTGTGTCTGTCAGCTTTGTCGTGACTGACACAGCCCGGTCGGTGCCTGTGCGCTACAACGGCATCCTGCCAGACCTGTTCAAGGAAGGCAAAGGCGTGGTGGCGCAGGGGCAATTGAAAGACGGCACCTTTGAAGCCCGCGAAGTGCTGGCCAAACATGATGAAAATTACATGCCCCCAGAAGCAGCAGAGGCACTCAAGCGTGCCTCTGTAGTCAATGGGAAAGTTGCAACCACCGTGGTGGCGGAGCCAAAACCATGATTCCTGAGATCGGTCACTTTTTGCTTTGGTTGGGTCTTGGTGTTGCCATCACCCTTGGCACCTTGCCAATGGTCGGCGCTGCGCGTTCCAATGACGCGTTGATGTCGCTGGCCCGGCCTGCCGCCTACGTGTTGTTCGGGTTGGTCGTCATTTCATTTATCTGCCTCGCCGCGTCCTTTGTGCGGCACGATTTTTCGGTGCTTTACGTCGCATCCAATTCCAATTCAGCCTTGCCGCTGGAGTTCCGCATCGCCGCTGTGTGGGGTGGGCATGAGGGCTCCCTGCTGCTATGGCTGCTGATGCTGACTGGCTGGATGGCCGCTGTGGCGCGCTTCAGTGCGCATTTGCCCTTGCCTGTTTTGTCGCGCGTGCTTGCTGTCATGGGCCTGGTCAGCGTGGGCTTCCTGCTTTTTACGCTCATCACGTCCAATCCTTTCGAGCGTCTTTTCCCCGTGCCTTCAGACGGCCGCGACCTCAATCCGCTGCTGCAAGACCCGGGTATGATTTTTCACCCACCCTTGTTGTATATGGGCTATGTTGGTTTTTCGGTCGCGTTCGCTTTTGCCATTGCGGCCCTGATTGGCGGCAATCTTGATGCGACCTGGGCCCGGTGGACTCGCCCGTGGACCAACATTGCCTGGATGTTTTTGACCATCGGCATTGGTCTGGGCAGCTGGTGGGCTTACTACGAACTGGGTTGGGGCGGCTGGTGGTTTTGGGACCCGGTTGAAAACGCCTCCTTCATGCCCTGGCTGGTCGGAACCGCGTTGATCCATTCGCTGGCAGTCACTGAAAAGCGGGGCAGTTTCAAGTCCTGGACGGTGCTGCTGGCCATCACGGCTTTTTCGCTGTCCCTGTTGGGTACGTTTCTGGTTCGCTCAGGGGTTTTGTCGTCGGTTCACGCATTTGCAACCGACCCAGCGCGCGGCGTATTCATCCTGGTTTTTCTGAGCATCACGATCGGTTCGTCGCTGGCCTTGTACGCCTGGCGTGCGCCCAAAGTCGGGCTGGGGGCACGGTTTGAACTGATCTCACGCGAAACCGCATTGCTTGGCAACAACGTGCTGTTTCTGGTAGCCGCAGGCGCTGTGTTGCTGGGCACGCTCTATCCGCTCCTGCTCGACGCGCTGGGCATGGGAAAAATTTCCGTCGGCCCGCCTTATTTTGATTCGGTTTTCGCCCCTTTGATGGCACCGGTTGTCTTCCTGATGGGTATCGGCCCGCTCACGCGCTGGAGACAAGCCGAATTGCCCGATCTGGCAAGGCGGCTGCGCTGGGCCTTCGGTGTCAGCGCGGTAGTTGCGCTGGCTGCCGGCTGGGTGGCAGGGCGCATCACCCTGGCAACCACGCTCGGCCTCTGGATGGCATTCTGGATCATCGGTTCAATCCTGACCGACCTGTGGGAGCGCGTCGGTCCGTCGCAAGGACAGCGTTCACTCAAGGATGTGCCCCAGCGCATGGCGCAGGTGCCGCGCGCGATCTGGGGAATGATGCTGGCCCATCTGGGTGTGGCGGTCTTCTGCCTCGGCGTGGTGATGGTCAAAACCTATGAGGTCGAGCGCGACGTGAAGATGGACATCGGCGACAGCACGACCATCAACGGCTACACATTTACCTTCCGTGGCGCGCGCGAAATTTCCGGGCCTAATTTTTCTGCCATGCAAGGCCTGGTGGAAGTAAGTCATAACGGCAAGCGGCTGCGCGACATGCTGCCTGAAAAGCGTGTGTATCGGGTTCAGCAGAACCCAATGACCGAGGCCGCCATTGCAACCGGCTTGACGCGTGACCTTTACGTGGCGCTTGGGGAGGCTGTGGACGGCCAGGGTGCCTGGATTGTCCGCGTCTACGTCAAGCCCTTTATTGACTGGATCTGGGGCGGTTGCCTGATCATGGGCATGGGCGCCTTGCTGGCCGCGTCAGACCGCCGCTACCGGGTCAAGTTGCGCAGCGAGCAGGCCAGGCAGGCTGCGCTGGCGGGTGGTGCCACGGCATGAAGATTCTGAAGTTCCTTATTCCTCTGGTCGTATTTTTTGGTCTGGTGGTTTTCCTGGCTGCCGGATTGACGCTCAATCCCAAGGAGGTTCCTTCACCGCTGATCGGCAAGCCAGCACCCGCTTTCTCGCTGACCCGGCTCGACAACGCGCAACAAACCATTCGCCGCGAGGACATGCTAGGCAAGGTCTGGATGCTCAATGTCTGGGCGTCGTGGTGCGTGGCCTGCCGTGAAGAACACCCGCTGCTGATGCAATTTGCCGCCCGTCAGTTGCTGCCGGTCTACGGCCTCAACTACAAGGATGGCCGCGTTGAAGGGCAGCAATGGCTGGCTCGATTCGGCGATCCCTACGCCGCGTCCATGTTCGACCAGGATGGTCGTGTCGGCATCGACTGGGGTGTGTACGGCGTACCCGAGACCTTCATCATTGACAAGCAGGGCTCGATACGTTTCAAGCACATTGGCCCGTTGACGCCCGAGGTGCTTCGTTCCCGGGTCGAACCGCTCGTGAGGCAACTCAATGGTTAAGGAAGCGCGGATCAATTCATCGCGGCGTGCGATCGCTCGAATTGGGCGGTCTGCGGCGTTGGTTTTCTTGCAAATATCTCGATATTTGCTGCAAAAACCGCCTTGCAGCCCATCCCAATTCGAGCGTCGCGCATCCACGCGAATTAATCCGCGCTTCCTTAACCGCAGCTTGATCAATCTTTTTCTGGCGGGTAGTCTCATTTTTCTGCTGGCGACGGCGCAACTAGTGCGCGCGAAAGAGGCTGCGCCCGCTGTCGAAGACCCGGTGCTGGAAGCCCGCGTGATGCGGATTGCCTCCGAATTGCGCTGTCTGGTTTGTCAAAACCAGACGATTGCCGATTCAAGCGCGGGCCTGGCAGTCGATCTGCGCCAACAGGTACGCGAAATGCTGGCGCGCGGCGAAAACGACAAGCAGATCATTGACTACATGACCGCGCGCTACGGTGACTTTGTTCTTTACCGGCCACCGCTCAAGAGTACGACGGCGCTGTTGTGGTTCGGGCCTGCCGCATTTTTACTGGGCGGGGTCATCACGCTTTTCTTTGTACTGCGCCGACGCAGTCGCATGGCCCCCGAGATGTTC
>JANLYY010000167.1:0-4804 GCA_031365885.1 Polaromonas sp. | reverse complement strand
TTTGCCGTGCAGGCGATGGTGCTGTGCCCGACGCGCGAGCTGGCCGACCAGGTCGCTACCGAAATTCGCCGGCTGGCGCGGGCCGAAGAAAACGTCAAGGTGGTGGTGCTGTGCGGCGGTGTGCCGCTGCGCAACCAGACCGCCAGCCTGGAGAACGGCGCACATATCGTGGTCGGCACGCCGGGCCGCATCATGGACCATCTGGCACGCGGCAACTTGAGCCTGGAAGCGATGACGACGCTGGTGCTTGACGAGGCTGACCGCATGCTCGACATGGGGTTTTACGACGACATTAGCGTGGTGGCCAGGCAGTGCCCGAAAGAGCGGCAAACGCTGCTGTTTTCAGCGACGTATCCGGAAGGCATCGCCAAAATCAGCCAGCAATTCATGAAGCAGCCCCAGACGATTGCGGTGCAGGCGCAGCACGAGAAAAGCAAGATTCGCCAGCGCTGGTATGAGGTGCCCGACAGCGACCACGACGAGGCGCGCCTGAATACGGTCGCCCAGGTGCTGCGCCACTACCGCCCGGGCAGCACGCTGGCGTTTTGCAATACCAAGTCGCAGTGCCGTGCGCTGGTGGCCTTGCTGAAAAGCCAGGGATTTAGCGCGCTGGCCTTGTTTGGCGAACTGGAACAGCGCGAGCGCGACCAGGTACTGGTGCAGTTTGCCAACCGCAGTTGTTCGGTGCTGGTGGCGACCGATGTGGCGGCGCGCGGGCTGGATATTTCGCAGCTGGAAATGGTCATCAATGTGGACGTGACGCCTGATTCAGAAATCCACATTCACCGCATTGGCCGCACCGGCCGCGCCGACGAAGAGGGCTGGGCCATCAGCCTGGCCAGCATGGACGAGATGGGTTCGGTCGGCAAGATCGAGCAGCTGCAAAAAGCCGAGTCCGAATGGCACAAGCTGGCTGAACTGACATCGGCCAGCAACGAGCCGCTGCTGCCGCCCATGGTGACGCTGCAAATCGTCGGTGGTCGCAAGGAAAAAATCCGCGCCGGCGATGTGCTGGGCGCACTGACTGGTGAAGCCGGCAACGTGCCGCCATTCACCCGTGAACAAGTCGGCAAGATCAACGTCAACGAGTTTTCGACCTACGTCGCCGTTGACCGCGCCATTGCCAGCCAGGCGCAGCAAAAACTCAGCGCCGGGGGCGTCAAGGGCAAGAGCGTCAAGGTGCGGTTCATGGACGAGGCTTGATCTTGTGCGGCGTCTGTCAACGCCCATACCAGCCATTTTGATGATAAAAATAGCCTCTAGCCCAGGCATAACCTGCGCAAGCAGCTATTTATTTAATAGCAAACAGCATGACTGAAAAACCGGATGGAATGGCCGTCGTCATCGGCGCCGGCGGTGGACTGGGCGCTGCGCTGCTGGCTGATCTGCGGCAAAGCGGCACGTATGCAAAGGTGCTGGGGCTGGGTCGCAGCGCGGAAGTGCAGCTCGACTATCTGGACGATGGCAGCATCGCCTTGGCCGCGCAGCAGGTCAACCAGGCATGCGTTGAATCGGGTTGCGAGCTGCGCCTGCTCATCGTCGCCAGCGGTTTCCTGCATGGCGATCAGGGCCAGCCCGAACGCAGCTGGAGCCACCTCGACGCCGCCTACCTGCAGCACGTCTTTGCCATTAACGCGATTGGCCCGGCGCTGGTGATGAAAAATTTTTTGCCGCTGCTGCCCAAGACCGGGCGCTGCGTGGCGGGCTTCGTGTCGGCCAAAGTCGGCAGCATTGGCGACAACGCGCTGGGTGGCTGGTATGGCTACCGCGCCTCAAAGGCCGCCTTGAACCAGCTGGTCAAAACCGCGTCGATTGAGCTGACGCGTCGCAACAAGGAAAGCATTTGCGTGGCGCTGCATCCGGGCACAGTCGATACGGCGCTGAGCCAGCCGTTTGCAAAGGCGGGCTTGCAGGTACGACCGCCGCAAGAGGCAGCTGAAGATTTGCTACGGGTGCTTGATCGCCTGACGCCGGCAGACACTGGCAGCCTGGTGGACTACCGGGGCGAGAGACTGCCTTTTTAGCCTGTTTCAGTCCTGCATTGAGAGTGTTTTTGGCTTCTAGCCCAGTAAATACCTGCGTAAGCAGCTCTTAAATTAATAGCAAAAGGTTTTTCAGTCCGGGCGACTGAAAGCGTGTGCAGGGCTATTGCGGAGAGCGTGGCAATACGCCCTGTGCGTCGGTCTGCGGCGCTGCAGGCGACTCAGTTATGCTCAAGCATCGCTTCCCTGCGGGACGCTTTCCCCACGCCCGATGCCTTCGCCGCCTCCCCCACCTCACCCCATTTCCCCGCCAGCCCGAACGTCAGGCGCGCTGGCTTTGATCCGCCTGATGCGGCCGCATCAGTGGGTGAAAAATGCGTTTGTGTTTGCCGGCCTGCTGTTCAGCCAGACCTGGAGTGATGGCCCGCTGATGCAGCGCGTGCTGTATGCGTTTGCCGCGTTTTGCTGTCTGTCGAGCGTGGTCTACATCATTAATGACTGGCATGACCGCGCCAGCGACGCGCTGCATCCGAGCAAGCGCCATCGCCCGCTTGCCAGCGGTGCTGTCTCGGCACCGGCCGCGCTGGCGCTAGGCGCTGTGCTGCTGGCAGCGGTGCTGCTGCTGGTTGCCAACAACCGGACTTTGCTGCTGCTGCTGGGCTTGTATGCGGTGCTTAATCTGGCCTATTCGTGGCGTCTCAAACAGGTGCCGGTGCTCGACGTGTCCATCATCGCGACCGGCTTCATGCTGCGCCTGCTGGCAGGCACGGTGGCCGTCGGCATACCGCCTTCGCGCTGGTTGTTGCTGACTGGCATTTTTGTCGCGCTGTTCCTTGGTTTTTCCAAACGCAAGGCCGAGAGTTTTCAGGACGAGGCCAGCCAGCGCGCCGTGCTGGCGTACTACCCGGCGGCTTTGCTCGACACTTTCATGGCCGCAACGATGACGGCCACGCTGACGACTTATAGCCTGTTTGCGACCAGCCCGGAGGCGCTGGTGCAGCACGGCGAGCGGCTGGTCTACACCGTGCCGGTGGTGATCTTCGGCATGATGCGTTATTCCTACCAGGTCCATCGTGGCCACGGCGAAGACGTTGCGCGTGATTTGCTGCGCGACCCATGGATTCTGGCGGCGGGCGTACTGTGGCTGCTGATTTTTTCAAGCCGCTGGCTGTGATGCCCGATTCGGTTCCTGTTGCCGGGGAGCCGAGTCGGTTGCCCATCAAGCAGCTGCTACTGATGCTGGGCCTGGTAGCGACGGCCTATGCGGCCGCCTTGCTGATCTGGGGCGACAGCCCCGGCGCGATGACCGCTTCGCTGGCCCGGCTCTGGTCATGGGTCGGCCTGCAGGCTACTGTCTTGTGTTTGTTGGGCTACGGCCTGCGCGGCATGCGCTGGCGGCTGTGGATGGCGCATTACGGCCGGCATTACGGCTGGCTGCAGGGCTTGCGTCTGTACCTGGCCGGCTACGCGTTCACACCAACGCCCGGCAACATCGGCGAGGCCACGCGCGGGCTGATGCTGGCCAGCAACCCGCTGGGCGCACGGCAGAGCCTGGCGATTTTTGGCGCTGAGCGGCTGGCCGACCTGCTGTGCCTGTTGCTGTTGTGCCTGCCTGGCGTGGTCTGGCTGGCCCAACATGAAGGCGTCAAGAATTCCCGCACCGTGATGCTGGCGCTGGCCGCGCTGGGGCTGGTGCTGCTCATCGGGCTGGCAATGGCGCTGTGGTGGCGCGCGACGCTGCGGGTGCGCTTCGCCTGGCTGCGCGAAGCGTGGCATTGCCTGACGGTGCGGCCGCTGGTGTGGTTCAACCTGACGCTGGCAGCCTGGGCCGGGCAGGGCGTGGCGGCCTGGCTGGTCTGCCGCGAACTCGGCGTAGACATCACGCTAATGACCGTGACCGGTTTTTATGCGGTGGCGATGGTGGCCGGTGCGCTGTCGGCCCTGCCGGCCGGGCTGGGCGGCACCGAGGCGGTGTTGGCCGGGCTACTGGCGGCACACGGCGCCAGCGCTGCCACGGCGCTCACCGTGACGGTGTTGATCCGCCTGCTGACGCTCTGGCTGGCGGTGGCAATCGGCATTGCGACCCTGCTTTATAGTGCGGCCATTCGCAGGGAGATCAGCCTGCGTTAGCGCGGCTGCCGTTTGTCATTTTTGCGCTGCGCTCGTCCCTTATTTCTTACGTTCCAATGTCGCTTTCCCAACCCGCCATCGTCGCTCCCGACGCGTTGACCACGCCCAGCCTCACCCGGTGGCTGCTGGCAGCAGGGCTCGCTTCACTGGCGCTTCGGCTCTGGATTGCTGCGACCTTTCCCATCACCGGCGACGAAGCGTTTTTCTACTGGTGGGGTGTGTACCCCGATTGGGGCTATTCAGACCATCCGCCTATGGTCGGCTGGGTGATTGCGCTGATGCGGGCGACGCTGGGCGACAGCCTCTGGTCGTTTCGTCTGCCAGTGGTCTTGCTGCCGCTGGGCGTGGGCGGCGCTGTCTGGTGGGGGCTCAAGGACGTGAATCGCGAGCGCGCCGCCTGGGCCGTATTGTTGTTCTGGCTGGCACCGGTGAACTGGCTCAACATGCTGATCACCACCGACACGCCGCTGATTTTCTGGTCCGCCTGGTCAGCCGCCGCGCTGATGCGGGCCGAGCGCCGCGCGAAGCTGGACCGCGCCGCTTGTGGCCTCTATGCGCTGGCCGGCTTGTTCCTCGGCTGTGCGTTTTTATCGAAGTATTTTTCGGTGGTGCTGGGCTTGGCCTACGCGGTGTACTTCCTGCTGTACCGACGTGATCGCCTGGCGGGTTTTGCCGTGCTGGTGCTGTGCGCG
>JANLYY010000148.1:0-14907 GCA_031365885.1 Polaromonas sp. | reverse complement strand
GATTTGTAGAGTGCCCGAATGGTCGGCACATGACGGTCGAGAAAACCGTCCTTCAACACTTCTACCACCATGCGCTGGTTAAAGCTGGGGCTGTGCAGGTCAGCGGCCTGCTTGGCCTGCAGCAACTTGGGGTAAAGCGCTTTGGGCGCCACCAGAAAACCCAGGCGCAGCCCGGGCGCCAGCGTTTTGCTGAACGAGCCCATGTAGATGCAGCCTTCGGGGTTGCGGGCCGTGAGCGTGGGCGGCGGCGGGGCGTCAAACCACAAGTCGCCGTAGGGGTTGTCTTCAATAATCGGCACACCCAGGCGTTGTGCCGTTGCACTGAGCGCAGCGCGCCGCGCCTCGCTCATCGAGTTGCCGGTCGGGTTTTGAAAGTTGGGCAACACATACAAAAAGCGCGCACCCGCAGCCTTGGCCGACAGGTCATCCACATCGATGCCCTCCGCATCACTCGCCACACTGACGAAAACCGGCTCCATCGGCGTGAAGGCCTGCAGTGCGCCCAAATACGTCGGCGTTTCCACCAGTACTTTCGAATCCTTGTCGATCAAAATCTTGGCGATCAAATCAAGCGCCTGCTGGCTGCCAGTGGTGATCAACACCTGCGCCGGGTCGACCGGCCACGGCAGCGAGGCAGCAATGAATTCGCGCAACGGCGCATAGCCTTCGCTGGCAGCGTATTGCAGCGCCGCGCGGCCGTCGGTTTTCAGCACGGTGGCGCAGGCAGCGGCAAAAGCATCGACCGGAAAGGTTTTGGGCGAAGGCAGTCCGCCCGCAAAGCTGATGATGCCGGGCTTTTCGGTGACTTTCAAAATCTCGCGGATCACCGACGGATTCATTTTTTCAGCGCGCTGGGCCATGTTCCAGTTCATTTCAGTTTCCTGTTGATTCGAGGGTTCATTTTGCTACGCCCACGGGCATTTTCTTGCCGATACAAACGGTCGCAATCACCGCCAGTGCAAATCCTACTGTCACCGCATCGAGCCGTTCGCCCAGCAGCGGCACGGCGAACAGCATGGATAAAAACGGCTGCACCAGTTGTACTTGACTGACCCGCACTGTTCCGCCGACCGCCAGGCCGCGGTACCAGGCAAAAAAGCCCAGCCACATCGAAAACACCGCCACATAGGCAAAGCCCCACCAGGCAGCCGCCTTCACTGGCGCTTGCGGCCAGCTGATGAAGGCCAGTGGCAGCGTCAGCGGCAACGAAATCACCAGCGCCCAGCAGATCACATGCTCGGCGCGCATGCGTTGCGATAGCCTGGCGCCGTAGCCGTAACCGACAGCAGCGCACAACATGGCGGCCAGCAGCAGCAAGTCGGCAAAACGAATGGAAACCTCGCCGCCTGCGGTGCCGGATTTTAAAAGAGCAAACGCCACCACCAGCGCACTGCCCAACGCTGCACAAGCCCAAAACCCCCTAGAGGGCCGCTGGCGGTGCAGCAGCGCGCCCACGGCGGCGGTGGCCAGCGGCAGCACGCCGACGATCACGCTGGCATGCATTGCTTGCACATGGCGCATGGCAATCGAGGTGAGGAACGGAAAGCCAAATACCACGCCGCCGGCTGTGATGAGCAGCGGCTCCCAGTCAGCGCGCCGGGGCAGCGGCGCCTGCGTGACCAGCAAAAAAACGGCTGACAAGGCGGCAGCAACCACTGCACGCCCTGCCGCGATGAACATGCCAGACATTTGCGGCGCTTCCATGCTGCCCACTGCCAGACGTGTCATCGGCAGCGTGACTGAAAAAATCACGATGCCGAGCAGGCCCAGCCACAGCCCCTGGTTGGTATGCGGCGGCGCTTTGGCGGTGAGGGGGAGGGCGCTCATACGAAAAGCATCCAGACGGCGGTTGCCACCAGCACCAGCGCCATCACGCGGTTGAACCACACCAGACGCCGGCCCGACCCGTTGGGCCCGGCCAGCCAGTCGCGCAACAGCGAGCCGACCAGGGCGTAAGTCAGGTTGCTGGCAAACGCATAGAACAACATGACGGGCAGCACGATGGCAAAGCGCACAGCGGCGTCGCCGCGCCCGGCAATCCAGCCGCTGACGATGGCGACGGCGAGCAGCCAGGCCTTGATGTTGACAAACTGCAGCGCCGCGCCTTGCCAGAAGGTGACCGGTGGCTGGCTGTTGCCGGACCGTGAATCTGCGGAGCTGGACTGAGGGGAAAATTGGGGAAATTGGAATCTGACCCCGATTAATTTGGCGGCCAGCCAGAGCAGGTAGGCAACGCCGAGCAACTTCACCGCCCAGGCCAGCAGCGGCACCGCCAGCAGCAGCGCGCCCAGGCCCAGGGCGCACAGCCCGAGCATGACGCCCCAGCCGACGGGCACGGCGCAAACAAAGGGCATCGCCCGGCGCAGGCCGTGGTTGGCGCCCAGCGCGCTGGCCAGCGTGGTGTTGGGGCCGGGCGAAAAGCTCATGGCGGCGGCGAGCACGAGTAAAGCGATAAATTCTTGCCAATTCATACACCCGACTTTATAGTTGAAACACGCGTCTGACCAGCACACCACAAGTACAGTTGTGGCTACAAAATGTTTAACTGTACTGATGATCTTGCCGGTACACGTCGTCTTTCGCTGTATCCAATCCGCTTTTGAAAGTTGCGCCATGTTGATGAAAAGCGCTTCGCAGTCACTGACCGAACAACTCGCCAGCCGCATCGCCGAGCGTATCCGCAGCCGCCTGCTGGCGCCGGGTGCGCGGCTGCCGTCACTGCGGCTGTGCGCGGCGCAGCAGGGCGTGAGCGTGTCAACAGTGGTGGCGGCCTATGACCAGCTGCTGGCGCAGGGATTGGTGGTAGCGCGAAAAAACAGCGGGTTTTTTGTTCGTGTTGTCGTGTTTAGTGCATCAAAAATGCCGCTAGCCCCCGTAATACCTGCGCAAGCAGCTACTGAAAACATAGCAATCTGTGCATCGGAAGCGGTAGCAAGCGCGGGTGTCAACAGTTGGCGTGAAGATGTTCAGCCGCGCCCGGCGCCGGTCGACGCGACGGCGCTGATTCGCGGCATGTTCCAGCAGGTCAGCGCCCAGCCGCAGCCCGGTATGGGTGTGTTCCCGCCGGACTGGCTGGAGACGGCTTTCATGGCGACGGCTGTGCGCAAGGTCACCAGCAGGGGGGCGCTGGGCGACTATTCGCTGCAATACGGCGAGCCCAAGGGCGACAGCGGCCTGCGCCGCGCGCTGTCGCAAAAGCTGGGTGCCATCAATGTGCAGGCTGGTCCCGAGCAGATCATCACCACCGTCGGCGCCACCCATGCGCTCGACATCGTCAGTCGGTCCCTACTGCGTGCCGGCGACTGCGTGATGGTCGAGGAACCGGGCTGGGCGGTCGAATTTGCCCGGCTGGCGGCGCTGGGCATGCGCATCTTGCCGGTGCCGCGCCGCGCCGACGGGCCTGATCTGGACGTGATGGCCCAATACTGCCAATTGCATAGCCCGAAGCTGTTTGTCAGTGTCAGCGTGTTTCACAACCCAACCGGCTACTGCATCACACCCGGTAGCGCCCACCGCGTGCTGCAACTGGCCCAGCAGCATAATTTTCATATTGTTGAAGACGATACCTACAGCCACCTGGCCCCTGAACACGCGACCCGGCTGTGCGCGATGGACGGCCTGCAGCGCACGATTTACGTCAGCGGCTTTGCCAAAATCCTCGCGCCTGGCTGGCGGGTGGGTTTTATGGCGGCACCGCCGGAACTGGTCGAGCGCCTGCTGGACACTAAGCTGTTGGCAACACTAACCACGCCAGCGCTGCTCGAAAAAGCGCTGGCCTGGTGCATCGACCAGGGCCAGCTGCGCCGCCACGCCGAACGCATTCGCGGCCGACTGGCGCAGGCGCGCGGCCGGGCCGTGAAGCTGGCTCTGGCGCGCGGCTGCACTTTCGCGGCCGAACCGGCGGGGCTGTTCGGCTGGGTTGATACCGGGGTGGATACCGACGCGCTGTCGCAGCGCATGCTTGACGAGGGCTATCTGATTGCGCCCGGGTCATTGTTTCACGCGGTGCGCACGCCCGGTCCGCTGATGCGCATCAACTTCGCGACGTCGCAAGATGCTGCTTTCTGGGCTGTGTTTGCGCGCCTGCGGGACGGCGCGGCGCAGAGCCGGTAGCAACCCCCGCTATCGTTGATTAACAGTGCTATTGGCCTCTAGCCACCGTAAAATTTACCTAAGCAGCTATAAATTACGTAGCACGTGACTATGCGGGCGATGTCATGTCACGTCGAGAGTTGATCGAGCCCCGCTTTTCAGTGGCTTTCGAAATCTCGTGAATCCTGGAAGGCTTCGTGTTTTCGGCGCGTTGGGCCGGCGTCTGCCGCGTAGCGCTCGCCGCCTTGAGGGCCGTAAAGCACGACCCAGGTGACAAAGTCTTTGCTGAAATTCTCGAACCGGTGTTTGATGCCCGCCGGCACAAAAAAAGCATCGCCCTGGGCGGCCCGGAAGCGCTGCTCTTTGATGACAAGTTCTCCGCGCCCGCTCTGCACAAAATACAGCTCATCCTGCGCGTGCATGGTTTGCAGGTCTTCGTCGGCGTTGGTGATACCCGGGGCGAAGACTTCAACCGTCATCGTTCCGCCGGCCATCATGGCGAGAAAGGGTGCGCCTTCTGGCCAGATGTCTGTGGGCGCAGCGGGTAGTTGCATAAGCGCTTGGGCTATCGAAGTTTTCATTGAAAAGTCCCCGCAGTGACAAAATAAATAAGTTTCGCCGTAGATGGCGTTTGTGCAATCACATTGAAAATGGCGTCCGATGGGGCAACCTGCGCTCCAAATTTATGACGCGGTGAGGGACTGAAAAATCCCGGAACCACGACAGATTTTCTATGAAATTGCTGGGGCCGTCAGTGCGGTGGGTTTTGTTGAATGAGAGGGCGGATGAGGGAAGATGCCTGCGCGGCATTCTGCAATTGCGACGCCCGCCTTGATGAAACAGACCAGCCCAGCGAAGAATCGCCAGCGCGCAATCCGCCGCCCGGACTTCTAATGCCTTGAGTTGCCTGACTGATCCAGGCTGTCGCCCAGTTGCGCGAGACTTTCGAGGTGGTAGCGCTCGACTTTGCGATAAAGCGTGCTGCGGGAAACGCCTAGCGCACGCGCGGCCTTTGTCAGATTTCCGTGCATGCTTTTCACCGCACACACGATCGCCAGGCGTTCGGCCTCCTCCAGGCTGGTCGCAGGGCTGGCAGCAGATGCGCTGGCACCGGTGCCGACCGCTGCAAGCACTTCTTCGGGCAATTCGTCGCATTGCACAAGTTCGTCGTTTGAAGTCAGCAGCAGGCTTTCAACCACATTGCGCATTTCGCGAACATTGCCAGGCCACGAGTAGGCGCGCAGTATCGCGATGACGTCAGGGCTGAATCTTCGAGGGACAAGACCGTGGCGCTGGGCAAGGCGGTGATTGAAATGATCGGCCAACAGTTCGATGTCTCCGGCGCGTTCGCGCAAGGGCGGCACACGGATGCTGGTGACGCTGATGCGATGGTAGAGATCGCGGCGGAAGTGTCCGGCTTCTACCTCTTTGAGCAGGTCGCGGTTGGTCATTGCAAGCAGGCGGACATCAACTCGTCGGGGCTTGGCTTCCCCCAGTCGGCAGACGACGCCCTCTTCCAGCGCGCGCAGAAGTACGGGCTGTAGCTCCAGCGGAAGATCACCGATCTCGTCCAGGCACAGGGTGCCGCCGTGAGCCAGCTCGAAACGACCGGCGCGCCCTTCGTTGGTGGCGCCGGTGTAGGCGCCCCGCACATGGCCAAAGAGTTCGCTGCCGATCAATTCCTTGGTAGTCGCTCCACAGTTGAATGTGATGAAGGGGCCGCTGCGGGCCTCGTCGCCATGGATGGCCCGAGCAAACAGTTCCTTGCCAACCCCTGTTTCTCCGTGGATGAGTACGGACACGCGCCTACCGCTAAGTTGCTGCGCCCGGTTGATGGCCGTCCGCAACGCAGGGCTGTTTCCCATCAGGTTGCCAAAGCCGTTGCGGAAGGGATCGATTTCCGAACTGCTCTCAGGTCGCGTGGGCAGTGCGGGTTGGTGTTGACTGACTGCGGCTGACCCGCGCAGGATCTTTGGTACCACCAGCAGTGCGCCTATGCCCCGGCCATCAACGCTGACAGGGTGCAGCCAGTCAGGGCGCAATCCTTCAGGTAAACGGCGACCCCATTCCTCCACGGCACGGCCGGGCTCCAATCCAGGCAAGGCGCTGGCCAGACGCAAATCGAAGCCTGGCAAGCCACCGCTGAGGTGGATGATCTTTGCGTTGCGATCAAGCACGATCATGGCGACCATGTCGCCCCGCGCACCGAACTTCAGGCAGGCCTCAAGCAGGTAAATATGCTCACGGCTGGCGCGCTCGGCCAGCACCGCTTCAATCTGGCGCGCTGCCGCAACGGCCAGCACGAGGTTGTTGGCTTGGTAAGTAGAAGGCGGCCCCGAGATGTCCACCACGCCAAGGACTTGCTCTGTACCCGGAAAAAATACCGGTGCCGCAGCGCAGGTCCAGCGTTTGATGCCCTCGCAAAAATGCTCTGCCGCGTGTACTTGAACCGGTCGTCGCATCGCCAGCGCTGTGCCGATTCCATTGGTTCCGACGACGCTTTCGTGCCAGTGCCCCCCTTCGACCAGGTGGATGGCCTGCCCTGATTCACGCGTGCCCATGTCGCCGGCAACTTCCAGAACAACGCCATTCTGGTCGGTCAGCATCATGATGGAGCCAGAGCGCTCAAGCAGATGCGCGGAATTGACAAACAGGCCTTTGGCGGCCCACATCAGGTCGTAACTGCGGTTTCGAAGCTGCTCCAGACCGTCATCGCCGCGCACTGCCAGAGGGGCCAGGCGCGCACCCGGTTCGACCCCCGCGCGCGCGCTACGCTGCCATGACGACAAAACCAGTTTTGACACGGGCGGAACCACCGCAAGTGATTCGCCCGCGACAAAGCTTTCCCATGCGACCATGGTCTGACGCTCGGCCAATGGCTCCAGCATAGGTACGGTTCTATTGATACCTGAGCCGGCGGTTATGGGCTGACCTGACGTGTCTTCAGGGTAAATAAGTGTCTCCCTCAATGGCGGGCATGCGACTGGCACGGTTACCGCAGTTAAAGCAGGGAAGGCGTTCCGACTGACGCGACCCGCGTGTTACCGTCAGCGACTCTGTGTAGCATACTTTCGGCCTCACGGGGTGATGCTGTGTGTGAGGGTGTAAGCCGGAGCGGAAAAAAAGTGATCCACACCAGCAAAACCCCACAGCAAAGGCCGATCAGCGCAAATACCCAGCGGATAGGACCTGCACTTGCAAGGGCACCTGTTGGCCCCAGCGCCTGCAAAACTAGCCAGACATTGAGTGAAATGATCATCACCGCAGCGCTGTAGGCCAGGCAACGCAGCCATTTCGGGCTGGTAAAAGCGCCCATGATGCTGGTCGTGTTGGTAAAACGAATGAGCGGCAAGATTGCAAAAGGCAGCTGTAAGCTCAACACCACCTGGCTCAACACCAGCAGCTGCAGGACGCCGTCTTCGCCAGCATGCACAAGCACCGCAACGGCCGGCACGACAGCGAGCGCTCGCGTCAGCAAACGGCGCTTGATCGGGCTCATTCGCAGGCGGATGAAACCCTCCATCACAATTTGCCCTGCAAGCGTGCCTGTAATCGCTGAACTTTGCCCAGCGGCCAGCAACGCAACCGCAAAAAGCGTTGATGCAAGGGTAGTACCTAGCGCCGGCGTGAGCAGTTCGTGGGCCTGGCGTAGCTCGCTGACCACAATGCCGTGCTCAAAAAATGTGGATGCCGAAAGTGCCAGGATCGATGCGTTAATAAAAAATGCGATCGTCAACGCCAGCATGGTGTCGGCGAGGTTGTAGCGAATGGCCTCTCGCTGGGCCGCCGGGTGCCGCTCAATTCGCCGGGTTTGCACCAGCGACGAGTGCAGGTACAAGTTATGTGGCATCACGGTTGCGCCCAAAATACCAATGGCTACCAGCAGGCTGGCAGCGTCCAGTCGCGGCACAAATCCCGCAGCAACTGCCCCCCACAGTGGTCGCGCCAGGAACATCTCGGTTGCCATGCATGCGCCAATCGTCACGACTAAAGCCGCAACCAGCGCCTCCAGTTTGCGCACTCCGTAGTGCTGCAGCGCGATGATGAGCATGACATCCACGCCGGTAATCAACGCGCCCCAGGCCAGCGGAATTCCGAACAGCAAGTTGAGCGCAATCGCGCTTCCCAGCAACTCCGCCAGATCGCAGGCAATGATGGCAATCTCGCAAAGTATCCATAGCGCAAGCGCCACTGGCCGGTGGTAGTGGGCGCGGCAGGCCTGCGCCAGATCCATACGGCCGACGATGCCAAGGCGCGCCGCCAGCGTCTGCAGCAGCATGGCAATCAGGCTGGAAGCCAGTAGCACCCACATCAACTGGTAGCCGAAGCGCGCGCCGCCCTCAAGTCCGGTAGCCCAGTTTCCCGGGTCCATGTATCCGACGCTGACCATCGCCGCCGGCCCGCAAAAGCGCAGCACTCGCCAGCGCCCCGGCACGCGCATGTCAACGCTTTGCTCCAGGTTCGTCACTTGGCGTCCCGCACCTGGGCCACGCTTTAGCGCAGCCCCTGCCCCAGCGCGTCGCTAATTAAAACGATCAACCCCGCGCTGGCTATGAGGAAACCCAACCAGCGTCGGAAGTGCCGAAAGGGGTATCTCACGCCCGTCCCAGGCGTTCAGCGCCGCCGCCGGTTGCTGGCCCCGCAGTTGGGTCTAGAAGGTCAGGCTTTTTAGCAATCAGCGTCTGCGTGGTCAAAATAAGTCCCGCAACCGAGGCGGCGTTGCGCACAGCGCTGTAGCTGACCTTGACTGGATCAATAATGCCAGCGTCAACCAGATCCACGAAGCGCCCGCTGCGTGCGTCCAGGCCGAAACTGCCCTTGCCCTCGAGCGTCTTGCGCAGTGCGACTTTGGGGTCGAGCCCGCAGTTGGCGGCGATGTGATGCAATGGCTGATGCAGCGCCCGCTGCAGTAATTTGACACCTTGTTGAACATGGCCTTCGGTGCTTGACGCCAGGTTGTCAAGCTCACTCGCAACCCGCAGCAATGCCAGTCCGCCGCCAGGCACCACGCCTTCCGCGATGGCTGCACGCGCGGCGTTGATAGCGTCTTCGATCAGATGCACTCTGCGCTTTTGTTCTACCGGTGTGGCGCCGCCCGCTAAGAGCACAGCCGTGCCGCCAGAAAGTTTGGACAAACGCTCTTTGATTTTGTCGCGCTCAATGTTTTCCGGCGCGAGCTCGTACTGGCGCGAGACCTGCTGGCGGCGCGCCTCGATCATGGCTACATCGCCGCCTCCCGCCGTCACCACCGTTTGATTCGATGAAATACGCACCTGCCGGGCGCTTCCCAGATCGCGCAATTGCACCGCAGCGATGGTGCCGCCCAGATCGCGTGCAATCACTCGGCCACCGGTGAGAATGGCGAGGTCTTCCAGCGCTGCTTTGCGCCAGTGGCCGTATTCAGGCGGGTGAATAGCTGCAACGGTCGATCCTCCTTTGTCACGCCAGGACAGCAGCCCGATCACGCAGGCCGGTGCCACTTCTTCGGCAATAACCAGTAAAGGACGCTTCGAGTCGGCCACCAGCGCGATCACGGCTCCCAGCTCCTCCTGCGTCAACAAGCGCTGGTCGGTCATCAGGATGTAGGGGTTGTCCAGCACCACCTGCATCTTCTCGACGTCGGTGATCATGTGGTGGGACAGGTAACCCCGATCGAACGCCATGCCATCGACGATGTCGAGCAGCGTTTCGACCGTGCTTCCGTAGTCCACATCGACGATACCATCCGCGCCGACTCGCTCCAGCGCCTCAGCCACCAGCAAACCGGTGGGGTCGTCGTTAGCCGCGACCATGGCAACGGCGCGCAACTCGTCGCCGCCCGTCAGCGGCCGCGCACTTCGCTTGAGCGCCGCAATAACTTCGGCAACCGCCAGCTCCAGCCCCTCAACCAGTTCGACCGGATTGGCGCCGCTGGCCAGACAGGCCAGGCCGTCCTGAACCAGTGCGTCAGCCAGGACTGTGGCGGTGGTGGTGCCGTCGCCAGCCACTTCATTGGTCTGCTTGGACACTTCGCGCAGCACTTGCGCGCCCATGTTCTCAAATGGATCTTCGAGTTCGATCTCGGCAGCAATACTTGCGCCGTCCCGGGAAATGATCGGCGTGCCAATCGGGCGGTCGATGATGGCATTCATTCCGCGTGGACCCAGTGTGCCGCGCACAGCACGCGCCATTTTGGCAACACCTCGTCCGAGCGCCTGACGGGCCTCGTCGTCGTGCAGCATGATATTGGCCATGGTAGTGTCTCTTTTCTATCTTCTATTTTCAGTTAATCAAAGCGTCGCTGGTGCGGAAGCCGGTAGTGGCGATGGCGCCTGTCGGTAAGGCACAAAGTGAATTGGCTTCACGCCAACTTCTTTGTCACGAACTGCCAGCAGGCCACGGCACAGCGCACCGTTGAACTCGGCATTTACGCCGACACGTCGCAGGTCGCGCAAGTGCATCGACAAGTTTTCAGCCGCGAGCGGCAGCCCGTCAACATCGACAAAGGCCAGCATTGCAGTTCCCGCCAGCGAGCGGCGTTCAAGGTATCGCGTCACCAATTTCTTGCCTTCTGCGTCAAGCGGCAACGCCTGCAAAGAATCGATATCGAGCGCCACCAGGGTTTCCGCCGGACACTTGATGCTCAACAGATGCTCCAGCAATGCCTCTTGACGACGTTGAAACGCTTTCAGTTCAAAAGTGCGGCGCAGCGCGTCCAGGCCGCCTTCCGCCGCAACTCCAAAGGCTGCCTGAAAACCAGCCCCGCTAGTGACGCCCTGATTGATCGCCTCGGCGTACATGTGGTCGTGCAGATGAACCTCAACCTTCGTAACCCACCGCAATGTCTGAACTGCACGGCGCATGTCGTCTGCCATCAGAAAGGCAAAGTTGGCAGCGCACCAGTAGGTAGGCAGCCGAAAGCCGATTTTTACCGCGCCTTCCTCCTGAACTGAGACCTCGGTGATGAATCCGAGGTCCGTCACTGATTCGTCGAGTTCCGGATCCATCACCGTCGCCAGGCAGGCTTGCACCTGCATGGCGAGGTCCGGCTTGACGCGGACGGCGGCCATGGGTCAGGCCGCTTCAACGATTTGCTGCAGGGTAATCGCACCCTCCGTCGTGCTTTGCCTTAGCTTCGCTGCAGCCGCGCGCTCAGGGGCCAGCAGTTTTTTCTGCGCCTCAATGTCGATACCGTAGAGGCGAGCCGCGTTTAGACCGAGGATCTTGGCCTTGGCTTCAAGGTCCAGCACCGCGCCTGTCTCTTTGGTGATGTCTTCCGGCAACTCAAATTCCATGAATGCCTTGACCAGCCAGTCCGGAGTCCAGATACCATAGTCACTGCCGTAGAGCAGCTTGTCTGGCCCGAGCCACATCAGCAGTTGTGAGATCACATGCGCAAAATATTTCGGTTGCTTCTGGATAAAGGGCAGCGCCACAGCCAGACCACCATACACATTTGTTTCTTGCGTGGCGATCCAGCAGAAGTCATCAAGTCGGGGCAGGCCGCAATGTTCGACGATGAAGTTCAGCCCCTGAAAGTTGGTTGCGGCCACATCAATGTCGGCTACGTCGAAAGCGTCGCGATCCAGCGGCAAAATGGTGGGGCCCTTGTGTACGTGGATGTTTTTGATACCCAGCTTCTCGGCACGCTCCAGGTATTTCTCGGCCCAGGGGTCGGACAACTTATAGCCGCGGCTGTCGCCTTTCCATTCTGCGGTGTACAGCTTCACCCCCTTCAGCTTGTGGGTGGCCGCTAACTCGTCCAGTGCATCGAGACCGGCCTCTTTGTCGCGCGGGTCAAATGCACCGTTGAGGATGAAACGGTTCGGATGTTTGGCCTTGAGCAGGGAATTTTGTTCGGTGGTGTTGAAGCCATCAACATAAAAATCTTTCAGGTAGGTCGGCTGAAAGATCGCCATGTCGTCGGGGCCATCAACAAACAAGTCTTGATAAAGCTGCTCCCCGCCGTACTGATCGAATTTCTCGCGTGTCCACTGTTTTTCTTTGGGACTCAAGAACGAGTGGTAGGCGTAAAAGCAATTGATGAACTGCTCACCGTGAACATTCTTCTGGTTCGCCTTGGTTGCGTTCCAGTTGTGGACATGGCCGTCGATAATGAAGATTTCTTCGCCGCTTGCGGTTTTGTACATGATGCGACTCCTTAGGCGTAGGCCACATACGACATGGCTTCGTTCATGTCGCCGAACAGCATCATGGTGTTTTCATCGATCATCACCATTCGTCCGTAGTGGGTAGAGGTGGAGATTTCAAACAGGTGCGTGGTCATTTCGCGACCGAGCTCTGCGGCAATTTCGTCCATTTTGAATTCGATTTTGCCCTCGCCGTCAATGCGGATCATCGCCGGCATGTAGGTGACGGTGATACCTGGCTTGGTAGACATCAACTCGGCTATGGCGCGCGCCTCGACGCTGTCGTTGAGCGTCACACCGCATTCATGCGAAACAGTGTCCTTGAATTCCAGGTTCTTGAACGACTTGAATATGTTACTTGTATGGTCTGACATGGTGACTCCTTTGGAATAGTGTTTTTTCAGGCGGTGATGGATTTGGGCAGCTTGAGGCCGACCTGCGAGGCAATGTTTTGCATGCGTGCGACGGCGTTGGCATAGGCCTCGCTGAACTGCGCCACCTTGTTGTGCGGCATGGACCAGATGGGTTGCAGGTTCTTGGCCGCATTCACAGCCAGGTCGCCATACTTTGCAAGCCAGCTGTTGAACAGTGCGATGTTATGTTTCCCGTGCGCCGGGTCGCTGACCAGAATGTGTACCAATTCAACCGTGTTGGCCAGTTTACGCTGTTAATCGCCTTCGGCTTAAGAAACGACGGTAGGCGTCATAAAGTCGTTTTGCGATGCTGCCGCCTGCATGATGAAGCCGCTGCGAAATAGCTCGCCGACCAGAGGCTCAAATACCATGTTGGTCGCAAAATACTGCTCCATGTAGTCGGTTGCACCACCGATGGTCTCGATCAACTGGCGCGTGGGCTGCCACATCGGGTCTTCCAGCCAATGTTTTTTCCCTACGTCGGCATCAAAACCTTCAATGTCCAGACCAATGTCGCTGAGATACAGCGTCAAGTCCTGTGAGAAGCGCAGTTTGTACGACGAATTAGTCAAGATCGTCGAATTCACCATCTGCGTGTAGCCGTAGCGCTGCGCCTGCATCAGTGCCGTTCCGAGGCCAAACTCGGCGTGTTTATAGGCTCCCAAATGCTTTTCCAGAACTTTGACCCAGACCTTGTCGAAGCGCGCAGGCGCACCCGAACGGCGACCGTTCTCGACGGCCTGCGCGATCATTCCGCAGATGGTTGATTGACGTTGGTAGTGCGTGCGCTCCCATTCCTCGTCGACCGCGCGGTAGGCATGCCAGTCGCTGGACTTGGCTGCCGTCCAGCCCTCAAAGTATGTCGGCGTTCCGTCCGCAAAGTTGATGATCCAGTCTTGCAGCAGGTAGCGCTTGGGGTCCGGTTGCACGTCGAGAGTCATGTCCTCATAATGCGTGGCCTTTCGCCCTTTGGGGGTGAAGTAGTTGTACTTTCGGCTCTCCGAGCCCGCAAATTTTGCAGCGCCGGCGGCGCCTGAGTTCACGGGGACGTAATCAGTGGCGGCTATGGTCATGGAAGTGTCTCCTCTGGGTTTAATGAACGAGATTTGGCTTGCTTGCGCTCGCCGGGGTGAACCTATCGACATGGGTATGGTCAAGCGCGATGCCCAGGCGCTGTAGCACCGGCAAAACAGCATCGATCATGGGTGGCGGCCCGCAGGTATATGCGTCCGCTTCGCCGGGTAACTGTTGTTCACGCAACATGCGCTCTACAGCTTCATGCACAAAGCCGGTTTCGCCAGTCCAGGCGTCTTCGGCTGTGGCTTGTGACAGCACAGGGATAAATTCAAAGTCGGCAAGCTTGGCAGCGACCGCCGCAAACTCTTCAAGAAAGAAAAGATCCTTGCGCGTACGCGCGCCGTAGAAGAAGCGGATCGGCCGCTGTTCGCCGCTTTCGATGTGGTCTTGCAAAATAGACCACAGCGGTGACATGCCCGAACCGCCTCCGACGAGAATCATCGGCCCGGTTTGTCCTTCGCGACGAAAGCAAGTTCCGAATGGACCTTTGACGGTTAACTCGGTACCGGGCTCAAGCGTGGAATCGAGCAGCGCCGAAAAAGCGCCGTCTGGATACTTGCGAATGATAAATTGCAGTTTCGACGGGCTGCTTTGTGTGCTGGCCATCGAGTACGACCGGGTTACCCCCGCCGCAGGCACGCTGATTTCAACAAACTGACCAGCCCAGAACTTCATCGGCTGTTCGAGCTGAACTTCCAGCAATCGCGTGTCGTGGGTCAGCGCGGTGACGGCGCTGAGAACCCCGTCAAATGTTTTCAAGGCGATTGCCCGACGCATCAAATCTTCGTCAAAGTTCAACAACTCAATCGTCAGGTCGCTGAAGGCATAGCTGCGGCACAACAAAATATGCCCGGAGTCTCGTTCATAGTCAGGCAGTGCGAACGTAGAGTAGTCCTCCACCTCGGCGTCGCCGTCAATAAGCACGCACTTGCAACTGCTGCACTGACCTTCGCGGCAACCATGCGGCACGGCAATGCCCTGGCGAAAAGCTGCATCCAGAATCCATTCACCTTCCTCGACTTCCAATTCGACGCCGACCGGCTCAAAGCGCACGGTGTGAACCCTTTTTTTCGACAGGATTTCCGACATGTCACTCTTTCTTTGGTATTCAGGGGCCGCCGCTGGCCCCGAAGGCCTTGCGGCGGCTGCTGTGCTTTAGATCGGGTTGATCTTGAAGCCTTTGCGGTACTCGACAG
>JANLYY010000142.1:0-3305 GCA_031365885.1 Polaromonas sp. | reverse complement strand
AAAAATACCGCCGTGGTCATTCAGGTCTTTGGCCAGCAGTTCGATGTGTGAAGAAGTCGTCATGCTGAATCAGACCTTGCTCAGCCACGACGCGTATTTCAGATTGCGCCCATTGACGATGTCGAAAAACGCCGCCTGGATCTTCTCGGTGATCGGCCCGCGTGACCCACCATCACCCCGGTTGCCGATCTCAACGCGGTCCAGTTCGCGAATCGGCGTGACTTCAGCCGCCGTGCCGCTGAAAAACGCTTCGTCGGCGATGTAGATTTCGTCGCGCGTGATGGCTTTTTCCTTCAGTTCGATTCCCATATCCTGGCAGATCGCGAAAATCGTATTGCGCGTGATACCGTTGAGCGCACCCGCGCTGGAATCAGGCGTATAGACTACGCCCTTGCGCACGATAAAGACGTTCTCGCCCGCGCCTTCCGACACAAAACCCTGCGGGTCCAGCAGCAGCGCCTCGTCATAGCCTTCGTCGGTAGCTTCCATGTTCGCCAGAATCGAATTGGTGTAGTTGCTCACCGCCTTGGCGTGAATCATCGTGATGTTGACGTGGTGGCGCGTGAAGCTCGATGTCTTGACGCGAATGCCGCGACGCAGTCCATCGTCACCCAGGTACGCGCCCCAGGGCCAGGCCGCGACCATCAGATGAATCTTGTTGCCCTTCGGTGAGACACCGAGTTTCTCCGAACCGATCCACGTCAGCGGGCGAATGTAGCAGCTCGGCAAGTTGTTGATGCGCACCACTTCGAGCGTGGCCTGCATGACTTCTTCGGGCGTGAACGGGATCTTCATACGCAGAATTTTGGCGCTGTTGAAAAGCCGCTCGGTGTGCTCTTCCAGCCGGAAGATGCCAGTGCTGCCATCCTGCAATTTGTACGCGCGTACGCCTTCGAAAGCGCCGCAGCCGTAATGCAGCGTGTGACTCAGCACATGGATTTTGGCGTCGCGCCATTCGACCATCTGGCCGTCCATCCAGATTTTGCCGTCGCGGTCGTCGAGTGGAGTTGCGGGTGCTGGGGACATGCGGTTCCTGTGGTTGATAGATCAAAAATCCGATTTTACGAGGCGGGGTCTTTTGCAGGAACATTCAGGGGTTCGGGCGCTGTTTCTGCGGGCCGGAAAAGTTCGTGATGCACCAGCTTGCCGCCAACAAACGTCGCGGTCACCTGCGACTCGCCACCGTCGGTCCAGCGAAAAATCTCGGGCTGCGCGTCTTTGGCTGACTGCAGCGCGCCGAGTGCCCGCGTCATCGCCACGACGTGCAGCAGCGTCATGCCGGGCTGGAGTTTGGCGTTCAGCATCACGGCGCTGTCGACGTACCCAATCGGCCGGCCAGCCGCACGTTTGAGAATCGTCATCATGCGGGTGAAATGCAGCAGCACCCACATCGCGAGGGCCGTGGCAGTCGCTGCCACACCAGCCCAGCCATAGAAGCGGTAAGCCAGCACGACACCGATCACACCGAGCACGGGAACAATAATTTTCTGGAAGTTCATCCGGCTATTTTCGCAGGCGGCTTGTAGGTGGCAAACGCATCGTGCAGTTCGGCGACGATTTCGGACACTTTATGAAGCCATTCAGCCTGAATAGATACTTGTCTCAGACAAACTATCCGTCATCCCGCGAAGGCGGGGATCCAGCTGCTACGCAAGCATCCGCAGCTGCGAACTGGATTCACGTCTTCGCGGACGGGTTTTCACACTCTGAGACTAGTATCTAATCATGCCATTCAGTCCTCCAGCCACCGAGTAATCTGCGTAGACAGCTATAGGTTTAATAGCAATGAGCGGCGCGCCATAATCCGCAAATTCAAACTACGCACCACCTGCAGCGCCCGCTCGATGCGCTCGACGGCATGAGTCGTCAGCCCTTTCACGCACGCCGCTGCCTCAGGTGCGCTTTGCGAAATACTCAACCTGCGGCAAATCCTTGAAATGCGCATCGCAGGTGACGAGCGTCGCTTTCTGGCTCAAGGCCGTGGCATAGATCAATGCGTCAATGGCATGGAGCCGGTGCGCTGCCGCAATCTCGGCAGCATGCATTGAAATGGCTGCGTCGGGAGCCACCACCGTGGTATCGAGCAGCAACACCATGACTTGATCGGCAGCGGATTCGCCAAGCGTGCGCACAGCCCATTTTCGCAACTCGAAAATGACGAGTGTCGAGACGACAAGTTGCTGGGGGCTCCGCAGCAGCGACTTGTATTGCGCGCCCGTCGGCGTGCCGGCCAGCGCTTCAATCCAGACGCAGGTATCGGCAAGCTTCACGCGGCAGGAGCCGCTTTGGCCAGTTTGCGGTTCAAGGCGGTTTTCTGTGCCTTGCTCAGCGCAGGAAGACGGGCTTCCCGGTGCGTGCTGCGATCCCGGTAGTTCTGGGTATCGGCACCTTGGGCAATGCCGAACAGATCGTCAATAGCGGGCACCGGCACAAGCTTCAGGGTGGCGCCAATCCGCAGAAAGGCAATCCGCTGCCCAGGCTTCAGGTGCATCGCCTCGCGCACGTCTTTAGGAATAGAGATTTGAAACTTGCTGGACAAAACGGCTGTGGACATTTTTACGCTCCTGTTATCGATGCCCTGATTGTAAGACGCGCGTTTGACGGGCGCTTCAACTCAAGCTGCGTACCACTTCCAGCGCCTGCTCGATACGCTCGACGGCGTGAATCGTCAGGCCTTCGATGGCTTTTTTCGGCGCGTTGGCTTTGGGCACGATGGCCACGCTGAAACCGAGTTTGGCGGCTTCCTTCAACCTCTCTTGCCCGCGCGGCGCAGGGCGTACTTCACCTGCCAGCCCGACTTCGCCGAAGGCCAGAAAACCTTTCGGCAGCGGCCGGCCACGCAGGCTGGACGTGATGGCCAGCATGACGGCCAGATCCGCAGCGGGTTCGCTGATGCGCACACCGCCGACCGCGTTGACGAACACGTCCTGGTCCATGCAGGCGACACCGGCGTGGCGGTGCAACACCGCCAGCAGCATGGCCAGGCGGTCTTTGTCCAGGCCCACGCTCAGGCGGCGTGGACTCGGGCCCCCGCTGTCCACCAGCGCCTGAATTTCGACCAGCATCGGCCGCGTGCCTTCGAGTGTCACCATCACGCAGCTGCCGGGCACCGGCTCGCTGTGCTGGCTCAAGAAAATCGCACTCGGATTGCTGACGCCCTTCAACCCTTTTTCGGTCATGGCGAAGACCCCGATTTCGTTGACGGCGCCGAAGCGGTTTTTAATCGCGCGCACCAGGCGAAAACTCGAATGTGTGTCGCCTTCAAAGTACAGCACGGTGTCCACCATGTGCTCGAGCACGCGCGG
>JANLYY010000102.1:0-17799 GCA_031365885.1 Polaromonas sp. | reverse complement strand
CAACCACTTCGGCCAGCGCCGTTCGGTGTCAATCACCGCCAGCCTGTCGGCCGACTATTCGCTGAGCGAGGCACTCAGCTTCATGAACCAGACCGCCGGCAAGGTGCTCAAACCGGGTTACAGCACCGATTTGAACGGCACCTCGCGCGAGTTCAAAAATTCGCAAGGCGCGCTGGTTATCGTTTTCGTGCTGGCGCTGGTGTTTATTTTTCTGGTGCTTGCTGCGCAGTTTGAAAGCTTTGTCGATCCGCTGGTGATCATGCTGTCGGTGCCGCTGTCAATGATCGGTGCGCTGCTGGCGCTTAAATGGTCGGGCGGGTCGCTGAACGTCTATTCGCAAATCGGCCTCATCACGCTGGTCGGCCTGATCACCAAACACGGCATTCTGATCGTTGAATTCACCAACCAGCTGCGCGGGCAGGGCATGGACATGATCGATGCGCTGGTGAAGGCCTCTGCGCAGCGCCTGCGGCCGATTTTGATGACGACCGGTGCGATGGTGCTGGGGGCGTTGCCCCTGGCGCTTGCCGACGGTGCAGGCGCCGAAAGCCGGCGGCAAATCGGCTGGGTGATTGTGGGTGGCATGTCGCTCGGAACACTGCTGACGATTTTTGTCGTGCCGACCATGTACACACTGTTTGCGCGGCGGAAAATTCCGGGTGCGAACAAGGAAGTGGCGAAAGAGCAGCCGGATGAGCCTTTGCTGCACCCTGACTACGTGGCCAAGTGAACGGTTTATGAGGAGCTCCCTCTTCTCTAGCAGGGGCCGTGGAACCGGCTTTGCCGGGCCACAGGCGCAGCGGCCCCCTCGGGGGGCAAGAAGCTACACAAAGTGAGCGACCGTGGGGGTCAGATCACTCCACCGAACATCAGCACGTCAACTTCGCCTCCCGCAGCCACATTGCCCTGGGCATGGTGCAGCACCATCAAGCCATTGGCTTCAGCCATTGAACGCAGCACACCCGAGCCCTGATTGCCGGTGGTTTTGACTTGCAGCGATCCATCGCCAGCCGTCGATACCCAGCCGCGCTGGTACTCGGTGCGACCCGGGTTTTTGCGAATCGCCTCCAGACTGCGGGCCTTCAGCAGCGGCGGCGCGGCAGCGCTGGCACCCATCATCTGCAGCAGCGCAGGGCGCACAAACGCGAGAAATGTCACCATCACCGCGACTGGATTTCCCGGTAGTCCAAACAGAATGGCGCCATTCCGGCTAGTATTATTTTGATAGCTGCTTACGCACGTATTACGGGGGCTAGAGGCCGATTTGGCACTTAATATGCGCCCCACAGCCATCGGGCGACCCGGCCGCATCGCGATGCGCCAGAAGGCTACGTCGCCGAGTTTTTTCATCATGGCATTGGTGTAATCAGCCTCACCCACGCTGACGCCACCCGATGTGATGATGACGTCGGCCTTCGCGGCGGCGCTGACGAAAGCGGCTTCGAGCAAAGCCGGATCGTCACGCACCACACCCATGTCGATTACCTCGCAGCCCATGCGCGTGAGCAGGCCGAACACCGTGTAGCGGTTGCTGTCGTACACCGCGCCTTCGCGGGGCGCTTCACCAAGTGACAAAATTTCATCGCCGGTTGAAAAGTAGGCGACTCGCAGCCGGCGCAGGCAAGGCAGCGTTTGAAGACCTAAAGAGGCTGCCAGACCAAGTCGAGCGGGCGTAAGCAGCTCACCTTTTAATAGCGCTGACTTGCCCTGCGCCAAGTCTTCACCGCGCAGGCGGCAATTGTCGCCGGGCTGTAGAAGTTTGGCAGGGATGGTGATTGAGGTGTCGCCGACGGTGACGAATTCCTGTGGCACCACCGTGTCGAGGCCAGTCGGCATGATCGCCCCGGTCATGATCTTCACGCAGTCGCCTGGTATCACCTGACCCTGCCAGGCCTTGCCTGCCAGCGCCGTGCCGACGACGCGCAAAACTATTTCGCTGCCACTCGCAAGCTCAGCCCCCGCAAAAGCGTAGCCGTCCATTGCCGAGTTGTCGTGCGGCGGCACGTCAAAGGGCGAGATGACATCAGCGGCCAGCACGCGGCCCAGCGCATCAAATAGAGGCAGATCAACGGTGTCAGTGACCGGAGCCACCAGCTTCGACAGAAAAACGAGTACGTCGTCGGCGGAAAGTGCCTGCGGGTCGTAGCCCTGCAGCTCGGCACCGATTTGCGCCAGCGTCTTCACGGCAGGCGCGATTCGAGCTGATGCAATTCGGCCAGCGTGTTGGCGTTGAAAAAACCGCGCACGTCATCGCCGGGTTGGTCAAAGGGCACGATGACCGTCTTGTGCAGCGCCGTCCAGGCGTCGATTTTTCGTCCGCCGCCCTTGGTAAAACGCATCAGGCTTTCCAGCAGGCCGGTGTGCATCAAGCAAAACACGGGTTGCGGGCGCAGCTGGCCGTCTTGTTCGGGTGCAGCGGCGACGGCGAACTCGGCATCTTCTTTCTCCAGCGCATCCGCCAGACGCGCGACCAGGTCGGTCGGAAACAGCGGCGTATCGCAGGGCACGGTGAGCAGATAGGGCGTCTCGCAGCGCTCCAACGCCGTCATGAAACCGGCCAGCGGCCCGGCGTATTCGCCCAGGCCCGTGCTGTCGGGCCAGACCGGCACGCCAAACGACTCGTAGGCCGCCAGGTTGCGATTGGCATTGATCATGATCTCGCCGACCTGCGGACTCAGGCGCAGCAGCGTGTGCAGGGCCAGTGGAACACCATTGAAATTCTGCAGGCCCTTGTCCGCGCCGCCCATGCGAGAGCCGCGCCCGCCAGCCAGGATGACGCCGGTGATGGCTTCGATATGCAGGGGTGCGTGGATATCAGAGTTCATAAGGTTTGGTTTTCAGCCGGCAATTTTTCGCCGGGCCGCCCCAAGAAAAATTAGCCCCCTCGGGGGGCGGCGTATTACGCGAGGCGAAAAGCGTGGGGGTCATATCCCTAGCCGCCGATGTAGCTCATCTCGACGCGTTTTTCGCCCGGCTTCATCAGGCTTGTGTCGTCTGGCAATGCAGCCCGCAATTCCGAATACCGATCCGTCCGCGCCCGCCAGACATGACCCACTGCGCCCGCAATCTGGTCGTCAGCAGCGCCGTTGCGCAGCAGCGCGCGCAGGTCGTGGCCCTGACTGGCGAACAGGCACAGGAAAAGCTTGCCTTCCGTCGAAAGTCGCGCCCGGTTGCAGTCACCGCAAAACGCATGCGTCACGCTGCTGATCACGCCGACTTCGCCGCCGCCATCGGCATAGCGCCAGCGCTCGGCGGTCTCTCCGACATAGTTTGGGTCGATGGCGGTCAGCGGAAATTCGGCGTTGATGCGCTCGATGACCTGCGCTGATGGCAGCACTTCGTCCATACGCCAGCCATTGGTCGCGCCGACATCCATGTATTCAATAAAGCGCAGTACCACGCCCGAGTTGCGGAAATGCCGCGCCATAGGCAAAATTTCGGCGTCGTTGGTTCCGCGCTTGACGACCATGTTGATCTTGATCGGCGCCAGACCTACTTTCTGCGCCACTTCAATGCCCTTGAGCACGTCAGCGACCGGAAAATCCACGTCGTTCATGCGGCGAAAAATGCCGTCGTCCAGTGCATCCAGGCTCACCGTGACGCGCTGCAGGCCGGCGTCTTTTAAAGCCTGCGCTTTTCTGGCCAGCAGCGACGCATTGGTGGTCAGCGTGATGTCAAGCGGCGTGCCTTGCGGTGTCACCAGTCTGGCCAGCATTTCGATCAGCACTTCAAGATGTTTGCGCAGCAGCGGCTCGCCGCCCGTGAGCCGGATTTTTTCGACGCCGTGCGCAACAAAAATCTTCGTCAGCCGCGTGATTTCCTCAAAGCTGAGCAATGAGGTTTGCGGCAGAAAAGCGTAGTCTTTGTTAAACACCTCGCTCGGCATGCAGTAACTGCAGCGGAAGTTGCAGCGGTCGGTGACGCTGATGCGCAGGTCGCGCAGCGGGCGGGCCAGCGTGTCGCTCAGCAGGCCGGTGGGCGCGGTGAGCTGCGCAGGAATGTGCGGTACGCGCGCGGCGTAGCGCAGGTCTGCCAAGGGAATTATTTTGTCAAGCATGTCTGAAAGCCGAGGGCCAAAAATCGGGGCTGAAAAGGTGAATTTACTCTATTGCTCCCGGCCCAGACGGAACGGCTGTTTTTACCGACTACACGCAGCGCGCGCCATCGACCTCAATACACACGCCGCTGATGAAGTCGGCCTCGTCGCTGGCAAGGTACAGCGCGGCGTTGGCCACGTCGAGTGCCGTCGAAAAACGGCCCAGCGGAATGCTGGCGCGAAACTTCGCCTTGCGTGCTTCGTCAAGTGGGCCGCCAGCAAATTCGGCTGACAACCCGGTGTCGGGGTTGAACACCGGGTTGATGCAGTTCACGCGAATATTGTCGGGTCCAAACTCAGCCGCCAAAGACTTGGACGTGGTGATCACCGCGCCTTTGGAGCCGTTGTACCAGGTCAGCCCGGGGCGGGGGCGCACGCCGGCGGTCGAAGCAATGTTGATGAAACTGCCGCCGCCCTGACTGCGAAAAACCGGCGTGGCGTGAATAGTGGCGAGGTAAATACTTTTGACGTTGATGGCGTAGCACTTGTCAAAGTCATCTTCACTGACGTCCAGCGCGGGCTGGTTGCGGTGCGTCCAGCCGGCGTTGTTGACCATCACATCGAGCTTGCCGTAGCGTTCGACGGCTGCTGCCACCAGTGCCTTGACCTCTGCAGATTTCGTCACGTCGGCTTTAAAAAACGACGCCGTTCCGCCGGATTTCACAATCGCCGCCACCACTGTCTCGCCCATTGCCACGTTGATGTCGTTGACGATGACCTGCGCGCCTTCAGCGGCCAGGCGGCGGGCAATGCCTTCGCCGATGCCGCCACCGGCACCGGTGACGATGATGGATTTGTTTTTGACTCGCATGTTGGTGGTCCTGGTGTGATGTTTCTGGTTTAAAGCAGGCAAAGCGCTTTCGCGCCATTGCGTACCGCGTCCGTGACGAGCTTGCGGTCAAAGCTCGCCAACTGCCCGCCATGGGCGGAGGCCAGCGCCAGCAAATAGCTGTCGGTAACCTGCGATGAAGAAAGCAGGCGCGACGGATCAATGTACTTCGAATCCATCAGGCTAATGTCATCCGGCCAAAACACGTGACCCGACAACGCGCACAGACTGGCCAGCGTGGCCGTCACTGCTGCAGGTGTTCCCGGTGAATTAGGGTAGCGTGCATGGCCGACGATGCGCAGCAAACCGTTTTGGGTGATAGGGCAGGTAGCCCAGGCATCTTGCCCCTGCGCCGCGAACCAGTCATGCGCCAATTCGTGTTGGACATGGGCTGCATCGGTCAGAGCAATCAACACGTTCACGTCAAGCAGATAGGTCATCAAGGCAATTCGTCACGCAATTGGTTTACCAGCTCCATCGTGATCGGCAAAGCTTCCGTGGAGGAAGGCAGCAGGCGAATGCCATTGCGGATGCTGCCCCCTGGTCTTTCGCGACGCAGCGCCTGACGTGCCAAATTCGACAGTACTTCGCCCACGGTTCGGTGCTCGCGCTCTGCCAGATTTTTTGCAGCGAGCAGCACGTCGTCGTCTATTGAAAGGGTAGTTCTCATTTTATTGACTTTGATGATTTGCATCAAACATCATGCATCGTATCACGAGTCAATCACCCATGCCGCACAGCCACAGTCTTCAAGGTCGTAAACCCAACCAGCGCCGCAAACCCCTTCTCGCGCCCATATCCCGACGACTTCACCCCGCCGAACGGCAGCTCGACGCCGGCCCCCGCGCCGTAATTGTTGATGAACACCTGACCGCTTTTCACACGCCGGGCCATGCGGAACTGCCGTGCGCCGTCGCGTGTCCACACGCCCGCGACCAGGCCGAATCTGGTGGCGTTGGCCAGCTCTACTGCGTGGTCTTCGTCCCGGAAACTCATCGCGCACAGCACCGGGCCAAAGACTTCTTCCTGCGCCAACCGGTGCATCACCGGCACATCGCGCAGCAGCGTAGGCGCCTGGTAAAAACCGGTGTCGGGCGCTTCATCAACGATCTGGCCTTGCGCCACCATCGGGATGTTGGCGACCTGCGCGTCGCTTAAAAAATCCCAAACGCGCTGCTGCTGGCTCTGGCGAATCAGCGGGCCGACGTCGAGGTCCATTGCCGCCGGACCAACACGCAGGGCTTCAAACGCCGCGCCCAGGCGTTCCAGCAGCGGCTCGTAGATGCTGTGCTCGACTAAGACGCGCGAGCCGGCCGAGCAGGTCTGGCCGGCGTTTTGCACGATGGCGTTGACCAGCGTCGGGATCAGGTTGAGCGTGGTGTCGTCCAGGTCAGCATCGGCAAAAACAATCTGTGGGCTTTTGCCGCCCAGTTCGAGCGTAACGGGGCAATGCCGTTCGGCCGCGACCTGCTGGATCAGCGTGCCGACGGTCGGGCTGCCAGTGAAGCTGATGTGGTCGATGCCGGCGTGGCGGGCCAGCGCGTCGCCCACTTCATGGCCGTAGCCAGTCACGATGTTGATGGCGCCGGGCGGAAAGCCGCAGTCAGCGGCCAGCTGCGCAACACGGATCAACGACAGGCAGGCGTCTTCGGAGGGCTTGACAACGCACACATTGCCCGCCGCCAGCGCGCCGCCCACGCTGCGGCCAAAAATCTGCATCGGGTAGTTCCACGGAATGATGTGGCCGGTGATGCCATGCGGCTCGCGCCAGGTCATCACGCTGTAGCCGTGCTGGTAAGGAATGGTGTCGCCGTGCAGCTTGTCGGCGGCGCCGGCGTAAAACTCGAAGTAGCGCACCAGCGCGGCGACATCGGCTTTGGCCTGCTTGACGGGCTTGCCGCAGTCGCGCATTTCAATGCCTGAGAGTTCCTCGGCATGCCCGGCCACGCTGGCCGCCAGGCGCATCAGCAGGCGCCCGCGTTCGGCGGCGCTGAGGTGGCTCCACGTGGCATCGAAGCAGTGGCGGGCAGCCTGCACGGCCATGTCGATATCGCCTGCATTGCTGCGCTGGATTTCGTCGAATACCTCGCCATCGGACGGATCAATAACTGCGATAGTTTTGCCGGAAGAAGAGGGGACTGCGGTGTTGGCGATGTGGTTGAGTTGCATGAACTAGATTTTGCTCGAAACCTCGGATTGTCTCTGAAACAAATATCAAATCAGCCTGCAGCCCACGTAATACGTGCGCAAGCAGCTATAAAACTGATAGCGTTGCGGCGCTGCAGCTGCACCTCCAGATCGGCGGTAAATCGGGTCTGGCCGTTCGCTTCGCGCACTGACTTGGTCAGACCGTGCATTTTTCACGCTGCGTGACGAATAAGTGACGAATAAAGCCTGCGCTTTACCAAACTTCACAGCATAAAAACCTGCATGTATGTAGGATTGAACCTACAAAAAAGTGTCTCCGTCTCAGGCCTGTTCATGGCTGTAAAGCCCACCCGTCTTGACCGCCCGGGACACTTTTTCTACCCATGCATCGGCTGCACCTGATGCCCCTTTTTACAGGCTACCCTAAGCTTTGACAGGACCAGAACCCATGAGCGATTTATCACCCGGCCGCAGCACGGCGCCTTCCGCAGACGAGGCCGCCGACCCGCCTGCAGGGCTGCTTGCTTTCATCCGAAGCGGTTTAAACCGTTTGCAGGACTGGTGGGCGATACAGGCGCTTGGCCTGAAGCTCGCCGTGGCGGGCGTCTTGCTAACGATTCCAGCGACGGCGTTTTACGCCTGGTCAACGCTGCAGCAGCAGACGCTGATGGCCAGCGAAGTCAGCGCCATGGCCATCACCGGGAAAGGCGGCGAAGCCATGTGGAGCTACAACCAGGCGCTGCCAGTGGTGTTCGGCAGCGGTTCCGTGCTCAGCTTTCTTGAAGCCAATCCAGCCCAGCGCATTACCATCATTTACCGGCCCATTTTGTGGACCGTGTCCGAGCGTTTTGTATTAATCGAGTCGCAAGGAAAGCAATACGCCTACTACCCGTCCGACATGGAAACCCAGATCTTGACCAACAAGGCCGCAACGGCTGCGTGGGGCGGCAAACTGAGTTTTGTGCCGAAGGCGGCGCTGGACGCTGCCAGTCAGCAGATGCTGCAGCGGCTGGAGCAACGCTTTGGTGAGGCCCGCCCGCAGTCCGAGCGCGACTCATGGAAAGCCGGCGCCAGCGCGCTGCTGTCGCTGGGCCTGACGGCCGGCCTGCTGGGTTTTCTGTGGTTTCAGATGGGCGGGCAGCGCAAGGCCCTGAAGTTTTTGGCACCTGGCGACATCAGTGGCAGCATTCATGACCTGATCGGCATGGACGACATCAAGGCCGAGGTGGCGCAGATACGCGACCAGTACGAGCGCCGCGCCGAATACGCCGCCTATGGTGTCCACAAACCCTTCAACGTCATGTTCAGCGGCCCGGCCGGCACCGGCAAGACCAAGCTGGCCAGTTACCTTGCAAAGGAGCTGGACCTGCCGATCCTGTTTCACTCGGCGGCGAATCTGGAAACCGGTTTTGTCGGTGGCGGCTCCAGCACGCTGGCGCGCATTCTGGCGCTGGCCAAAAAGCGCAAGCGCTGCATTGTTTTTCTCGACGAGGCGCAAGACCTCTTCATGCGGCGCGGCGGTAACCGCAAGTTTGATGACGACACGCAAAACATGCTGCTGGCCATGCTAGACGGCGTTCGCAGCAAGCTCGACACTGAAATTATCTGGATCGTGGCGTCCAACTTCAACGCCGAAAATCTGCAGATGGATGAAGCCATGCTGCGCCGCTTTCAGATGAAGGTGGACTTTCGCATGCCCAACCAGGGTGAGCGGCTGGCGATTGCCCGGCATTACCTGACCCAGCGCTCGGGCAAAGTTCTGCCTGACCTCGACCTGCGGCACTTTGTCGAACTGACCGAAGGCTGCAGCCCGGCCGATCTTGAAACCATGGTCAACCAGGCCGGCATCATTGCGGTCAAGTCTGGCGAGATGATTGCCAGCGCCACGCTGATGCAGGCCGCCGAGCGCGTGCTGGTCGGCAACGTCAATGACAACACCACGCAGGACCGCGAACGCGACCGGCGCATCATTGCCGTGCATGAATGGGGCCATTTTTTGATGGACTTCCAGCACCAGTGCCAACTGACTGGCGGCGACTGGGACCGGCTTCAGGCCGAGATGAAAACCATCAAGATTTCGCTGAAGGCGAACCCGCGCAACAACGCGCTGGGCTTTGTGCTGCACAAGCAGGGCAACAACCTGCTCAAGACCAGAGCCGACATGGAGCACGACGTACGGGTGCTGCTGGCCGGCATGGCCAACGAAGAGCTGTTTTTTGGCGAAGACGGCACCACCAGTGGCGCACACAACGACATCAGCCAGGTCACCCGCCTGCTGCACCGTGCGGTCGGCGAGATGGGCATGTACCGCAAGACGCGGCTGAATTTTGCTGCTCTGACAAAAGACGGCGCAAGCGTGGCGCCCGACGAAGAAACCCGTAGCATCATGGAGGCGCAAAGCGAACGGCTGTATGCGGAAACCAAAACCGCTTTGCTTCCGCTTAAGGGCTTGACCGAACATCTGACCACCTGCCTGATGAACGCCGGCGAGATGAACTTGCGTGACACGCTGGACGAAATACGCGAATTTGAAACAGCCGCGTTGCCACAGCTGCGGGAGTTCGGCGCGTCTTTGTCACAGACATTAATCACCGTTTGATCAAGGCCGCCCAGTCAGGCAGAAGGGCGAGGGTCATAAATATTGGATCAGGTCTGCCTGATCAGATACATGCCTCAGACGAACTATCCGTCATGCCCGCGAAGGCGGGGATTTAGCTGCTACCTTGCCTCCACAGCTGTGAACTGGATTCCCGCCTTCGCAGGAATGACAGTTTTTCCCGCTCTCAGACAAGTACCTAGTCAGATAATCCGCCACAAGCCCGCGTAAAACTTGCGTAAACAGGTATATATTTAATAGCGCTTGTTGAATTCCGAACGGAAAAAAAGCCCGCCGAAGCGGGCTTGATGCACGGCGGTTTTTGCCTGCTTGCTTACTTCGCAGCTGAAGCGGCCGAAGCCGAAGCCGAAGCCGGTGCAGGTGTCGGCGTTGCAGAGGCGTCTGCCGCCTGCTTCGGTGCCGGTGCGGGCATGCCAGGCGCAGTCGATGTAGCGGCGGGCGCGCTGACGGCAGCCGGTGCCGCCATCGCCGCTGCGGGCACTTCACCGCCATGAAACTTCACCACCAGCGGCACGATCAGCAGCGCCACGATGTTGATGATCTTGATCAGCGGGTTGATAGCCGGGCCGGCGGTGTCTTTGTACGGGTCGCCTACGGTGTCACCGGTCACCGCAGCCTTGTGCGCCTCGGAACCCTTGCCGCCGTGGTTACCGTCTTCAATGTATTTTTTGGCGTTGTCCCAGGCGCCGCCGCCGGTACACATCGAAATCGCCACGAACAGGCCGGTCACGATGGTGCCCATCAGCATGCCGCCCAGTGCTTTGGGGCCGAGCAGCAAACCGACCAGAATCGGCACGATGACCGGCAGCAGCGACGGGATGACCATTTCCTTGATCGCCGAGGTGGTCAGCATGTCAACAGCAGCGCTGTAGTCGGGTTTGCGCTGGCCGGCCATGATCTGGCCGTCTGCAAACTGGCGGCGCACCTCGACGACGACTGAGCCCGCTGCGCGGCCGACGGCTTCCATCGCCATGGCGCCGAAGAGATAGGGAATCAGGCCACCGATAAAGAGACCGACGATGACCATCGGGTCGCTCAGGTCAAAGCTGATGGCGCGGCCGTAGCTTTCCAGCTTGTGGGTGTAGTCGGCAAACAGCACCAGCGCAGCCAGGCCGGCCGAGCCGATGGCGTAACCTTTGGTCACAGCCTTGGTGGTGTTGCCCACGGCATCGAGCGGGTCGGTCACGGCGCGCACTTCAGGCGGCATGTCGGCCATCTCGGCAATGCCGCCGGCGTTGTCGGTGATCGGGCCGTAGGCGTCGAGCGCCACCACGATGCCGGCCATGCTGAGCATGGCGGTCGCGGCAATCGCAATGCCGTACAGGCCGGCGAGCTTGAACGACGTCAGGATGGCGATACAGACAAACACCACAGGCCAGGCCGTCGAGCGCATCGACACGCCGAGGCCGGCAATGATGTTGGTGCCGTGGCCAGTGGTGGATGCTTGTGCAATGTGTTTGACGGGCGCGTATTGCGTGCCGGTGTAGTACTCGGTCACCCAGACCAGCGCGGCTGTCAGCACCAGTCCGACGGCGCAGGCGCCGAAAAGCTTTATCTGGCTGCCTGATGCAGTGATGGCGTTGTCCGGCATGATCCACATCGTGACAAAGTAAAACGCCACCAGCGACAGCAGGCCGGCAATCGCCAGGCCCTTGTACAGCGCAGGCATCACGTTCTTCATGCCGGGTGAGGCCTTGACGAAGAAGCAGCCGATGATCGACGCGACGATGGACACACCGCCCAGCGCCAAGGGATACAGCACCGCATTGACGGGTGCGGCGGCGATGAGCAAGGCGCCCAGCACCATGGTTGCAATCAGCGTGACCGCGTAGGTTTCAAACAGGTCAGCGGCCATGCCGGCGCAGTCGCCGACGTTGTCACCGACGTTGTCGGCAATCACCGCCGGGTTGCGCGGATCGTCTTCCGGAATACCGGCTTCGACCTTGCCCACCAGGTCCGCGCCGACGTCAGCGCCCTTGGTGAAAATGCCGCCGCCCAGTCGCGCGAAGATCGAGATCAGCGACGAGCCGAAAGCAAAACCGATCAGCGGATTCAGCAGATCAGCCAGCTTTTTGTCGGGCGTGTAGTTGCCATTGCCGACCAGAAACCAGTAGAACGCCGTGACGCCCAGCAGGCCCAGGCCAACCACCAGCATGCCGGTGATGGCGCCGCCGCGAAAGGCAACGTCGAGTGCGGGGCCGATGCCGCGGGTGGCGGCTTGTGCGGTACGCACATTGGCCCGCACCGACACGTTCATGCCGATGAAGCCGCAGGCGCCCGACAGCACCGCGCCAACGACGAAGCCGATGGCGGTTTTGCCGTCAAGGAACAAGCCGATCAGCACCGCCAGGATCACGCCGACGATGGCGATGGTTTTGTACTGGCGGGCAAGGTAGGCTGCGGCGCCGGTTTGAATCGCGGCCGCAATTTCCTGCATGCGCGCATTGCCGGCGTCTTGAGAAAGAATCCAGCTACGCGCCCAGATGCCGTAGCCGACGGCGATCAAGCCGCAAAGTAGCGCAAGAACCAGCGCTGAGTTGCCAATCATATGAATACTCCTGCTTTTATTCGCTTGGAAGGGGCATGAAACCAGCAACGCTGGCGGTGCCCCCGCTGCGTTGCTTCCTCATTCCTCCGGGGAGACGATTGGCCAACCCGAGGAATTTACCTTCAAAACATGACAAGTTAGCGACCCGTCCGCTTTGAATCAGTAAAATGAGGGTAAATCCTGAGTCAGGGACGCGGATACCGCGTGGGTTTTTCACCGCGCCCCGCTGACCCGTGCCGTACTAACGTCTCGTTTCCACTCTCATCCAGTTCCATCCAGTCCAATTTCCCCCACTTCAAAGCACCCTGACCATGTCCCTGTCAAAAGTTTCCCCCGGCAAAAACGTGCCCGAATCCTTCAACGTCATCATCGAAATCCCGATGAATGCAGACCCGGTGAAGTACGAAGTTGACAAGGAATCCGGCGCGATTTTTGTCGACCGTTTCATGAGCACGTCGATGAACTACCCGACCAACTACGGTTACGTGCCGCGCACCATCAGCGGTGACGGTGACCCGGTCGATGTGCTGGTGATCACGCCGGTGCCGCTGATTCCGGGTGTGGTCGTGACCTGCCGCGCCATCGGCATTTTGAAAATGACGGATGAAGCCGGCGAGGACGGCAAGGTGCTGGCGGTGCCTGTTGACAAGAAGTGCTCGCTCTATACGCAGTGGCAAAAGCCGGAAGACATGAACCCGCTGCGTTTGAAAACCATTGCGCACTTCTTTGAGCATTACAAAGATCTGGAAGAAGGCAAGTGGGTCAAGATCAATGGCTGGGAAGGTCCGGAGTCAGCGAAGAAGGAGATCACCGACGGCATCGCGAACTACGACGCCGAGCAGGCCGCGAAGAAATAAAAAAAGCGCCGAAAGGCGCTTTTTTTATGTTGTTCAATGACGTTTAGTGCTGCAGCCCAGGTAGACCGTGCGTGAGCAGCTACTAAATAAATAGCGGCTGTCTATGGGCTGGCTTTACGTGCCGAGCGGAGCCAGCTGGTCGGTCTCCAGCAGCTTGATCATCAGACTGATCATCTCGGCATGCCGGTTGCCATGCGCGCGACTCAGGCAGTCGAGCATGATGTCGCGGATGTCTTTGGGCGCCACGTTTTGCATGCTCCAGCTCGGGTACAGGCGCTCTTTCAGACCGTCGAGTGCTTGCAGGCTCACAACGGTTTCGTGGCGGGGGTCATTCTTTATAATGGCCATCAGCGCCTCGACTGCCTGGCGCGGACCTTCCAGCCACTGCAAAAACATGCCGCCGCCATACACAAGCAGCCCGGTGATGTCCCTGCGCCGGTTGTTTTGTTGCCAGGTGTCGACCATCCGCAAAAGTTCCTCATCGGTCACCCGGTCCGTCGCGTGGCTGCAATACAGAAGGTTGAAAAAAACTTCACCGGGCCGATCGTCGTGTTTTGAATTCATGGGAGTCCTCGTTTTTTTGAACTTTCTTGAGACTTTCTTGAGGCTTTCATCCTGCTTTTCAGGCTTGCCCGATGCCGTGATGCCCAGCCGCGCCAAATCATAAACCTGTCGGACTGTCAGCAAACGGTCGGCATAAAATTTTTAACGGAGCGGTGAAAACCGTCACGGCGCGATGTCCAGTCGCTGCGCCGGCCTTGAATCCTGGGCATTTCAATCCAATGGCATTTAGCCCGTCAGCCCATATAGAACTCGCGTAAGAGGCTATTAAATAAATAGCAGACTCGATAGTTAACGGGTTCGCCGCGTGGCGCCTTACGACCGCTTGCGCGCCGGGTCGGGGAAAATCAGGCCGTGAATCCGGCCTTTCTTCTCGCGCTTGAAGGGCTGCCATTGGCCCTCGGGCTGGGCCAGACGGTCCGCCACCGCCCACCAGGCGCTTGGGTTCACGCCCAGCCCGACATGACTGGCCAGTACCTCAATGTTTTCGGTGTGCGGGTTGTGGTCGCTGGGCGCCTGAAGGCTGCCTTGCCAGGCGACGATGCCATCGCTGCGTGAATAGATGCTGGTCGTTGGCACCGGGGGCGCCGAAGGCAGGTCGTAGTTGTCGGATTCACGTGCAATGCTGCGGCCGCTGGCTAGCTCGTAAAGGCGCCACGCATTGGTCGAGCGGTGCGAGCCGCCAAATGGCGTGCCCAGCGTGATGACGCTCCGCACCAGGTGCGGCAGGTCTTTGGCCAGCTCACGCGCGTACACCCCGCCCAGGCTCCAGCCGATCAAACTGACCTTGCGGCCTGTGGCGTCGAACGTGCGCATCAGGCGTTCCTTGGCCGCTTCCAGCACGCCGTCACGCGGGCCGAAGTTAAAGCCCTGGGCCCAGCCGGATGCCTGATAGCCCTGACCCTGAACGTAGTAGCGCAGCGGCACGGTTGACACATCGTTGGCCGACAGACCCGGAAACACCATCACCGCGTGACCATCGCCCTTGGGGGCGCGGCTGAGCAGCGGCCAGCTGGGCAGCAGCGCGCCGAACTCCAAGACAGCGCGGAGTTCCAGCGCCAGAAGCAGCGCACTGGGCGGCGGGCCGTCATGCAGATCGGCCCTGCCGACTTTGCCTGCTGAAGTTGTTGTTCCGGATTGAGCTTGCTGAGATGGAGGGCCTGCCATGGCTGGATGCATCGTGGTTTCTAGTCAGTGTGGGCGACAGAAGCAGTATCGCGGTGGGCGCGCCGGCTTGCCGAGGGAGGCGACTCTAACCTGGTGGATTTCGTCACTTTTGAGACACCCGCGCCAAGGGTTTTCCCATTCAAAACCACAGCATCGGCGGGCGATGTGAACACGGTTTGCGCGTGCTTGAAAGCTGCTGTTATGGCCTTGACCAGATCATTGCCATGCGGCAGCGCTTTCTTGTCGGCCACGATGCCGAAATCGACATGGCCATCGTAGGTCTGAATCGTGATGTTCAGCGCCAGCCCATGCACAAGGATTGACAGCGGATGAAAGGTTAAAAATCTGGCACCTGCCAGGTACAAAGGCACCGGCGGGCCAGGCACGTTGGAGATCGCCAGGTTGGCCAGCATCGGCAGGCGTTTGATCAGGCTGGACTTGCCAACCGCGCTCATTGCCAGCCGTGCGGCACCGCCCACCAGCCACGGCGCCAGCAGCGAAGGGTAGTCGGTTGGCAAAAAACCTTTCAGGCTGGACAGGGAGCTTTTGACCTTCGCGGTCGACGCCATGATGGCGTTCATGCGCTTGAGCGGATGCGCCAGCTGCGTGCCCAGCTCGACCAGACTCATGCTGACCTGGTTGCCCAGATTGGTCGCGTCAACGGCCCCGGTGTCGCGCAATGAAACCGGCATGGCGGCCACCAGAGACTTTTTTGGCAGGCTGGCATGCCGGGTGAGATAGTCGCGCAGCGCGGTCGAGCAGATCCACAAGATCACATCGTTGAGCGAGCCACCCACCGCCTTGCCCATGGCTTTGCATTCGGCCAGCGGCAGAGTGGCGGTGACGAAAACCCGGCCGGCTTGAATGCCGGTGTTGAAAGGTGTTTGCGGTGCCAGCCGCACCGGCAGCCGCGACTTGCTGCCCGCCGCTTTTCCAATTACCTCGTTCGAAAGCGCGCTGCTGATTGTGCTGCCGAGTGTGCTGGCCACTGAGGGCAGCAGTCTGGCGGCCTTGGCGAGTTGCCCCAGCGAGCTGGAGAAGACCGAGCCGATCATCTTGCCGAGCTTCAAATCGCGTTCGAACTTTCGGCGCCGCGCCGGGTCGGGCGGCGGCACCGCACGCGGCACCGGTGTGAAGTCGAGCATGGCATTGGCCAGCATCACGCCGCCCTTGCCATCCAGCGCGGCATGATGGATCTTCGAAAAAAATCCGCCGACGATCTTGCCGCCCATCGAAGCTGGCAACTGGATGCGATCAAAAATATGAAATTCCCAAAGCGGGAAGTTGCGGTTGATGAGCTCGCTGTGCAGTTGCGCGCAGCGCCTGTGCGCCGCGGCCAGCGTCATCGGCGCGTCGCTTTTTTTTGCGCTACCCGCACCGCGAGAGCTTTTGGCCTCCACGCGGCGCACGTGAAAGCCGATGTCCACCGAATCAGCTTCGACCCACAGCGGGTGCCCCAGGTCAAGCGGCATCAACACCAGCTTGCGGCTCAGCACTGGCGCCAGGTGTATGCGGGAAGTCATGTGCTTCATCACCGCCTTGTGGAAACTGCCCCGGTGACCCGCCGGCAATTCACAAAGATTAAACGAGCCCACATGCATCGGCATCTCTGGCGTTTCAAGGTAGAGAAAAGTGGCGTCGAGCCCGGTCAGCGTTTTCATGGGTGGCGTCTCCTTTAGCGAACCATAACCCGGCGAAGCGCTGCGGGCTAGTGGGGTTTGCCGTTGACAACAGGGTGCGATCTTCGCGCCGCGCCGCGCTGGCCTGTTGCAGCGCGTCAGGCATCAAAATAATGAAGAGAAAGGCCTGTAGCCCATGAAATACTTGCGTGATTCGCTATTATATATATAGCAACTAAATATCTTGTCCGGGCGCGAAAGCAAACGGAAAATGGCAACTATTCTGTCGGCAAAGCCATTCGAAAGGGCCGGCTGACAACGCGCGCCAGCGATCACCGCCAGTGTAATTTCCACCATTGATGAAGACCATCACAACATCGTCTTAGCTAAAAAAACTCTCGTTTTTCTGGTCTTTTCGTAGGCGCAAACCTGTTCGACTGCAAGCGTATAGAGTCAATAAAAGTGAGTGAATATGAGTCTGTGATTTATTCGCGCATAAATCAGAAAAACTATTCTTGACTCGTTGCGTTTACGGAACTTTGCATTGGTTTAGTAGCTCATTACAGATGGTTGATGTACAAAGAATCTGCTTGAAAGCACAGCGACCCGCCGCAGTTCTTCGCAGTTTGTTGTCAGGGTTCAGGGGCTCCTTCAGATGCTTTACCCACAGGAGGTTTCATGGATGTTGTTCGGAATTTTTTGACGCGTTATGAACAGACGCGTGAGCAAGAGTTGTCTATCGAGGAGTACCTCGACGCCTGCAAGCGGGACGCTCTGGTTTACGCCACGGCATCAGAGCGCATGCTGGCCGCCATTGGCGAGCCAGAGATGCTGGACACCCGGCACGACCAGCGGCTTTCACGCCTGTTTGGCAACAAGATCATCAAAATCTACCCGGCATTTCGTGATTTTTATGGTCTTGAAGATCCGATCGAGCAGGTCGTGTCCTACTTCCGCCATTCGGCCCAGGGGCTGGAGGAAAAAAAACAGATTCTGTATTTGCTGGGTCCGGTGGGCGGCGGCAAGTCGTCGATTGCCGAGCGCCTCAAGCAGCTGATGGAGCATGTGCCTTTTTATGCCTTGAAAGGATCGCCGGTCAATGAGTCTCCGCTCAGTTTGTTCAACAATGCGGAAGACGCGCCGGTGCTGGAATCCCAGTACGGCATTCCGCAGCGCTATCTGCAGCGCATCATGTCGCCGTGGGCCGTGAAGCGGCTGGAAGAGTTCGGCGGCGACATCCGGCGGTTTCGCGTGGTCAAGCGTTACCCGTCCATCCTGAAGCAGATCGGCATCAGCAAGACGGAGCCCGGCGACGAGAACAATCAGGACATCAGTTCGCTGGTCGGCAAGGTCGACA
>JANLYY010000043.1:0-20024 GCA_031365885.1 Polaromonas sp. | reverse complement strand
GTCGGTCGCGTCAATCACAAACCACTCGTGCGTCACGTCAGCGGGTTTGGCGCTGAAGGTTTTCATGAGTATCTTTCGATGGTGGTTTGGATGGGTTCTTTTCCACGGTCGGCGTTCTTCTGATGAGAACCTCTTAGGTGGAGGTCCGGAGCAGACTTCCAGCAAAAACCGGGGTCTGTCTCCTGCTCCGCCGCGGAACCACTAGGCGCTGCAGAGCCTTGGATTATATGAAGATTCCGGCGCTGGCGTCAATTTGTTAGCCTTCGTCGGGGCATGAAGTTACGATACGGAGGCGGGGCGCTTCTGAAAATTCAGCTTTTGGTGATGACTAACTTGGGTACAAGTAAGTCCTCCCCGAAACTTCGTTTTCGGGATGAAATGCTAGGCGCACGGAGCGCAGGAGGTTATTGGGGTCAGACGCCAATTTTGCTACGGCGCTATGCGCCGCGCCCTTTGGGCGTGCCAAAGGCACAGCAAATTTGGACTCTGACCCCAAAAACCGGATGAGGATTCCGAGCACCGCGCAACGACGCAATTCGCCCGAAAAATGAATTTACAGAAGTGCCCTCATGTTTTCCTATCGCCACGCCTTCCATGCCGGCAACCACGCCGATGTGCTCAAGCACACGACGCTGATTGCGTTGATGAAGTACCTAACCCAAAAAGACACGGCCCTGACTGTGATCGACACCCATGCCGGTGCCGGGCTGTACCGGCTCGACGGCGACTACACCGAAACCAGCGGCGAGGCCCATGACGGCATTTTCAAACTGCTTTCAGCATCAAATAAGCCTACAGCCCAATCAATACGTGCGCAAGCAGCTACTAAAATAATAGCGACAGCAAGTTCATCACCCTCCCCGGTCGGAGCCACCAAACCCGGTCCGGTGGCCAAAAAGACCGCTGCAAAGCCAGCCGAGGCCTGGGCACCGGCTCTGCAGGACTACATTGACCTGCTGCGCCGCCTGAACCCGCAGTTCGCCGAATCGGGCAACCCGGCGCACCTGAAAATTTACCCCGGCTCCCCGTTCATCGAACAGCAATTTTTAAGCGGCCGTGACAAGCTCAAGCTGTTCGAGTTGCACCCGACCGACTTCAAATCGTTGACCGGCAATATCGAGCAACTTGGCGTCGGCCGGCAGGTAGCGGTCAGCCGCGACGATGGCTTCGAAGCCCTCAAAACCTTCCTGCCCCCGCCCGCCCGCCGCGCGATGGTGTTTTGCGACCCCAGCTACGAAATGAAAACCGACTACGCCCGTGTCAGCGCCTGCATCACCGACGCGGTGAAGCGTTTTGCCACCGGCACCTACGTCGTCTGGTACCCCATCATTCCCCGCCCCGAAGCCCATGATTTGCCCCGCAAACTCAAAACGCTGGCCGTCAAATCGTCCAGAAGCTGGCTAAACGCGACGTTGACGGTCAAATCGAGCAAATTAACGACAGATACTGAAGGCGAAGTCATCCGCCCCGGTCTGCCCGCCAGCGGCATGTTCATCATCAACCCGCCGCATACGCTCAAAGCTGAGCTACAAGCCGCGTTGCCGCAAATGGTCGCGTTGCTGGGTCAAGACCGGAATGCGGCGTTTGGGCTGGAGCATGGGGGCTGAATTCGATAGGGGATAGGTGCGATCCCTTGCCTTTGAACTCAGTCCACACTTTTCATCTGCCGATCAATAGCTATACTGTACAGGTTGGCTACTTTTTTGGAGCAATTTCATGATCACTGTCACCTCCGTCGAAGCCCAGAACCGCTTCGGGCAACTTCTGGACACCATCTTGCGCGAGCCGGTCGGCATTACGCGGCATGGGCGTGCGGCGGCTTTCATGGTGTCGCCGCAAGACATGGCTGAATTGCTCGACGCGCGGCGTCAGCGCGGCAAAGCACTGGCCGCTTTTGAAGACTGGAGCGCCACGGCAGCAAAACGTGCGACGCCTGCAGCTGCCGAACTGACTGATGATGAGGTCAACCGTCTGGTTCGTGACGCTCGATGAGCGGTCTTCGTCGGGTGGTGCTTGATACCAGCACGCTGGTGAGTGCGGCTCTGCGTGTCGGGTCTGTGCCTCATCAGGCGCTTTTGAAAGCACTGGGCACGTGTGAAATCTGCGTCTCAAGCGCCACCCTCGACGAGCTGGAACAGGTACTCCGACGCGACAAGTTCGACCGTTACCTCGATGCCGAAACCCGACTAGCGTTAGTGGCGCTGGTTCGTCAATACGCCCACATTTTTGCGGTGGCGGAGGCCGATGAGCTGAACGTTCAGCCCGCCTGCCGCGATCTCAAAGACAACAAGTTTCTCGCGCTGGCAGCAGTTTGCGAAGCAGACGCGATCATCAGCAGTGACCACGATTTGCTGGCGCTGAATCCCTGGCGCCGCATACCCGTTCTAACGCCTGCCGGTTTTGTTGAGCCAAGCCCTGACGACACCCACCCTGGCGAAAAAATCCGGTAAAGCCCGGGATCGCGGTCAGATTCAATCCCTTCACTACTTCCCAGCCGGAACCGCAACCAGGCCGGGGAAGCGGGCCACGTAGTAGGCCAGGGTGTCCAGGTCTTCAGGCGGGACCTGGCTCAAGGCTGCCGTCATTGCCTGCGTGTAGCCCGGACGCTTGCCGGATTGAAAACCCCGCAAGCTCATTTGCAGGTAATCCTCGCGCTGCCCTGCGATGCGCGGCACCTGCTGGCCGCCGCTGAAATCTGCACCGTGGCAGAACACGCATTTGTGCTGGGTCGCCAGGACCCGCGCCTTGTCCATGCGCGTTGCGTCGGCGGGTGTCGCGGGCGGCGGCGCCGGCACGGGTGGCAACGTGCCGATGAAATCCGAAAAACCGCGCATGTCGTCGTCGGTCAGGGTCTTGGCCACGGCCGTCATGCCTTCGTTGCTGCGCCGCCCCTCACGAAACAAAAACAGTTGCGTGATGGCGTAGAAAGAAGGCTGGCCGGCCAGCACTGGCGTCAGCGGCATGTCGCTTCGCCCATTGGCACCATGACAGCCAGCGCACAGCCCGGCGAAGCGCTGGGCATAGCTGCTGGCGGCCGGAGCGCCCGCAGTGGGAGCACTAGCGGCCCGGCTCACCGCTGCGCCGGGTTTTCGTGCTTTCTCCTGCGAAAAGGCTGGGGCAGAGACAAGCACCAGCGCCAGCACCGCCGTGCTGTGTGCGAGGCCTGCCATCCAGCTTCTCATCACTTGCCGTAGCTGATACGGTAGATCGCCCCGGCGTGGTCGTCACTGACGAGCATCGAGCCGTCTTTGAGCACCAGAAAATCCACCGGACGGCCCAGATAGTTGTTGTTCTCAACGAAGCCCGTCATGAACGGTTCGACCCTGGCGCCACCTTTGCCATCAGGCCAGGCAACGGAAACATCAGCGTACTTTTTGGTGCGATTCCACGGGCCGTGGCGCGCAAGAAAGATCGCACCGCGATACTTGGCAGGGAACATCTTGCCTTTATAAAAAGTCATCCCCAGCGAACCAGCGTGCGGGCCGAGCAGGGCTGCGGGCTTGGTGTAGTCGTCGCACGATTTGCCCCAGCCGAATTCCGGATCGGGCATGTCACCTTGATGACAAAACGGAAAGCCGAAGTGCTGCTTACCTACCGCCGTCACCTGGTTGAGCGTGTCGTTCGGGTATTCCTCGCTGAGCCAGTCGCGACCGTTGTTGGTAAACCAGAGGTTGCCGGTCTTCGGGTCGAAGTCGAAGCCGACGGTGTTGCGCACGCCGGAAGCGACCGTTTCGATGTTGCTGCCGTCGAGGTTCATGCGGTAGATCTTGGCGTATTCACCGGGGTCGCAAATGTTGCACGGCGCACCGATGGCGTAGTACAGCTTGTCTTTGTGGATGCGCAAGTACTTCCAGCTGTGGTCTTCGCCGCCGGGCAGTTTGTCGTACAGCACCTTGGGCTCGCCGGGGCTGCCCAGCTTGTCTTCGATGTTGTCGTAGCGCATGATCTTCGTGTTCGTGGCCAGGTACAGGCTGCCGTTGTGAAACTCGATTCCGGTGGCCAGCGGCATCTTGTCGATGATGACCTTGGCTTCGCGCTTGCCCTGCTCGGGAATGGCATACACCTTGTTGGCGACAAACAGCGAGCTGACAAAAATATTGCCCTTTGCGCCCTGGCGCAAACCGCGTGCGTCAAGCACGCCTGAAGCCCAGGTCTCGACCTTGAAGCCGGGCGGCAGTTTGAATTTGGCCGTCGGCAGCTTGTCGGCCGCAGTCGGAATCGGAAAGGCCGCCACCGGCGCCATCTTCATGGCCGTGTCGGTTTTGGGACGGCCCTTGGCCCAGCCCGGTTCGGCGGCCGGCGGCGGCGCCTGCTGTGCCAGCGCGGCAAAGCCGACGCAGCCCAGCGTGGCCAGTGCAATGAGTGAGCGGATCTGTTTCATGACTGATGTCTCCTTTTTGGTTAGGCTAACGAAAACGATTGTGAAGCAAGTACGCGAATTGAGCAATGCCGACGACCAGTTGCTATTAATTCGGTAGCTGCTTGCGCAGGCTTTGCTTGGGCTACCGACCTATTTCATCATGTAAATCAGGATTTGATCAGGCCTTGGAACCCGCGCCTGTACCGGCCTTCAATGCGGCCAGAACTTTTTCAGGCGTGAACGGCACCGAGCGAATTCGCGCCCCGGTGGCGTCGTAAATCGCATTGGCAATCGCGGCCGGAATCGTGGTGGCGGTCGGCTCGCCAGCGCCCCACGACACTTCGCCGGGGATGTTGATCATGTCCACCTCGACGCGCGGCGCATCGGGGAAGCGCAGGATTGGGTAGGTGGCCCAGTCGACGCTGGTGACTTTGCTGCGGTCCCACTCAACTTGCTCCAGCAAGGTGCGGCTGACGGTCTGGATGACGCCGCCCTCGATCTGGTTGGCAAGCCCGTCCGGGTTGATGATCTGGCCGCAGTCATGGCCGACGCAAACGCGGCTGACGCGCACTGCACCAGTCTGGCGATTGACCTCCACCTCGGCGACGGCAGCAACATAGGTGGTCGTGTTGTTGTAGCGCACATAGGAAATACCCCGGCCCTTTGCGACTTCCGCGCTGGCCACAACGGGGTTGACGCCGCTTCGCGTTTGCCAGTTGGCGCGTTTCATGGCGGCCTTCATGACGGCAATGGCGCGCGGGTCCTTGATGTGTTTCAGCCGAAACTCTGCCGGGTCGGCCTTGGCCTCGGCGGCGAGTTCGTCCATGAAGGATTCGTTGGCAAACGAGTTTTCGATCCGGCCCGGACTGCGCAAATGCGCCGAGCGGAAAAAGGCCTTTTCAATGTGACGCGTATTGACACGGATGTTGGGCAGCGCATACGGCGCGGCAGCGTTCTGGAACAAAAACCCGACCCAGTTGCCAGGCTTGGGCATGCCCAGATCGGTGGCGGCCAGCAGCGGAAAATCAAGCGGCTTGAAGGCGGCGATGTGGTTGAGTGCGATATGAAAATCACCCGACCAGGCCACCAGATTTCCGTCCGCGTCGAAGCCGCCTTCCAGGTCGATGGCGCGCGGTGGACTTTTGGGCGCACGCGCGGTTTCGTCGGCCCGCATCCACTGCACGCGCACCGGCTTGCCGATCAAGGTAGCGATCAACGCGGCGTCTGCCGTGGCATCTTCGTGGCCATTGCGGCCATAGCAGCCAGCGCCATCAAGGTAGAGCAGCCGCACTTTTTCTGGCGCCAGTCCGGTGATGGTTGCCAGCTCGCTTTGCATCGAATGGGTGGCTTGCGACGCAGACCAGACATTGAGCTGGCCACCGCTGAAATCAGCCACGGCGCACGATGGGCCCAGCGATGCGTGGGTCTGCACCGCAAACTCATAGCTGGCCTTGACGCGGCGCGTACTGCTGGCCAGTGCGGCGGGGGCATCACCCACTTTTTGCGTCGCCTCTTCCTTGGCAATTGGTTGCTTGCGCCAGTAATCGAACACCGTCGCCTTGTCGGGCAGGCCGGTGCCGTTTGACCAACCCAGTTTTAATGCGCGCGCGGCCTTGATGGCGCCCCACTCGTTTTTGGCGATCACGGCGATGAAGTCGCCCCGGCGCACCGTCTGTACAAAGCCGCCCACCTTGCGCGCCTCGCTGTCATCGACAGCCTCCAGCCGTGCGCCCAGCTCGTCGGCCCGCACCACGCGCGCGTGCAGCATGCCGGGCAGGCGGAAGTCATGCACGTACATGAATTCACCGCTGACTTTTTCAGGAATATCAACGCGCGGAATCGACTGGCCTACCACCCGGTATTCAGACGCAGGCTTGGCCGTGGCTTTGGCGTCTACCTTCAAGTCAAGCGCCTTGCCGCCCTGCAACAGCGCGTTGTAAGACACCGCTTTGGCCGGGTCGCTTTTCAGGCTCACCACGCCCTTGCTGACCTGAAGTTCTGCCACCGGTGCGCCCAGCTGGCTTGCGGCCCGCGTGAGCAAGGCGGCGCGCGCGGTGGCGCAGGCCTTGCGCAGCTCGCCTCCGCCCTGGGCGATGGTCAGGTTCGCGCCGGTGATCCATTGATCGGGCGTGGTCGCGGTGTCGCCCATCACCATATCGATTTGCTCGAAGGCCACATCGAGCTCATCAGCAGCCATTTGCGCCAGCGCTGTTTTGGTGCCGGTGCCCAGGTCAACCTTGCCGACGTAAATGGTGACCTTGCCCGTCGGCTCGATGCTGACGAATGAGTCCACCTGGTCTTTGGCCACGGACTTGGCCGGGCGCAGCACGGCGGCTGCTGCCGAGTTGCCGGCGTGCGCCAGTGTGGCGTCGGCGCTGAAGCCGACGACGAGCGCGCCAGCGCCGGCCTTGATCAAGGCGCGGCGGTTGAACAGGGGGCTGCTGGTGGGGGCGATGGATGTTTTCATGGTCATGCCCTCTTCAAACCGTGGCCGCGCGCTTCACGGCGGCGCAGATGCGTTGGTGCGTGCCGCAGCGGCACAGGTTGCCGGCCAGCGCCGTCTTAATTTCGGTGTCGCTGGGCTTGGGGTTGGTTTTCAGCAAGGCCGCTGACGTCATGATCATGCCGTTGATGCAGTAGCCGCACTGCGCGGCCTGCTCGTCAATAAAGGCCTGCAGCAACTTGCCCGGCTGGCTGCTGCTGCCCAGCCCCTCCAGCGTGGTGACGCTTTTGCCGGCCAGCGTGCTGATCGGCAGCAGGCAAGAGCGTGTCGCCACGCCATCGACATGCACGGTGCAGGCGCCACACTGGCCCAGGCCGCAACCGAACTTCGGCCCTTTCAGCGCCAGGACGTCGCGCAGCACATAGAGCAGCGGCGTGTCCGCGTCTACATTGACCGACTGGTTTTTTCCGTTGACTTTCACGAGGTAGCGCGGCATGTCTGGTCTCCTGAAGTTTTTTGGCGAGACCGGAAAGCTTCAAGGCAGGCCGCTGGTTTGTCAAGGCGGGATCGCCCGGAGTAGAACCTGGCAGATCGGCCAGCCGGGGAACAGCGACGACGGCTGATAGTCAGGTCCATCACGCCGATTTAGAGACGGTATTGGACTGTAGCCCCCGTAATACGTGCGCAAGCAGCTATTATTTTAGTAGCGTAATAGCCGGGCGGGGTTTGGCCTGTCTGCCTGCAACTACCGGTGCATTGCGACTATTCTGTGGCGACTCTGTCTTAAAACAACCGCCCAAGATACGCGCTTTCATCATGGACTCCCTGTCCCAAATCGCCCTCGGTGCCGCTGTCAGCGTGGCCGTGATGGGCCGCCGTACGGTCGTCTGGAAGGCCGCGCTGTGGGGTGCGGTGGCAGGCACGCTGCCCGACCTGGACTTGCTGATCGACCACGGCGATGCAATTCGCAACATGGTGCTGCACCGGGGCGAAACGCACGCCCTGTTCTGGCTGACGCTGTTCTCGCTGCCGTTTGCGGCGCTGGTGGCGCGCGTCAGCGGCGAATGGGCGCAGTGGCGGCGCTGGTGGCTCGCGATGTGGCTGGCACTCGTCACGCACCCGCTGCTAGACGCGATGACGGTGTACGGCACGCAGCTCGGCCTGCCGTTCACCAACCATCCCTACGGAGTGGGCAGCGTGTTCATCATCGACCCGCTGTACACGCTGCCGCTGCCGATTGGCGCCGGCTGGGCGCTGGCGGGGCGAGGTATCCGGCGCGGGCTCGTGGCCAACATGGTGGGGCTCGCGCTCAGCACGGCCTACCTCCTCTGGGGCGTGGCCGCGCAGCAGCAGGTGCGCCAGATGGCAAGCGCGTCACTCGCATCGCAGGGCATCCGGGCTGAAAGCCTGCTGGTCACGCCTACCGCTTTTAACACCGTGCTGTGGCGGGTAGTGGCGTTGTCTGGCGACTCGTATTACGAAGGATTTTTCTCGCTGCTCGACAAAACGCCGCAGGTCACATTTGACGTGTACCCGCGCGGCAACGCACTGGCTGAAGAGTTGAGCGGTGTTGAGGGCGTGCAGCGGCTCAAGGGCTTTACCAGCGGCTTTTACGCCCTGCGTGAAGAAGCTGGCCGCATGCTGATCAGCGATTTGCGCATGGGTCAGGAGCCGGACTACACCTTCACGTTTGCTGTGGCCGAAAAGCGCAGCGCGGCGGTGCCGCTGTCATCGCCCGAGCAACTCGGGCAACCTGGTGACATCCGCTGCAGCCTGGCCTGGCTGGGCCAGCGCATGACGGGGACGGCCGTGCCACCGCCCGTGAAGTTCTGCAAAAATTTCGCGCCACGGTGACACGCTGGCTGCGGGGGCGAAGCAAGTCCGAATGCCTGACCCAACCGGCAAAACTTTTGACTGATGCATCAAATCAGCCTGTAGCCCCTGTATAACGTGCGCAAGCAGCTATTATTTCAGTAGCAACCGCGCTTCACCGAATCAATACTTCAGCGCCGTGCTCTTGCCCCAGAACACGCGGTAGGCGAAAACGGTGTAGCCCACAATCACCGGCAGCACCACGCAGGCGCCGGCAAAAATCACCGTCATGGCTTCAGGCGCGGTGGCGGCTTGCCAGATGTTCAGCTTGTCGATGACCAGCCACGGAAACAGGCTATAGGCCAGGCCATAAAACGCCAGCAAGAACACACCGACCGTAGCACCAAACGGCACCCAGGCGCCGTATTCGTTGCCTTGCGCCAGCCGCGTCGGCAGGCGCTGCAGGCTTCGATAAATCACCGCAAACAGTACCGCCGTAGCGGCTGGAATCGGAATCAGCAGCACGATGTTCGGAAACGAAAACCACTTGGCAAAAATACTCGGGCTGATCAACGGCGTGGCAATGGAGATGGCGGCAATACCGGCCATGGTGAACAGCAGGCTCGCACGCGCCCAGCGCACCGCACGCAGTTGCAGTGCGCCTTCGGTTTTGATGATGAGCCAGCCGGCGCCCAGCAGGCAATAGGCCGCAACCAGCGCCAGACCGATGACCGAGTTAAAAATAATCGTCCAGCCGCTGGCATCAAAGCCGGTGATCAGGGAGCCCAGCATGTAGCCTTGCGACCAGCTTGACAGCAACGAGCCGGTATAAAAAAGCCGGTTCCACAGCGGCTTGAGCGCCGCACGCGCCTTGACGCGAAAGTCAAACGCGACACCCCGCAAAATCAGCCCGACCAGCATGGCCGCCACCGGCAGATACAGCGCGCCCAAGATCACGCCGTGGGCGCGCGGAAACACCGTCAACAAGATGCCGACACCCAGCACCAGCCAGGTTTCATTGGCGTCCCAGAACGGCCCGATGCTGGCAATCATCGTGTCTTTATCCTCGTCGCCGGCACGGCGCATCAACACGCCCACGCCGAGGTCGTAGCCGTCAAGAACGACGTAGGCCAGCATGGCCAGGCCCATCACAACGAGAAAGGCAATCGGCATCCAGCCGGCGGCCTTCGTCAGGTCGGGGGCCAAATCAAGCATGAGCGCCCCCTGGTATCCCTTGTTTTTCAGGGTAGTTAATGACGTTCGGCTGATCTTCGAGATCATTGCCATCGCCGAACGGTTTGTCAGCGTGTTTGCGATGACGCGCCAGGTAAAACACCACTGAAATATAGGCCACGATCAGCGCCGCATACAGCGTGAGGTACACCGACAGCGTGAGCGCGATGCGCGGCGCGGTGACGTTGGACGCGGCATCAGCCGCCGTCAGCACGCCCGAAACCAGCCAGGGCTGGCGGCCAATCTCGGTGGTGTACCAACCGGCGATCAATGCGACCCAGCCAGCGAATGTCATGGCGACCAGCACGCGCGCCTGCCAGCGCTTGATTTCGCGCAAGGAATTTCCGTTCGAGCTGGGGGGCGCCGAACCCCGCACAGCAGGAAGCGTGGAGGCAACCTTCTTCCACGGTGCAAGTTGATAGGTGGTGACCCAACTTACCGCCAGCATCAGCATCCCCACACCCACCATGATGCGAAAGCTCCAGAACACCGGTGCCACAGGAGGATGCTTGCCCTTGAATTCATTGATGCCTTTGACCTCGCCGTTCCAGTCATGCGTGAGGTAAAACGACGCCAGCTTTGGAATCGCTATTTCGTATTTGTTGGACTTCGTTTCTTTATCAGGCAGGGCGAACAACACCGCTGGTGCGCCCTTCTGCGTTTCCCAGATGCCCTCCATCGCGGCAATCTTGGCCGGCTGGTGCTTCAGCGTGTTCACACCGTGCAGGTCGCCCGCGATGATCTGCAGCGGAATCAACACCGCCGCCAGATAAACGCCGGTTTTCAAACCGGCCATGACTTCTGCGCCCCGGTCGTCCCGCAACCAGCGATAGGCCGAAATGCCTGCAACCAGAAAGGCCACCGTCAAGCCCGAGGCCAGCATCATGTGCGTAAAGCGGTATGGAAACGACGGGTTGAAAATTACTTCCAGCCAGCTGGTGACATGCGCCTGGCCGTTGATCATCTCGAAGCCGGCCGGCGTGTGCATCCACGAATTAAGCGCCAGGATCCAGAAGGCCGACATCGTGGTGCCGCCCGCCACCAGCAGCGTCGCTACCGTGTGCACGCGTTCGCTGACGCGCTCGCGACCAAACAGCATGATGCCGAGCATCGTGGCCTCCAGGAAAAACGCGGTAAGCACCTCATAGGCCAGCAGCGGCCCGGCGATGTTGCCGACCTTTTCCATGAAGCCCGGCCAGTTGGTGCCGAACTGAAAACTCATGGTGATGCCGCTGACCACGCCGAGCGCAAACGTCAGCGCGAAAATCTTCACCCAGAACTGGTAGGCGTCCATCCAGTACTCGTTTTTGGTCTTGACGTAACGCAGCTTGAAGAACAGCAGCACCCAACCCAGCGAAATGCTGATGGTCGGGAACAGGATATGAAATGTCATGTTGGCCGCAAACTGGATGCGGGCCAAAAGCAGTGCGTCAACGCCGTCCATGGTCAGAGTCCTTTTCCAGATTCATAGTCTTCGGGCGAGGTGGATGCCATGCCCGAAGGTTGCTCGTTTTGCATACGCAAGTTTGCACCGCTATTGATGACGCTGCGAGCTGGCGTCTTTTTAGCCTGACCAGCGGAAAGGGAAACGCTAACGCCGATGCCCGCGGGCACACAAACATGCGGCGCGCCGGCACCCGGACGGCATCAATCCGGCATGGTGTGCAGTATGTCCGGAAACCTCGGATCACCGTAAATCGAGACTGTTTCCGTGCGCTATTCTGCCGAAGCCGCTAATACGGTGATTCAAAACCATAGCAAAACATCACGAGAAAAAACATGAAAACACTTGCCTTTATTGCCTTGCTCGGAATTGCCGTGCTGTCTGGCTGCGCTTCGACCCCGCCGGGCAGTACCGCGCCACAGGCTTCAACCGCGACGGCCACCGTGCAAAAGCCATCGCCACTACCGATTCCCGCCGCATCCGCGAAAAAGCTGGTGCTGGTCATGTCGGGGGCGAAAGCATCGACAGAGGCTAAAGACTGGGCAAGCTTCAAGGAAGAGTGGCGCGCCACATTCGCTGCGCATGCCAAAGAGGCCGGTGTAGCCTTCGCCATGCAAGACGGAGCAGCCCGCCCTGCAGGCGACGCAGGCACGCTGCTCAGCGTGTACGTCAACGACTACCGCATGGTGGGCATCGGCGCGCGAATTTTTCTGGGCGTGATGAGCGGCAATGCCTACATTGATGCCAAGGCAAACTACAGCGACCTGAAGGCTGGCAGTTCCTTCGGCAGCCGGGACTACAACACCACATCGAGCGCCTGGCACGGAATCTTCGCCAAGATGACACCGCAGCAGGTGGACGCCATCGCCAGCCAGGTTTTCAGCGAACTGAAAGCCACTCCGTAAATTTCTACCGCACGTTCGCTTCGCGGTAGAAACGGGTTGCAGGGGTCGCTGATTCAATGATGTGCAGCGACACCTGCTTGATTCCTAGCCCCATCATGCCGAGCGCCTCTGCGGCGGCACGACTGACATCAATGACGCGGCCGCGCACAAACGGCCCTCTATCGGTGACGCGAACATCGACTTCCCTGCCGGTGATCAGACTGCGCACACGCACCATCGTGCCGAAGGGCAATGTCTTGTGCGCAGCTGTCAACGCATGCTGGTCATAACGCTCGCCGCTGGCGGTGCGCCGGCCATGAAAACGCGGACCGTACCAGGACGCCTGACCGCGTTCCAGCTCTTTCAAGCCAACCGTGTCGGCCGGGCTCTGACCAGTGCCCAGGCTGTCGGTCACGTCCAGCGCGGTGGGGCCATCGGGGGCGGCAGAGCTGGTCGAATCCTGACCGGAAACGCTGTTTGAAGCGCTGCCTGAAGCCCGCAGAGACGCAACTGGACCAATCGATGAAATGGGCGAAGTCATGCAACCCACCAGCGATCCCAGCGCTGCGGCCAGCAGCAGGATGGAAAAGTTTTTAGTCATGCTCAAAATTCCTTTGCAGTTGACGGCGCAGGGCCGATACGCTCGGCATGGCTTCAACCGCGCAGTGTTAAGCGCGCTGTTGCAGGCGCCCAATGATCTCACTCGTCGCCCCGGCCTGGTTCATGGTGTAGAAATGAAGGCCTGGCACGCCCGCCGTGATCAGCTGGTCGCACAAATCGGTGACTACGTCCAGACCGAAGCTTTTGATCGAGGCGGTGTCGTCACCAAAACCTTGCAGGCGAAGGCGAATCCAGCGCGGAATTTCGGCGCCGCAGGCGTCAGAAAAGCGCATCAGTTGGGTTGAGCTGATGATTGGCATGACGCCCGGTACCACCGGAATGTCGGCACTTGATTTATAGGCATCGTCGACGAAGCGGAAGTACGCATCGGTATTGAAAAAATACTGCGTGATGGCCGAACTGGCACCGGCCCTGACCTTGGTCAGATAGGCCTGCAAATCGGCCTCGGGCGATCTGGCTTGCGGATGCACTTCGGGGTAGCAGCCAACCTCGATATGAAAGGCATCGCCGGTTTCTGCACGAATAAATTCAATCAGCTCGCTAGCGTATTTAAATTCGCCGAAGGCACCAAAGCCACTGGGCAAATCGCCCCGCAGCGCCACCATGCGCCGAATACCCGCAGCCCGAAATCTGGAGAGCTGCTCGCGCACGCCCGAACGCGTGGCTCCAATGCAGGAAAAATGCGGCGCGGCATCGAAGCCGTCGGCAAGGATGGCTTGCACGGTTTGCATCGTGCCATCTTGCGTGGAGCCGCCCGCGCCATAGGTGACACTGAAAAATTCAGGCTGGAGCGCGTACAGCGTCTGACGGGTCACGCGCAGCTTGTCGACGCCCTCGGGTGTCTTCGGCGGGAAAAACTCAAAACTGAGCGGTATCTTGAGTGTGTTGGTCATAAAAGTTTCAAGTGAAAGAAGAAACTACCGGAGGCAGAAGGAGAGAAGGTTTCGCAGAAGGCGAAAAAAATTCTAAAAGTTTTGGTTTCACTTCTGCGTCCTCTGCGAAACCTTTGCATACCGACGTCCGGACGTCCATATTGTTTTCAGCTATTCCCGCTGCTTGCGACGCGCCGGACCATGCTGACCCGCGTGCGCTTCTTCCGAATCTTCATGCGCCGCATGCAAAGCGCGGGTTTCGCTGCGCGGTGTGCGCTTTGGGAGGTTGCGTGCTGGCGCGGCAGCCAGCGGCTGGTCTTCACCGACCACGCTATGGCCTTTTCTGGCGTGGATGAAAAACTCGCGGTTGCCGTCGCCGCCCTGAATCGGCGACTCCAGCCAGCCCAGCACATCCAGACCCAGCGCTGTGCAACTATCACGCAAACGCTTTTCGACAAACTCGAACAGCGCCGGTTCGCGCACGATGCCGCCCTTGCCGATCTGCCCGGGCTGCAACTCGAACTGCGGCTTGACGAGCATCAACAACTCGCCATCGGCCTTCAGCAGCCGCACGACGGCGGGCAACACCAGCGTGAGGGAAATGAATGACAGATCGCCGGTCAAAAAATCGAACACCGGATTGAAGCCGTCATCGACCACCGCATCAACATCAAACTCGCGCTCCAGCTCTGGTTCATCATCAAATTGGCCTGTAGCCCATATAAAACGTGCGCGAGCAGCTATTAATTCAGTAGCAGTCAATGATCGTGCATTGATACCTTCGAGGCACAGCACGCGCGCATCTTCACGCAAGCTGGGGTGCAACTGGCCATGGCCGACATCCACGCCGACCACTTCAGTAGCGCCCTGCTGCAGCAAGCAATCGGTGAAGCCGCCGGTTGACTGGCCAACGTCGAGGCAGCGCAAACCGCTCACGTCGATTCCGGTCGCTTTCAGTGCGCCTTCAAGCTTCAGGCCGCCACGCGAAATGTATTTGGCCTCGGTGGTGTCGAGCACCTGCACGTCGGCGTGGTCAGGAATTTCATCGCCGTTTTTGGCTACTTTCTTCCAGGCAACACCCTCGTCGACGCGCCACTGCACAGTACCCGCAATCAGGCGCTGCGCCTGCGAGCGGGTGGTGGCAAAGCCGTGTTCAACGAGAAATAAATCAGCGCGCATATTTTTTTAATTCAAAGACTTCACTGCTGAGACGCAGAGCACGCAGAGCACGCAGAGCACGCAGAGCACGCAGAGCACGCAGAGGTTCGCAGAGAAGATAAAAGGCCAATTGATAAGTTTCAACCTCGTCTTTCTCTGCGTCCTCTGCGCCTCTGCGATGATTAACCCGCCTTTTTAAGCGGGCTCATTCAGAGCCAACCATCAATACCGGTAAGCGTTGGCTTTGTACGGACCCGCTTTGGACACACCAATGTAAGCAGCCTGCTCGTCGCTCAACTCGGACAGCACCGCGCCGACTTTTTTCAGATGCAGGCGCGCCACTTTTTCATCAAGGTGCTTGGGCAGCACATAGACCTTACCGACCTCGTAATCAGCCTGTTTGGTGAAGAGCTCGATCTGCGCAATCGTCTGATTCGCAAAGCTCGACGACATCACGAAGCTCGGGTGGCCGGTGCCGCAGCCGAGGTTCACCAGTCGGCCTTTGGCCAGCAAAATAATGCGCTTGCCGTCCGGGAAGATCACGTGATCAACCTGCGGCTTGATTTCGTCCCAGGTGCATTTCTCCAGCGAAACGACATCGATTTCATTGTCAAAGTGACCGATGTTGCAGACGATGGCCTGGTCTTTCATCGCAGCCATGTGCTCATAGGTGATGACGTTTTTATTGCCGGTGGCGGATACAAAAATGTCGCACTTGTCAGCCGCGTATTCCATCGTCACGACCTTGTAGCCCTCCATCGCGGCCTGCAGCGCGTTGATCGGGTCGATCTCGGTCACCCACACCTGGGCGCTCAGTGCCCGCAATGCCTGGGCCGAACCCTTGCCCACGTCGCCGTAGCCCGCGACCAAGGCGACCTTGCCGGCAATCATCACGTCGGTCGCGCGCTTGATGGCATCGACCAGCGATTCGCGGCAGCCGTAGAGGTTGTCGAACTTTGATTTCGTCACCGAGTCATTGACGTTGATGGCGCGCAGCGCCAGCGTGCCCTTGACCGACATTTCATTGAGGCGCAACACGCCGGTGGTGGTTTCTTCGGTCACGCCGATGATGTTTTTCAGGTGGCGGCTGTACCAGGTCGGGTCTTGCGCGAGCTTGGCCTTGATGGCATTGAACAGGCAGATTTCTTCCTCGCTGCCGGGATTGGCGAGCAGGCTCGCATCAGTTTCGGCTTTGGTGCCGAGGTGCATCAACAACGTGGCATCGCCGCCGTCGTCCAGAATCATGTTCGGGCCTTCTTCGGGCGTACCTTTGGCGCCCGAGAATTCAAAAATCCGGTGGGTGTAATCCCAATAGTCGGCCAGGGTTTCGCCCTTGATGGCGAACACGGGCGTGCCGGCGGCGGCAATCGCGGCAGCGGCATGGTCTTGCGTCGAGAAAATATTGCACGATGCCCAGCGTACGTCAGCGCCGAGTGCCTGCAGGGTTTCGATCAGCACGCCGGTTTGAATCGTCATGTGCAGCGAGCCGGTGATGCGCGCGCCCTTGAGCGGCTGGGCCTTGGCAAACTCCTCGCGAATCGCCATCAGTCCGGGCATTTCGGTTTCGGCGATCTTCAGCTCTTTGCGGCCCCAGGCAGCAAGCGATAAATCAGCGATTGTGTAATCAGAAAAAGGCGCCACTGCGGCGAGCGTTGGTTTCAGGACGGCGTTCATACGGTTCTCCAAAATCGGACATCAAATGGGCAAAATAGCCACAAGCATGCGCTGGCAAAAAGACGGGGGAACTTTCGCGTTCACCCGGGCCTTAAGCGCACATGCGGGTGAGCGTGGTTGCAAATGAAGTCCTGAGCCTGGTCCACTTGATGTGGCTTGCAACGCTCCTCAGGAACCCATTATTGTACCCAAGGCTTCGCCAGACGCGCTAGGCGCGACCCGTCATCCCAAGTAGTCATGCGAAAATTTCACGATGCAAGAGCTTGATCAATGGCCACTGCCGGAGAGGCGCGGGATCACCGGCGTTCTCACGGACATCGACGACACGCTGACGACAGCCGGCGCCATAACCACCGATGCGCTCGCCGCGCTGGCCGATTTGAAAGCCGCCGGTCTGCCGGTGATCGCGGTGACCGGCCGTCCCGTCGGCTGGAGCGAGCCATTTGCGCTGGCGTGGCCGATCGATGCCATCGTGGCCGAGAACGGCGCGGTGGCGCTGTTTCGTGATACAGACCCTGAAAAAGCCGATGTTGAGTATAAAAAAGGAGTGCAGCCCAATGAATACGTGCGTAAGCAGCTATCAAAAAGATACCAACAGAGCGAGGCGGTACGGCACGAAAACTTTGCCCGCATGCAGGGCGTGGCAGCGCGGGTGCTGCGCGACGTGCCCGGCGCGCAGCTGGCGCAAGACAGCGCGGGGCGTGAAACCGACATCGCCATCGACCACAGCGAGTTCGCCAATCTGCCGCCGCAAAGGATTGCCGACGTGCTGCGCATCATGCGAAGCGAAGGCATGACCGCCAGCGTTTCATCGATTCACATCAATGGCTGGTTCGGCATGCACAACAAATTGCAGGGTGCGCGCTGGGCCGTGCGCGAACTGCTGGGGCGCGACCTCGATCTGGAAATGGCACAGTGGGTTTTCATCGGCGACTCGACCAATGACGAACTGATGTTCGAGGCGTTTCCGAATTCGTTCGGTGTGGCGAACGTGCAGCGCTTTGAAGCGCAGCTGACGCATCTGCCGCGCTACGTCACGCAGAGCGAACGCGGGGCGGGTTTTGCAGAATTCGCAACGGCCGTGCTGGCCGCCCGCGATCTCACTGCGCTCACTGCGCTTTAGCCAGCCCCAGCTTTTCCACCAGCGCTTTTTCTTTCGCAAACGTGTCCTGTGCAAACTTGCCGTACGCCGCCGTGCTCATGTACATCGGCAGCATGTCGTACTTGCCCAGCGATTGCGCGTAGCTGGCCTCTTCCATGGCCTGCTTGAAGGCATCGTGCAAACGCTTGACGGCGGCTGGCGGCGTGTCACGTGGGGCGCCGATGCCGAAGGGTGAGGCCTGCACCATGTCCAGCCCCAGCTCTTTCAGCGTAGGCGCATCAGGGAACCGCGCCAGCCGCTGGTCACCCCAGGTGTTAAGCACACGCAGTTTGCCGGCTTCAACCTGCGGCGCAAAACCGGTCGAATCAGCCGCCGCCATCAAATTGCCACCGAGTATCGACTGCATCAAATCGGCACTGCCCTTGTACGGCACATGCAGCAATTGCAGATTGAGTTTTTGCGCGATGAGTTCCATCGTCAGGTGCGGGCTGGTCAGCGTGCCGGTCGAGCCGTAGCTGAGCTTGCCCGGATTGGCTTTGGCGTAGGCCACGAAGTCGGCCCAGTTTTTCAGTGGCGAATCGGCAGGCACCACCACGCCGAAGGCATAGCCGGTGACATTGATCACATACGAAATGTCCTTGACCGGATCCCAATTGATCTTCGTCGTGTAGGGCAGGCGAAACACGCCCAGCGGAATCTGCGCAATCGTGTAGCCGTCTGCTTGCGCACCCTGCAACTGCTGCGCCGGCAGCGTGCCGCCAGCACCCGGCTTGTTTTCAATGATAACCGGCTGGCCCAAAATTTTCGACGCGTTGTCGGCCAGCTGACGCATTGTGATGTCGGTTGGACCACCGGCCGGAAACGCAATGATCAACTTGATCGGCCGCGACGGAAAAGCAGCCGGTTGTGCCTGCGCGAACGCGCCCAGCGGGGGCAGTGAAAGCGCGGCGGCGGATTGCAACAAACGGCGGCGTTGGATGAGTTGTGATGGGACGCGTTGTATGAGGCGTGACATGAAAAGTCTCCTGAAATTTCGGATCGATCAACAAAAAGGTTGTGGCTTGGATTTTGAGCCTCGCCGCCGTAGCACGCATCAGGACAAGACCTGAAATCTGTCGCGGTGGTGTCTTACATCGCAAGCAAGCCAGCCCGTGCTGACAGCCATGGATTTAGAACTATTGTGTCGTTTAGCCCATTGAAAACGTGCGTAAACAGCTATTATTTTAATAGCATATGGCTGCTACTCAAGCTCTCGCCAGAACACTCCCCAATGCTTTGCCGGTATGCGTTTGCAGCCGCACCACTTCTTCGGGCGGCGCAGACGCGACCACCTGGCCGCCCGCGTTGCCGCCATCCGGCCCCAGATCAATCACCCAATCGGCTTCGGCAATCACATCGAGGTCATGCTCGATCACCACCACGCTGTGGCCGCCGTTGACCAGGCGGTGCAGCACATGAATCAGCTTTTCGACATCGGCCATGTGCAGGCCGACAGTGGGCTCGTCGAGCACGTACAGCGTGTGCGGCGCCTTCTGGCCGCGCCGCGTGATGTCGTCACGCACCTTGCTGAGTTCGGTGACCAGCTTGATGCGCTGCGCCTCGCCGCCGCTCAAGGTCGGCGACGGCTGGCCGAGTGTCAGGTAGCCCAGACCGACATCTTTGAGCAGTTGCAGCGGGTGGCTGATGCTGGTCATCGCGGCGAAGAATTGGACCGCTTCATCGACCTCCATTTTCAGCACGTCGCCGATGTTTTTGCCGCGCCAGGTGACGGCCTGCGTCTCGGGGTTGAAGCGTGCGCCGTGGCAGGTTTCGCACAGCACTTTCACGTCGGGCAGAAAGCTCATGCCGATGGTGCGCACGCCCGCGCCTTCGCAGGTCGGGCAGCGGCCTTCGCCGGTGTTGAAGCTGAAGCGGCCGGCCAGATAGCCGCGCGCCTTTGCCTCCAGCGTGTCGGCGAACAGTTTGCGAATCGTGTCCCAGAAACCGATGTAGGTGGCCGGGCAGGAACGCGGCGTTTTGCCGATCGGCGTCTGGTCAACCTCGAGTACGCGGTCAACCACGCGGTAGCCGTGAATGCTTTCGCAGCCGGTCCAGGCTGGGTGTTTGCCGGCGGCATCTAGATCGCGGCCGGCTTTGGTCGAACGCTGCATGACGGCGGCATATACGTTGGTGAGCAGCACGTCTCGCGCGAGTGTGGATTTGCCGGAGCCTGAGACGCCGGTGACGGCGACGAGGCGGTGCAGGGGGACGGTGATGGTCACGTCTTTGAGGTTGTGGAGATCGGCTTTGGTGACGGTGAGCCAGGCGGTGAATTTGCTGGGGGCTGCAGGCGCTGCGTTGTGCAAGGCGCTGGCGCTGGCGGCTGTGGCTTTTAGTGTGGCTGCTTTGAGGGCGGCTTGTTTGGCTTTGCTGAGGGGTTTG
>JANLYY010000027.1:0-6834 GCA_031365885.1 Polaromonas sp. | reverse complement strand
AATTTTGACGGTCTGAGTGAATGACAACGGTTTTTCTACCAAGTGCAGTCTACATGAAACTGACTTTTGAATTTATAATTATGAATGCGGATAGGTGCTAATATTGTGGGCATGAACGACGAATTCAAAACTGCAAACCTGGCTGACTGGCAAAAAGCCGCAGCCAAATCCGCTCCGGGCGGTAATGTCGATGCACTGAGCTGGCACACGCCCGACGGCATCATCGTCAAGCCGCTATACACCGCTGAAGACGTGGCTGGCCTGCCGCACACGAACACGCTGCCGGGAATTGAGCCTTTCATTCGCGGCCCGCAGGCCACCATGTACGCGGTGCGGCCGTGGACGATTCGGCAGTACGCCGGCTTTTCGACCGCTGAAGAATCGAACGCGTTTTATCGCAAGGCCCTGAGTGCCGGCGGGCAGGGGGTGTCAGTCGCGTTTGACCTGGCAACGCACCGCGGTTACGACAGCGACCATCCGCGCGTGACCGGCGACGTAGGCAAGGCCGGCGTGGCGATTGATTCGGTTGAGGATATGAAGATATTGTTTGACCAGATTCCGCTCGACAAGGTCAGCGTGAGCATGACCATGAACGGTGCCGTGCTGCCGGTGCTGGCGGGCTATGTCGTTGCAGCCGAAGAGCAGGGCGTGGCCCAAGACCAGCTGAGCGGAACGATTCAGAACGACATTCTGAAAGAGTTCATGGTGCGCAACACCTACATCTATCCGCCCGCGCCCAGCATCCGAATCATTGGCGACATCATTGAATACACGGCCAAACACATGCCGAAGTTCAACTCGATCTCAATCAGCGGCTACCACATGCAGGAAGCCGGGGCGAATCAGGCGCTGGAACTGGCATTCACATTGGCCGACGGCAAAGAGTATGTGAAGACGGCGATTGACAAAGGCCTCGACGTTGATGGCTTCGCCGGGCGGCTCAGTTTTTTCTGGGCCATCGGCATGAACTTCTATCTCGAAGTCGCCAAGATGCGCGCCGCGCGGCTGTTGTGGTGCCGCATCATGAAGGGCTTCGATGCGAAGTCGCCCAAGTCATTGATGCTGCGCACGCACTGCCAGACCAGCGGCTGGAGCCTGACCGAACAAGACCCGTACAACAACATCGTGCGCACGACCATCGAAGCCATGGCCGCGGTGTTCGGCGGCACGCAAAGCCTGCACACCAATTCATTCGACGAAGCGATTGCGCTGCCGACCGAGTTCAGCGCGCGCATCGCCCGCAACACGCAGCTCATCATTCAGGAAGAAACGCACATTGGCGCGGTGGTGGACCCTTGGGCCGGCAGCTACATGATGGAAAAGCTGACGCAGGACATGGCCGATGCTGCATGGAAAATTATCGAAGAAGTCGATGCCATGGGTGGCATGGTCAAGGCGGTGGACAGCGGCTGGGCCAAGCTGAAGATTGAGGCGGCGGCGGCTGAAAAGCAGGCGCGCATCGACAGTGGCAAAGACGTGATCGTCGGTGTCAACAAATACAAGCTGAAGACAGAAGACGCGATTGAGGCACGCAGCATTGACAACGTGGCGGTGCGTGATGGGCAGATCGCCCGGCTGCAAGAAATCAAGAAAATACGCGATGCAGCCCAGGTAGAACGTGCGCTGGCTGCTATTAAATTTGCAGCGGAGGACAGTTCTGGCAATCTGCTGGACCTGTCGATTCAGGCAGTTCGCGCGCGCGCGACCGTGGGGGAAATCAGCGACGCGCTGGAGGCGGTGTATGGCCGCCACCGCGCCGATACGCAAAAGGTGACCGGTGTGTACGCAGCTGCCTATGACTCAGCCGAAGGCTGGGAAACCCTGAAGTCCGAGATCAACGCTTTCGCTGAAGCCGAAGGCCGCCGGCCGCGCGTGATGATCTCAAAACTGGGCCAGGACGGCCATGACCGGGGCGCGAAAGTCGTCGCTACCGCCTTCGCCGATCTGGGCTTTGACGTGGACATGGGGCCGCTGTTTCAGACGCCCGAAGAATGCGCCCGCCAGGCGATTGAAAACGATGTGCATGCGGTCGGGGTTTCGACGCTGGCGGCGGGGCATAAAACGCTGGTCCCGGCCATCATTGAAGAGTTGAAAAAGCAGGGCGCTGACGACATCATCGTCTTCGTCGGCGGTGTGATTCCCCGGCAGGATTACGAGATGCTTTACGAGGCCGGCGTGAAGGGAATTTATGGCCCGGGCACGCCGATTCCGGCCAGTGCGAAGGATGTGCTGGAGCAGATTCGAGCTGCGCTTGCAGTTTCGCAGGCCTAAAGTGGTTGTGATACAGTATTTTTGTAATACAACCAGGAGTTTCCCATGACAGTTTCTGTTCGCATGGACCCTTTGCTCGAAAAAGAACTCGACCTCGCGGCCAGGCGCCAAGGTGTCACAAAGTCGCAGTTCATCATTGACGCTGTCGAGCGTGCGCTGGGAAGGCGTAACCCTTATGAGTTGATGATGGCGTTGAAAGCCGAGGAGCCGCAAGCGACCTACAAGCTTGATCTGGCACCGTCAGCTGTTGAACAGCCGTACGCGACCGAGACTTCAAAAGCAGCGATTAAGGCCAACCTCAAAATCAAACATGGCCACAGCCGCGCTGGTTGACGCTGGGCCGCTGGTGGCTGTGTTTGGTGCCAACCAGCCGCAGGGTGCGCGTTATCAAACGGTCTTTAAACAGGCGGCAGACGAGCAATGGTCTCTGGCTACTACCTGGCCGTGCATTGTTGAGGCCAGCTACCTGCTAGACCCACCGCAGCGCTACACCTTGCTGCGATGGGTTGCGGCGCTAGGAATCAGCGTGTTTCCTTTTTCACAAGAGTCGTTGGAGCCCATGGTCGATTTGATGCGCAAGTACACCGAAACGCCGCGCACAGAAATGGACCTGGCCGACGCGTCGCTGGTCTGGCTCGCCACCGACACCAGCGTGACCCGCATCATGACGCTTGATGTGCGCGACTTCTCCCGCTATCGGCTGCCCGACGGCCGGGCGTTCGAGATTCTGTGATCCCGATGCAGGCAAGCGCTGTCATGGCTCAGGCGATTGTGGGAACACAGGCAGCCCCGCAACGCCGCGCCATCGCCAAAGCCATCACGCTGCTCGAATCCACCCGCGCCGACCACCGCGCACAGGGCGATGAATTGCTCACCGCGCTTCTTCCACGCACCGGTCAATCATTTCGACTCGGCATCAGCGGCGTACCCGGCGTCGGCAAGTCCACCTTTATTGAAGTGCTCGGCCTTTACCTGATCCAGCAGGGTCATCGCGTCGCCGTGCTCACCATCGACCCGTCATCCACCGTTTCTGGAGGCTCTATCCTTGGTGACAAGACGCGCATGGAAATGCTCTCGGTCCACGAAAAGGCCTACATTCGCCCCAGCCCAAGCAGCGGCACGCTGGGTGGCGTGGCCGAGAAAACCCGTGAAGCCATGCTGGTCTGCGAAGCGGCGGGCTACGACGTGGTAATTGTTGAAACTGTAGGCGTGGGCCAGAGCGAGACCGCCGTGGCCAACATGACTGACATGTTCGTATTGATGCAGCTTCCTAACGCGGGCGACGACCTGCAGGCGATCAAGAAAGGCGTGATGGAACTGGCCGATCTGGTCATCATCAACAAGGCTGACATTGACGCCGATGCGGCAATGCGCGCGCAGGCACACATCACGTCGGCGATGCGGCTGTTCGGGCTGGTCAACAACGCGATGGGTAGCGCTCAGGCCGCAGCGTACGACACGCTCTGGCACCCGCAAGTGATTCAGCTCAGCGCGCTACACAACAAGGGCGTCGATACCTTCTGGACAACGGTTAAACAGTTTCAGAGTCTGCAAACTGCCAACGGCAAGCTGTTCGCGCGCCGTCAGCACCAGTCAATCGCGTGGATGTGGGAGCGTATTGAAGCCGGTCTGCGGCAAGCCTTCAGGCATGACCCGGCGGTCAGTGCCTTGCTTCCACGAATGCTGGCTGAAGTCGAAAGCGGCCGACTTCCCGCCTCAACTGCAGCACGAAATCTGCTTGCAGCTCATACCGAACGTGCGCAAGCAGCTATTAAATAAATAGCATATTGAAGAACGAATGAAAGCGACTCATGCAAGAAATCCTTGAACAACTCGAAAAAAAACGCGCTGCTGCACGACTCGGCGGTGGGCAAAAGCGCATTGACGCTCAGCATGGCAAGGGCAAGCTGACAGCACGCGAGCGGCTGGAACTGCTGCTCGATGAAGGCACGTTTGAAGAGTGGGACATGTTCGTCGAACACCGCTGCCACGACTTCGGCATGCAGGACTTGCGTGTGCCGGGCGATGGCGTCGTTACCGGTTACGGCATGATCAATGGCCGTCTGGTGTTCGTCTTCAGCCAGGACTTCACCGTTTTCGGCGGCGCGCTCAGCGAGGCGCATGCCGAAAAAATCTGCAAGGTGATGGACCAGGCGATGAAGGTCGGCGCGCCCGTGATCGGTCTCAACGATTCGGGTGGTGCGCGCATTCAGGAGGGCGTCGCATCGCTGGGCGGCTATGCCGATGTGTTCCAGCGCAACGTGATGGCCAGCGGCGTGATTCCACAGATCAGCATGATCATGGGGCCCTGCGCGGGGGGGGCGGTTTACTCGCCCGCGATGACCGATTTCATCTTCATGGTGAAAGATTCGAGCTACATGTTCGTCACTGGCCCTGAAGTGGTGAAGACCGTGACGCATGAAGAAGTCACCGCTGAAGAGTTGGGTGGTGCCATCAGCCACACCACGCGCAGCGGTGTGGCTGACCTGGCGTTCGACAATGACGTTGAAGCGCTGCTGATGCTGCGCCGGCTCTACAACTACCTGCCGTTGAACAACCGCGAAAAGGCCCCGGTACGTCCCAACGCCGACCCGGCCAGCCGCATGGATTTGAGCCTGGACACGCTGGTCCCCGAAAACGCCAACAAGCCCTACGATATGAAAGAGCTGATCGTCAAGACCGTGGACGACGGCGACTTCTTCGAGATTCAGCCTGAATACGCGAAAAACATTATCATTGGCTTTGCCCGCATGGAAGGCCAGAGCGTCGGCATCGTCGCCAACCAGCCGCTGGTGCTGGCGGGTTGCCTGGATATCAAAAGCTCCATCAAGGCCGCGCGCTTCGTGCGTTTTTGCGATGCGTTCAACATCCCGCTGATCACGTTTGTCGATGTGCCCGGCTTCATGCCCGGCACCAGCCAGGAATACGGCGGCATCATCAAACACGGCGCCAAGTTGCTCTACGCCTATGCCGAATGCACAGTGCCAAAAATCACCGTCATCACCCGCAAAGCCTACGGCGGTGCGTATGACGTGATGTCATCCAAACACCTGCGCGGTGACGTTAACTTTGCCTGGCCGAATGCCGAAATTGCGGTGATGGGTGCCAAGGGTGCGGTCGAGATCATCTTTCGTGAAGACAAGGGTGACCCGACCAAGCTTGCTGCAAAGGAAGCCGAATACAAGGCGCGTTTTGCGAACCCGTTTGTAGCGGGTGCACGCGGCTTCATCGACGACGTGATCTTGCCGCACGAAACACGCAAACGTATTTGTCGTTCACTGGTCATGCTGAAAGACAAGAAGCTTGAAAATCCGTGGCGCAAGCACGGAAATATTCCGCTTTGATGGGTTTTACTAAATGTTCGTATTTGACTTTTAAACCCGTAAAAACGACAATTAACGTTCTCATGAGAACATTTAGCCTATTGTCGTCGCGGAGCGTTTGTGCTGACCTGGGTGCGCGTCTCAAGCGCTTGCGCCTGGCGCAAAACTTAAGTCAGCAGCAGCTTGCGCAGATGACGCAAAGCTCGCTCTCATCAGTGCGCAGGCTTGAGTCGCAGGGACAAGGGGGCTTTGAGTTCGTTGTTCGCGTTGCCCAGGCCTTGCAGGTTGTCGATCAGTTTGATGGCTTGTTTGCACTGTCCGTTGGGAGCATTGCGCAAGCCGAACGCGAGCAAGCGCTGGCGAGTCGGCAGCGTGCCCGCGTGCCCCGGTTAGTGTCGCGAAGTGCTGGCCCATTGAAGCCTGCGGCTTGAAGCCATGAAAAAGCTGATCGTTTTTTACGACGGGTGGCGGGAGTATTTTCCTCTGGGAACGCTGGTAGCTACAGCGCGCGGAATTTTGTTTGAGTACTCGCCACAGGCCATCGAGCGTGGTCTGCAGCTCTCGCCCATGCACCATCCGCTGCCGCGCCCGGGCGCTGTTTCTGCATCGTTCAAAGGCGAGTCACACAGCTTCGGTTTACCGGGTTTTATTGCCGACGCTTTGCCCGATGGTTGGGGCATGCTGCTGATGGACCGTCTGCTTCGCAAGCTCGGGCGTGAGCCTCGCGAAGTGTCGGTACTGGAACGACTGGCCATGGTGGGCCAACGCGCGATGGGTGCGCTGGCATTCGAGCCTGCCGATGAAGACGAGTCGCTGGCTGAAACGCTGGAGCTCAAGGCCATTGCCAAAGAAGTCACAGCTTTGCAGGCGGATGAAAATTCTGGCAGCCTGCGCGCCGATGATCAGCTGCGTCACCTGATGCAATTGGGTGGTTCACCGCAAGGCGCACGCCCCAAAGTGCTGGTTGATTTCAACGTACGCACCGGCTACTTGAGTAGCGGCTTGCCGCTCGTCGGCAGCGCCACCCCGTGGCTCGTCAAGTTTCCGGCCGAAGGCGAACACCGCGAAGTCTGCGCCGTTGAAGAGCTGTATGCGCGTGTGGCCCGCGCTGGCGGCATCGACATGCCGCGCAGTCGCTTTTTTGATCTGGGCAGCAAATACAGTGCGTTTGGTGTCGAACGCTTTGACCGCTTGGTGAACAGCAAACAGGTCAGCCGTGTCCACATCATGAGCCTGTCGG
>JANLYY010000282.1:0-20812 GCA_031365885.1 Polaromonas sp. | reverse complement strand
GGTCACCTATTGAAAAAACAACTGCTTGACCCCCACTGGGAAAAGAAGGCCGCGCAGGTGACGGCGCTGGAGCGGGCCACGCTGTATGGCCTGGTGATTTACAACGGGCGCCGGGTCAATTTCGGACGGGTCGACCCGGTCACCGCGCGGGAAATCTTTATTCGTGAAGCACTGGTGGCCGGCAACTGGGATACGAAGCTGCCGTTTCTGGCGGCCAACGACAAGCTGATTACCCAGGTGCAGGACCTGGAGCACAAGGCGCGCCGACAGGACGTGCTGGTCGATGAAGAGCTGATTTACGCCTTTTATGACCAGCATCTGCCGCCAGACATTTGCAGTGGTGCGAGCTTTGAAAGCTGGTACAAGGCCGAGCTCAAAAAGCAGCCGCAACTGCTGCTGCTGACGCGTGAAGAATTGATGCGCCACGAGGCGGCCGGCATCACGTCGCAGGCTTTTCCCAAAACCGTGCGGCTCGGTGGTGTGGACTGCAGCGCGACTTATTTGCATGAGCCCGGTGATGGGAAAGACGGCGTGACGGTCGATGTGCCGCTCTTCGCCTTGAATCAGGTCAATGAAGAACGCTGCGAATGGCTGGTGCCCGGCATGTTGAAGGACAAGGTGCAGGCGCTGATCAAAACGCTGCACCAGCGCCCGCGTTCACGGCTGGTACCGCTGCCCGAGACTGCGACCCGCATGGCCGAAGAGCTGAATCAACCCGCAGTTTTCGGCAGTGGTTCGCTGACGGACGCGGTGGTCAAGCTGGTCTGCAAGGCCACCTCGCTGGATATCAAGCGCGGCGACATCAAGCTGGACATGCTAGCACCGCATTTGTTCATGAACTTCAGGGTGCTGGACGAACATGGACGGCAACTGGGCACGGGCCGCAACATCGGCGCGCTGAAGGGCGATCTGGGTGCCCAGGCGCGCGGTGCATTCCAGGCGCTGGCCAGTTTGAAAGGTTTGGGGAGACCGAGCGGCACTAAATTGCCGGTCGAGCCTCCAGCCAGCCTAAATCGGGTCACAGGAGAAAATTTAGCATTAAATAGGCCTCTAGCCCAGGTAGAACGTGCGCAAGCAGCTATTAAAAATATAGCACCTAAAATTGCTGAGCGTTACACCAGCTGGAGTTTTGGCGAGCTGCCCGAGCTGCTGGAGATTCGCAAGGGCGCCCAAACGCTGATCGGATTTCCGGCGCTGATTGATCTGGGCAGTGGTGACGGTGGGGGCGGCGGCGCAGTCATGATTGAAGTGTTTGACGAGCCTGACGTGGCGGCGGCCAAACATCGTGAAGGTCTGCGACGACTTTTCTCGCTGCAGATCAAGGACGCATTGAAATATCTGGAAAAAAATCTGCCTGAGCTTCAAAAAATGGCGACGGCCTACATGCTGGTGGGGCGCAACGCCGACCACTCGGGCGGCGGAACGCTGGAAGAGTTGCGTGCGCAGATTATTGACGTGGCGCTGGACCGTGCCTTTTTGCTCGAACCATTACCCACCAATGAAGCCGAATTTAAAAAACGCGTCGATGAGGGGCGAGGGCGCCTGACGCTGATTGCCAGCGAGGTGGCGCGCACGGCGGCTGGCATTCTGGCGGAGTATGCCGTGGCGCAGCGCAAGATCAAGGACGCGAAAAACGCGACCGAGGCTGCAGCCGACGCGGCGCAGCAGTTGCAGCGCCTGGTGCCGAAACGGTTCTTGATCAGCACGCCGTATCCGCAGCTTCAGCATCTCACGCGGTATCTAAAGGCGATCACCTTGCGGCTGGAGAAGTGGCGCGGCGACCCGGCGCGGGACGCTTCCCGCATGGCCGAGCTGCGTCCGCAGGAGCAGCGCTATTGGCGTCTGGTGGCCGAGCGAAAGGGCGCCACGGACGCCCGCATGCAGGAGTTTCGATGGCTGCTGGAAGAGCTTCGGGTCAGTTTTTTTGCGCAGGAGCTTCGCACGCCGCAGCCGGTGAGCATCAAACGGCTGGACAAGGCCTGGACGCAGCTCAACAGCTGATTCCACAATGAGCGCCGACACGGCGCGGAATCTACAGTTTGGCCAGTCGTTCCAATGCGGCATTCAGGGTGTCGTCTTTTTTCGCGAAGCAGAAGCGCACCACCCGCTGGTCAAAGCCATCGGCATAAAAGGCCGACAGTGGAATCGCCGCCACGCCGATTTCAGTCGTCAGCCATTTGCAAAATTCAGCTTCCTTCAAGTCGCTGACATCAGAAATGTCAACGCACTGGAAATAGCTGCCCTCGCTGGGCAGAAGTTTGAAGCGGGTCTTCGCCAGGCCACTGCGAAACAGATCGCGCTTGCGCTGGTAAAAGGCGGGCAGTTCAAGGTAAGCCGCCGTGTTGGCCATGTAGCTGGCCAGGCCATATTGCACTGGTGTGTTAACGGTGAAAACGTTGAATTGATGCACCTTGCGGAACTCGGCTGTCATCGACGCGGGGGCCGCCACGTAGCCGACTTTCCAGCCCGTCACATGGTAGGTTTTGCCAAAGCTGCTGACGATGAAAGCGCGCGCCGCCAGACCCGCAAACCGCGTGGCGCTCTGGTGAATCTGCCCCTTGTCGGCATCAAAAACCATGTGTTCATAAACCTCGTCGCTGATCAGCAGCACATCGGTAGGTGCCAGAATTTCCTGTAGCTTGAGCATGTCTGCTTCAGTCCACACAGTAGCGCTCGGGTTGTGCGGTGAGTTGACAATGATGGCGCGCGTCCTACTGGTGATGGCCGCAGCTATCTTGTCGAAGTCGGGCCGGAACGTGCCGGGAGACAAGGGCAATCGAACCACCTTGCCACCAGCCAGTTCGACATTGGGCACATAGCTGTCGTAGCAGGGCTCCAGCACGATGACTTCATCGCCGGGGTGCACGACTGCCAGGATGACCGTCAGAATGGCCTGCGTGGCACCAGCGGTGATGGTGATTTCTGAGTCGGGATCGTAGCTGCGGCCATGCAGCGCGCGGATTTTTTTGGCAATAGCCTGGCGCAGCGGAGGCACACCCGTCATCGGCGGGTATTGGTTCAGGCCTTGCGTCATCGCGGCCATGACGGCCTCGATCAGCTTGGGATCGCAGTCAAAGTCAGGAAAGCCTTGCCCCAGATTGACAGCGCCTTTCTCGGCGGCCAGCGAAGACATGACGGTAAAAATCGTTGTGCCTACATGGGGAAGCCGACTGCTTAGGTTCGGGGTTTTTTGAACAACCGCGGTCGGGCTGGCTTGGGGGGAGGTCAGCGTCGTGGTAGTCATAAGTCGTCACCATGGGTGCGGTCCGACATGGCCCTGGTGATCAGGGCACGGTCCAGCTTGTCGCTGACCAGCTCGGCAAACTTGTAGACAAAATTGCGCAAATAAGCGCTCCGTTTGAATGCAACGCGGGCCACGTTCATGCCGAAAAGGGGGCCCGCCGGTATTGCCAGCAGGTCGCTGTTGGTGCCGTCGTCTTTCAAAGCCATTTCCGCCACGATGCCGACGCCCAGGCCCAGCCGCACGTAGGTCTTGATGACGTCGGAGTCAATGGCTTCGAGCGCGATACGCGGTTGCAAATGTTTGGCCGCAAAGGCCAGATCAATCTTGGTTCTGCCGGTAAACGATGGGTGATAGGTGATCAGTGGTTCGGCTGAGAGGTCTTCCAGCGTGACGCTTGCCTTTTTTGCCAGCGGATGGTCTTTCGGCATCACCAGCATGTGCTGCCATTCGTAGCAGGGCAGGGTTACTAGCTCGTCGTATTGCGTCAGCGACTCGGTGGCGATGCCGATCTCTGCCACTTCATCAATCAACATGCGGGCCACCTGCTCGGGCGAGCCTTGGTGCAGGCTGACATTGACTTTCGGAAAAGCTTCGCGAAGTTTTGCCACCGGCTGCGGCAATACATACCGAGCTTGCGTATGGGTGGTCGCAATCGACAGGGTGCCGCTGTCCTGCGCCGAAAACTGCTCGCCAATGCGCCGCAAGTTGCCGACTTCACGCATGATGAGTTCGATGCTTTTAAGCACATGCTCGCCGGGCTCGGTCACGCGTTTGAGCCGCTTGCCGTGGCGCGCAAAAATATCAACGCCCAGTTCTTCTTCCAGTTCGATGATCGCTTTCGACACGCCGGGCTGGGACGTGTGTAACGCTTTGGCGGTTTCCGTGAGATTCAGGTTGCGCCGCACGGCTTCCTGAACAAAGCGAAATTGGTGAAGGTTCATATCGGATTGAATCCACGTGTTGATTTTGCTGTGGCGGTTCGAGTCATGAATCTGCTCTGAAAAACAGTCCCCGGCGTCATGCGCGCGTCGGCTTGGGCAATGGTGCAGCCAAAGCGATATCGGCCATCAGTGCCGTGAGTTGCGGATATTCGCCGGCGGCAGGCAATAGTTCGATGAGAACGCCGGGGTGAGCCGCTTTGATTTGATCAATCAACAGCGGCAAATCCTCACGGGCGTGCTTTCCGACACCAAAAAAAAGTGGAAATATCCTGACGCGTTGGGCTCCTGCGGCAATCAGCTCCGCAGCTGCGTCGGGAAGTGACGGTACGCAAAGTTCAAGGTAGGCGCATCGCACTGCGGCATCCGGTTGACGCGCCCGGATGTCTAGGGCAACTGCCTCAATGGGTACGCGCCACAGCGGATCGCGTGAGCCGTGCGCAAAAAGAATGATGCCGCCAGCAGTTTCATGAGGCACCTGTGACACGGTAGTAAATTGAGACATTAGTAGAACGACACATTCTTTAAAACAGCCAGTTCAGCGCCTGAAAACCAGCCAGCCGAATGCGGTCAGCGATATGGTCATATAGAGAAGCCCTGGCACGGCGGCGGCCAGCCACGGTTGCCAGCTTCGCAGGTTGCCAATGTAGCCAAATACGTTGTTAAGCAGGAAAAAGCTGATCCCGATCATCACGCCGGCAAACACATAGGCGGCAATGCCGCCAGAGCGGAAATGAAGGTAGGCAAAGGGCAGGGCCAGCATCACCATCACCAGGCAACTGAGTGGATAAAACACCTTCTTCCAGAACTCGATTTCATAACGCTGCGCTGTCTGGCCGTTGGCATCAAGGTGGCGGACGTAGTTGAACAGGTCAATCGTTGCCATGTGTTCGGGCCTTAGCAGGGCCACTGACACCATCTCCGAGCTGATGTTGTTTTGCCATCGAAAAGTTTTTGGCGTTGTTCGATTGATCTGCGCCACATCTGCCGCCTTGGCATTGGCGATGTTTGCCGCCGCTATGCCGCTTGCGCCAAATTCCAGGCGCGTAGCCTCGCGGAGAACCCAGGCATTGCCTTCGTTAAAGCTGGCGGTTGGCGCTTCCGTGGTCGACACGACCTGACCCTGGTTATTGAACTCAAAAATCTGTACGCCCTGCATCAGATTCTCGGGCGACAGGGCTTTGACATTAACGACGTAGTTGTTGTAGGTCTGCTTTTCCTTGAGCCAGGCACCCGTCTGGCCAACCGTGATCCTCTCCTGATACCGGGCTTTGAGCAACTGTGCAGCCCGGTTGCTGGCGGGAGCCAGATAGTCCCCAACAACAAAGCTGAGCAGCACAAAAAAAGCGCCCAGGCCAAGAAGCAGTCTGAGGGCGCGCCAAGGTCCCAGACCGCTGGTGCGCAAGATGGTGTATTCGGAACTCTGAGCCAGGCGGGCCATCACGAAAATGGTGCCTATCAACACCGAAATAGGCAGTAACTCGTACAAATGATTCGGAACCAGCAGCGCAACATACAGCATCGCATGGCGAATCTGGTAAATACTCGCCGCCGCATCCAGCCCTGATTTCTTGCCGAGGTGCTGCAGTTCATCAACAAGATCAAAGAACAGAAACAAACCAAGAAAACCCAGTGCGACGAGCGCGATGGCAACCATCACCTCGCGATAGATAAGCCGCCGGATCGTCTTCATGCAACCAGGGCGTTGTCGCGTACCGCCATCGGAGAGCGTTGCTGGCGCGGCGCCGGTCTGAGCACCCAATTCGAGTTACGCTTAATCAGCCAGGCTAGTGCCGACAAGAAAACGCCACCGTGCAGCACCATTAAAAAATGACTGAAAGAGACCATCCCCATGGAAATCCAGCCTTGTCCGAGGTTGAGCATGTTGTTGTAGACCACAAACGCCAGCAGGCCAAAGATCAGGCTGCTGCTGCGTCCCCCGCGGGGGTTCACACTTGAAAGCGCCAGCGCCAGGATGACGATGTTGACGGCTGTCAATGCAAGACCAATGCGCCAGGCCAGCTCGCTCAGGTTGCTGCGGTTCGGCGTCATGATCAGGGCTTGAATGGACATCATTTTGGCATCAGGCGTGCTATCACTGACAGAACCCGATTCGCCGGTCTGGGTGCCGTATTCTTCAAATTCACTGACCTTCATCGACGATTGGCCGGCAAGCCGCTCCAACCGCTGCCCGCCTTCAAGTATTAAAAATCGGTTGTCGCCGCGGTTCTCAATACGACCCGATTGCGCGGTGGTGACCGAACTTTTTCCGTTTTCGTTGGCTGCTATAAAAACGTCATTGCTGGTTTGCCCGCCTGCCTGATTGCGATCAATAAAAAATACCCGGTTGCCGCTGGAAGACTCCATAAACTGCCCCGGCGCGACGCGGGCAAGATCCCCGCGTTGCTGGAAGCGTACTTCCATCTCTTTGGTCTGCTGGTTGCTCCAGGGCCAGACAAAAAGGGACATCAGGCCAATGACCAGCAAGATCGGCCAGGCAAAACGAAATAGAGGTTTCAGAAAAGCAGTCAGGCCCTGGCCGCTGGTGAACCACACAACCATTTCGCTATCGCGGTACATGCGCGAAAGGGCACTGACGGTGGCGATGAACAGCGACAAGGTCAGGATGGTCGGAAGGCGCCCGAGCCCCGAGTAAGCCATGAACAGCATCACATCCTGGGGGTTGATAAAACCGCGCGAGGCCTGGCCCAGGGTGCGGATCAGCACGATGGTCATCACAATAGTGACGAGCACTACCAATGTGGCACCGAAACTGCGAGCCAGCTCTTTGCGTATTGAAGATTGGAATAACATGAGGCGAAAATACGTTCCTGTTTTTCTCTATCGTTGATTAATTTTCTGACCTCAATTATGGACTTTGAACTTAAAACACTGACCCTTGACGGTATTTGCAACGAGAAGTGCGACGCGCTGATTGCATTGATTCCAAACGATTTCAAGCCTGTTCGCGATCCGTTGTCGGTAGTCACCGCGCATGCTCTCCAGTCGGGCGATTTTGAGAGTAAGGCGGGCAGGCTTCTGGGCGCCTATCAGGTTCTGGGAATGGTAGCCAGCCGCGTTGTCCTGGTCGGCGTTGGCGACGGCAGCCCAAAAAATGTGAGGACGGCCGTATCGGCCGCGTTGGGCGCCCTGAAAGGAAGTAACGCGCAAGTCGCGGCTTTGTATCTGGGTGCAATCAGTGACAAATCCGCAGATGTGGTTCGAACCGCCGTTATCGCCTGCAGTGATGCAAGCTACGCCTACAGCACCACCAAGTCAAAAAATACGCCAGAGAAGTTAAAGCGCGTCGTTGTCGGTGTGAATGACGCCAGCTACGAGAGATCTGGATTTTTGCGTGCCCTTGCCGTGGTGAAGGGCGTTGATTTAGCGAAGGAATGGGGCAATCGACCGGCCAATCACGCGACGCCCGCCAAGCTCGCCAATGCGGCAAAAGAGCTTGGGAAATTGCCTAACATCAAAGTTGAAGTGATGGGTCCCAAGGAGGTCGAGAAATTGGGGATGGGTGCTTTCCTGGCGGTAGCGCAAGGCTCGGCAGAGCCACTTCGGCTGATCGTGCTTCGTTACTCGGGCGCGCTTCGCAGTGACGCCCCTTTTGTTCTCGTCGGCAAGGGAATCACCTTTGACACCGGTGGCATCTCCATCAAGCCGGCGTCCGAGATGGACGAGATGAAATTCGACATGTGCGGCGCCGCCAGCGTACTTGGAACCTTTAGGGCATTGGCAGAGTTGCAGCCGGCGCTCAACGTCGTGGGGGTGATTCCTGCCTGCGAGAATATGCCTGACGGACGTGCTATCAAACCTGGCGACGTCGTGACCAGCATGAGCGGCCAGACCATAGAAATCCTCAACACTGACGCCGAAGGGCGTCTGGTGCTGTGCGATGCGCTGACCTACGCCGAACGGTTCAAGCCCCAGGCCGTGATCGACATTGCCACATTGACGGGCGCCTGCGTGGTTGCGCTGGGCGGCGTGCGCAGCGGACTTTTTTCCAGCAACGACGCACTGGCGAAGGCGTTGGCGGATGCAGGCGAAAGCGCGCAGGATTTGTGTTGGAGAATGCCGCTGGATGACGATTACGCAGAAGGATTGAAAACGAATTTTGCCGATGTCGCCAACATCGCCGGTCGCGCTGCCGGCGCGGTCACTGCGGCCAAATTTTTGCAGCGGTTTTCTGGCAAGTTTCCGTGGGCTCACCTCGATATTGCGGGCACGGCCTGGAAAGGCGGCAGCGCCAAAGGTTCGACGGGCCGCCCGGTGCCGCTGCTGGTTGACTATTTGATGAGCCAGGTGCCAGTCAGCAACGCAGCCAGATCCGTGCCCAAGGTACTGACGCCAGCTAAAAAGTCACTTCCGGCTCCCAAAAAACGGGCATGACTGAAATTTCATTCCATTTCAACGTCGCCGACAAGCTTTTGTACGCCTGCCGACTTTTGCGCAAGGCCTACGCAAGTGGCGCACAAATCGCCGTGACAGCAGATCCTGAAGTCCTGGGCGAACTAGATCAGCTTTTATGGAGTTTTTCTGCTGCCGACTTTGTGCCGCATTGCAGGATAGGTCATGCCTCAGAATTTCTTGCGCGCAACTCCGTTTTGCTGGTGGACTCGTCGGCTGCCTGTCCACACCATGGAGTTTTGATCAATCTTGGTCTGCAAGCGCCGTCCGAGTTTGAAAAATTTGAGCGGTTCATCGAAGTCGTTACGCAGGGCCGCGACGAACGTCTGGCTGCACGAGTTCGCTGGAAATACTATGCCGATAGTGGCTACGCGCCGCAGAAGCACGACACCGCTGCCGTTGGCGAGGGCGTATGAGCAGCCAGCCGCCACGGTTTGTGCCTACTCTGACAGAGGTCGTTCAACCCGTCCTTGCATCGTCGAACGCGCCTGGCGGCCTAGGCAACGCGCGAATTGATCCTGCAGATCGTGAAGATCGTGAAGATCATTTGGTACAACGAGTGTTGCAACGGGTGGATTTGATCCTGGAGAGGCGCTTGCGGGAGGCGGTCGGGCAGGTAATTTCAGAACACACGGGACAGCTGACGGCTGAGCTTCGGATTGAAATCGAGGCAGTCGTTCGGCAGTCGGTCAGCCAGGCTTTTTCGCAGGAACTGGAGCGCGATACAGAGCCTGCTGGAATCTAAACAAATCGACTTTGCTGGCTGGATTGCGTCTGTTTTTCAATGTTATTTTTTAACACCGAAACTCTCATTAGAAAAGTAGCGCGCCGGGTAAACCCCCTTATCGAAACCAACCTAGGGACGTTGCTATGGTGCGGGTCCGAAAATTGCGATATGTTCTGCCCCGTTGAGTTAAAAAAAGTCCTCAACCATTAACGGTAAATTTTTAATCGGAGTGTTTGTATGCAAATGAAATTAAAACTGACGGTCGTTGCGGCTCTGGCCATGGTGGCTGGTTTGGCTTGTGCCCAGGACGCAGTCGTCAAAATCGGCCACGTCGCTCCCATGTCTGGCTCGCAGGCGCACTACGGGAAAGACAACGAAAACGGCGTCCGCATGGCCATTGAAGACCTGAATGCCCAAAACATCTCTATTGGCGGCAAAAAAATCAAATTTGAAATCGTTGCTGAAGACGATGCTGCTGATCCGAAACAGGGCACAGCAGCGGCACAGAAGCTGTGCGACTCCAAAGTGTCTGGCGTTGTCGGTCATTTGAATTCGGGCACAACCATCCCTGCGTCCAAGGTGTACAACGACTGCGGTATTCCGATGATTACCGGTGCGGCGACCAATCCCAACCTGACCAAGCCTGGCTATAAAAATGTATTCCGGATCATCGCCAACGACAACGCGTTGGGCGCCGGTTTGGCGTTCTATGCAGCTGACGCGCTGAAACTGAAGAAAGTCGCAATCATCGACGACCGCACTGCTTACGGCCAGGGAGTTGCTGAAGTCTTCAAAAAGACCGCGACCGCCAAGGGCATGACCGTTGTTGACGAGCAGTTCACCACCGACAAAGCCACTGACTTCATGGCGATTCTCACTGCGGTGAAAGCCAAAAATCCTGACGCCATCTTTTTCGGCGGTATGGATCCACAGGGCGGCCCCATGCTGCGCCAGATGGAGCAGTTGGGCATGAGCAACGTCAAGTATTTTGGTGGTGACGGCATATGCACGGCGGAACTTGCCAAGCTGGCTGCTGGTGCAAAAACCATCGGAAACGTGGTGTGCGCTGAAGGCGGTGCATCGCTGGCAAAAATGCCGAGCGGTGACGCCTGGAAAAAGCGTTATGACGCCAAGTATCCGAGCCAATTCCAAGTTTACAGCCCGTACACGTATGACGCGACGTTCGTTCTGGTTGATGCGATGAAGCGTGCCAATTCGACGGACCCGAAGGTCTACACCGCCGAACTGATCAAGTCCAACTTCAAAGGTGTGACGACGACGATCGGTTTTGAGCCTAACGGCGAATTGAAAAACCCTGCCATCACTTTGTATGTCTACAAAGACGGCAAGAAATCTGCACTGAACTAAGCAGCGCAAGAACAAAAAGGCCACCGTGAGGTGGCTTTTTTTGGCCTGATTAGGAGCGCCGTCATCTTCCAGGTATGTGACGGGAGCTTTTAAAATTAAAAAATCCCAGCCAGGCTGGGATTTTTGAGTTTTTGTTGTCGAGCGGAATTTCACGACAATCTTGTTTCTGGCGGAAGAGGCGTCCGACGGTTGCCCCAATGAAGAGCCGACGGGAGAGGCATCTAAGTTGTTGAAATATAATGATATTTAGACGCTTTAGATTGCTGGAAGTTGTTGACAGTTGCATTAAGTCGCGCCTAAAATGGAGGTAACAAACAGGTAATTGCTTGACCACAACCCCCGCCACTAAAGACCCGTTCAGACACCTACAGGTAACAGAGTTGAGGCAATTCATTGCTGAAACCGTAGCCGGCGGTGCGGCCGTCCGCAGGCTGCTTGTAGAGCAATATTTATTTCTTGAGGTGCGTACAAAGACGGGGGCCGCTTCGTGGGTGTTCCGCTACACCTTTGCGGGCGCTAAAAGCTCGCAGGGCTTCGGGAAGTTTCCCGGTGTAGGGCTTGCTGAGGCACGGGAGAAAGCCCGGCATGCCCGCGAACTTCTCGTTAAGGGGGTGAGCCCCATTGAGGCCAAGCGCGCGGGCCTGCAGGGCGCAAAGCAGCGCCACGAGCGCACAGTGTCCTTTGCGGTTGCGCAGTGGCTGCAAGCCGATACAAAGAAACTCACGAGCCCCAAGTACGCCGCACAAAAGGGGCGGCGGCTAGCAGAGGTGCTGGACTTCAATGATGCGAAGCACAAGGTTCGTAGGCTTGGGGGCATGCCAGTAGCGACAGTCTCCACGGAGAACATAACTGATTCGCTGGGGGTGCTGGTTAGCCGTGGCACCCATGAGACCGCCTGGCGCGTTTTATCGGACCTTGAAAAGTCCTTTGACTGGGCAAGAGGCAAGGGCTGGAGGTCTGAGGCTAACCCCTGCAGCGGGGTGGGGGTAACCATCGAGCGGGTCGCGCAGGTGGGGCATAGGGCGCCTGAACTTGTGGACTTGGGGGACGTGGTGCGCGGTATTCATGGTGTCATGGATACTGGGACGGGGGGCTTTGACTATGACACCCGGCTGGCGTTGCTGCTATTGCTGACGGGTGCCCGCACCAGCGAAATCCGCCTGGCTACATGGTCCGAGGTCTATGACCTTGACGAGGCGCTTCCACGTATTGACGTGCCAGCTTCCCGCATGAAAAAGCGCAAGGCCTGGACTGTCCCCCTTTCAGCGCAGGCGGCGACCTTGGTGCGGGAGCTCCGGGACAACGCCAGCGTTCACGGTAACGCTTCGCCTCTGATTTTCTTCAAGTACAAGCACACTGGGCGGGGCGTTGTTTGCAACGAGAACGCTGTAAACAATCTGCTACGTAAAGCCGGGCTACATGACAAGGTTGTGGGGCATGGGTTCCGTAAGTTGCTTTCCACGGCTGCTTATAGTCTCTGGCCGTATCGGGGAAATAATCGTGAGAGGGCGATCGAACATTCGCTGGCCCACGTCAACACTCAGACCGTGGAACAGACTTATAACAAGGCAGATTTTTTGCCGGAGCGGTTGCTATTGCTGCAGTGGTGGGCAGACCATCTTGACAGGGTTGCTGCGGGCGCTGGCGGCAATGTGATTGAGTTCAAGCAGGCCTGAACGCGCCTGCTGACCGGGACGCTTTGCCCCAAATTTTGGAGTCCAAAACCGGGCGCTTTGCCCAATGTTCGGAGCTCAACACCGGGGCGCTTTGCCTCAATTTGGAGGCCAGTTAAGCCCCTGCAGTTTCGCTGCAGGGGCTTTTCTTTTGCAGGGTATCTGCGACGTCGTGCAAGGGGGGATTGCCTTTTGCGAGCCCGACCCTCGACAATTCCAGAGCTGGCAATCGTCAGCGACCTTAAGCCAACCCTGGAGAAAAATAATGGCAACTAAAACTCAATCCCGCGACCCAATCAAACCCGCAACTCTACGCGCAAGCGATATTTCAGCATCAATAGGCATTGATCCAGCAACGTTCTACCGCTGGCTTCAACGCGGAATTTTTCCACCCCCGACGATTCGAGTGGGGCGCACGGTGCGCTGGTCAACAGCGGTGGTGGACAAGTTCATTGCCGAGGGCGTGACAGCATGAGCGCCCCACAAAGCACAGTGGCGGACGCGCCATTTTCACCGGCCGACATGGCAACGGAAATTGTCGCGACCTATCGTCAATTTTGCCTGCTCATGGGGGCGCCTGACGACTTTCACCGGTATTCGCCACAGCCTGCACTTTTCTCACTTCCGGCCATCCCGGAACTCGCAGCGTTCGCGAACGTTATTTTGGAGGCGCTGGGCCGCGATGTGGGCGACGTTGATATGACTCAAGCGGACGCTTGCGTGTTTTCACTTCCACGTTATATCAAGCGGGACCTGACCGATATGCCGCCGCCACGGTCAGCGGAGGCGCTTAGCGAACTGCTTGACCGGGTAACGGCAAGGCTTGAGGCTATCGCATGGGAGTCTAACGGCCTACGGGCCTTGGGGGCATGGTGCGATGAGAATCCAAACGAGGGGGTGCAGGTTTGCAGTGCGTTGCGGTCAATGGCGAAGTACAGCCTAGGCGGGTTGTACGGCGGGCGGGACTAAGCCGCTGCCCACAAAAAGAAAAGGCCCGCTGTCGGGGCGGGCCTTCAAGAAAAAATAACTAGACCCGGAAAGGGCAACCGTGATTATAAATACTGAGTACGTTGATGGCCAGCTATCGCCGTCGCAAATTGAAAACCTGAGGCACCTTGAAGGCCTTGCGCCAGACTGGTTTTTATGGGGGCCGCCGGGGTCCGTTGGCAGGGAGCGAAAGAGTCCGCAGAGCCCCGCAGGTGGGCTGGGCCGTGTCAATGATCCGGCCACGGCTGGCACCCTCAATGAGGCGCTTGAAGCGATGCAAAGCAGACGGGCGGGAGGTGTTGGTTTACTCATTAGCACAGGTGTTCCGGGTTTCGTCGGGCTTGACCTGGACAATGTGATTGACGGGGGCGAGGCGCATGCGCTGGGGCTGCAGGCAATCGAGCACTTCAAGGGCGGTTACGTCGAAGTTAGCCCCAGCGGAACGGGCCTAAGAATCTTCTGCTTGGGCAAGCTGCCTACCGATACGCCCAAGGGTTCGACTGCGATTGTGGACGGCGTAAAGTTTGAGGCGTACCCGGCCGGCACAAATCGTTTCTTGCGAACGACTGGGGCGCTTGTTGAAGGCACAGCGGGCGAAGTGGTGAACTGTCAGGCCGGGCTTGATTGGTTTGCCGGGATCATGGCCGCAAGCAAGGGGGCAGCCCACGACAACAACAAGGGCGCTGGCAAAAGTTCTGGCAGCTTGAGCCTTGATACCGTGTTTGAGGAGCTTGGACATCTTCGCCCCGACAAGGACAGCGATTCAGTCATTGAGGCAATCGAGAGCGCTATCAGCGCCCAGCCACGGGGCAAGCTTGCAGAGGCATGGAGCGGCAACGCATCACCGTGGAAGGGCGACCATTCAACGGCTGATTTATTCATGGCCTGCGAAGCAATACGCCGGGGTGCCGCCTGCTTGGATGAAGTTGTTGAGGTATGGCTCGCTTCTGGTTTGGGCAAGCGGCCAAAGCTCAAACGCAAAGACTACCGGGGCAGTACCGTTGACAGGGCGGCGCGCTCGGTGCTGGCAAGCCTGCAGAGCAAGCCGGTTGCGGGTGACAAGGCGAAGTCCCCAGCCCCGCTGCCTGAGGGCTTGGCAGAGGCGCTGGCCTTGTCGGGTGACCGGCTGACCTACACAAAGGGCGGGCGGCTTGAGGCTAGCGAAAATTCTGTTGTGGTGCTCCTTCGCAATGCACCGGCGCTGGGCGGCTTGCTGGGCTTTAACGAGCTGGGGCAACGTGCCGTAAGGCTGAAGCCCTGGACTGTTTTTGACCGGGGCGCGGCCGATACGCCGGGCTTGATGACAGACGATTGCGTCACTCGGTGCGGCATGTATTTCTTAAGGGAGTGGGGCTTGAAAATTGACCGCAAAGAATTGGGGCGCGGGCTTGAGGCGGCCGCCCGAGATGCATCATTCGACCCCCTGGCAGACAGGCTGCGGGTACTGGGCGGGCAATGGGACGGAACGCGTCGCGTTGATAGCTGGCTGGTGGACTATTTGAAGGCGGAAACTTTGGACTGTGCGGAGTACATCTGCACAGTGGGGCGCTGCTTCCTTGTCGGGGCCGTAGCCCGTGCGTTGCGCCCCGGTTGCCAGTTCGATACGGTACTTGCCCTGGAAGGTTCCGGCGGCGGCGGAAAGTCGACGGCCTTCAAGATTCTTGCTGAGGCTGTCGCCCCCGGCTTGTTCACCGATGCAGTGCCGGACGTGTCAAACGCAGTCTCGTTGGTGGAAGCGGCGGGTGGTAAATGGATCGTTGAAATCGCGGAGCTTGCGGGGGTGCGGCGGGCGGCGGATATTGAAGCGCTGAAGGCAGCACTCACGCGAAGGACTGACACCATCAGGCGGCCCTACGCAGAACGCCCCGAGGAATTGCCCCGGCGCTTTGTGTTCGTGGCCAGCACAAACCGTTCCGAATATCTAGCGGACCCTTCAGGGGCATTGCTTCGCAGGTTCTGGCCGATTAAAACAATGGCCACAGAAACGGACCCGATAGACCGCGAGGCGCTTGCCCATGTAGCCGGGCAGTTGTGGGGCGAGGCCGTCCGGTTGTTTGAGGCTGGCGAGAAGTGGCACCTTGACGAGTCGGACGGCGCGGCCTTCAAACAATGGACAGCCGGGCGGGAACTCAGGCGCGAGGAAGGGGCTTTTCATGATGAACTTGTAGCTTTGCTGTCTGATTGGGTACTGGACCATGTTTCTTCCGGGGGCGACTGCGGCAAGCGCATTAATGACGTTGCGCGGGCCGTAGGGGACATGCGCACCGTGGAGGGGGACTTGGTGGCGCGCAACCGGCTGGCCGACAGTCTCCGGGCCTTGGGTATGCAGAGCATTAAAAGGGGTGGCGTGAAGAAATGGCACTTCACCCCAGACGCGGCGCGCAACGCATTGTTTACTCGGGAGCAGTCGCAAAGGTTAAGGCTGGCGGCTTAAGCAGGCAGGACAGGCAGGACCCTTAGGACGTCTGTGCCATATTTAAATGGAAAAGTATTTGTGTGTGTGCGCCACGCGCACATGGGGGGGGGTAGTAGCCCCCCAACATAGAAAGCTGGGTCCTGGGGGTCCTGGGGGTCCTGTTCGGGGCCTGGTGTCAGACGAAAAAAAAAGAAGAACAATGACAGATTCAAAATTTAATACGCCGGCCGCTGCAGACTTTCAGGGCGTCCGCAGCATTAGCGAGACTGCAGAACTTGAAGGCTTCGCTGATGCGACGGACTATTCGGCACGTTTTGCGAAAGCCCTTTGCAGCTCCGGGTCGCTGGATTTGATGCGGGAGCGATTTATTGCGCTGACAAGCGCCACAGGCCACCTTGACCCTGACAAGGCCTCTGCCAACGAGATTGGGCAGCATTACATGATCTTGGAGGCTCTTTTTCGCAAGCTCATTATCCAGAGCGTAGCCGCTGCAGAGTTCGGCGGGCGTGGTAGCAGCGAAGCTGGCGAGCGCCTGTTGAACGGCGCTTTTAAGGCACAGCGCGCGGCTATGGCCTGCCTGAGCGCGTTGAAGGTCCTTCGGGAAGCGACCGCATCGAAGCCCCCGTCAACGTCAACGGCAAAGGCGCTGACGTTGTCGGGTTCAAACTTGTAGGTTTCCTGTCCAATGCCCCGGCTGACCAACCAAGAAGCGGAAACCCGGCGCATTGCCCTAGTGCGTGCGGCTTTCATACTGCGTAAGCCATGGCTTGCCAGTACGGGACCCCGCACAGTGGCGGGCAAGCGGGCCACTGCGCAGAACCGGCTAAGCCACGGCGCCGACTCGCTCGCGTTCAAGGCTGCGATGGCCTACTGTGACGCTGTCGGGGCTGCATTGGTGAGCCTTATCGAGTGAGGTGCTTGGCTCTGTTTTTCCCGCCCCCAACTTGAATGGCTCTACTATTGCGAATTCAAATACTAAATTAGGCGGGTTGCACATGGTGAGAACGTCCAGCGAATGCCCGGGGTGTGGGGAGACATACACAAACGATGATTTTGAGTTTGTCGCGCTTCCTGAAGATGAAGACGCGTCGCCTGATGAGTATTGGCTGCTCAATAGAATTACCGAGGACTTCCCTAGGCGTGCTTGGGGGTGTAAACATTGCGAAGCAGTGACGCAAACAATCGAAATACCGTTGCGCGTGTTATTTGACCTAGTTGCCGACTCTCCCGCGAAGTTGGAGGAGCTAGAGCAATACTTCCCAACCGCAGGGAAGCCAAGAGCCCCATATCGAGAACCCCTTCAGCCGCTTTTCATACCAGACGACGCCTTGGCGTGTGTGATCGGTGACGGGGAGTTTTCCCGTAATGAAGTTGTGGCAAAGATTTGGGCCTACATAAACGCCCACGGTTTGCAGGACAGGCGGAATAAAAGACTTATCAACGCTGACGCCCTGCTGGCACGGGTATTTGGGGCCGGGGTTGTCGACATGTTCGAAATGGCTGAATTGGTCTTTGACCACCTCTCAGAGAAATAAGAAGCCCCGATAGAGGTGCTATAAAAATGATAGCACAAAGTTTGAGTAAGACTGCCGGGCTTTGAAGGGACCTGATACCGCGCTGGCGCAAACCATCCGGTAAAAAGTGTACCCGTCACTTTGAAGGGGGATGTTTTCGGGAATCTTGCGGTTCCGTGTTGGCGGCTTGGCAGAATTTATCTTACCTTCTGCTTGATGGCCTTCAGAGCAGCCAGCAACTCTGCCAGGGAGGTAATGTGGAGGTAACGCCAGAAGTAAAAATGCCCGGAACCAGCATCCATGCGGGTTCCGGGCCTATTCGTGGCGGAAGAGGCGGGATTCGAACCCGCGGTAGGTTTAACCCTACGCACGCTTTCCAGGCGTGTGACTTAAACCGCTCATCCACCCTTCCGCGAAGCCGTTGATTGTAGCAGTGAAGGTTGACCGTTTCCCCCGCGTCTCACATAGCACCAGCTAAGTGATCGTGCCCTGCAGCCTGTGTTTCTGCAATTGTTGCAGCGTGACAAACTGCAGCGCATTTTCATGCGTGCATTCAAGGATGGCGGGCGGTGCTACGCCAGCTTCCATCGCTTCGCGCCAACGACTGGCGCAAAGACACCAGCGATCGCCCGGTTTCAATCCGGCGAACCGATGCTGTGGATGAGGCGTGACAAGGTCGTTGCCGCGTGCACTTGAAAACCTGAGGAACTCGGCAGTGACCCGGACGCATATGAGGTGAGAGCCCTGGTCGGAGTCGTCGGTGTTGCAGCAACCGTCGCGGAAATAACCGGTCAACGGGTCGTAGGAGCAAGGTAGTAGCTCTTCGCCCAATACGTTTCTGGCGCTCATGACGTTGGTCCCAAAAAAAGGCGGAATAACATTTGAAGAAATCAAGCCCTAGCAGTTTGCGCCATTTTCATAGCCGAACCGATCAGCGCGGCGACTTCCGTCATATTGCTGGGGACAATCAAGGTGGTGGTGGCGTTACTGGCCACACGCGAGTAGGCCTCAAGCGCCTTTTCCGCTACCTTCAGTTGCACCGCTTGTTCGCCACCAGGTTGGCGAATCGCAGAGGCCACCAGTTCAATCGCTTTGGCATTGGCATCTGCCACCGCCATGATGGCTGCCGCTTCACCTTGCGCGTTATTGATCGCTGCCAGCTTTTCGCCCTCAGACCTTGCGATAAAGGCTTCGCGCTCACCGGTGGCAATATTGATCTGTTCCTGGCGACGGCCCTCAGACGCTGCAATCAATGCCCGCTTCTCACGCTCGGCAGTAATTTGTGACTGCATGGCATGCAGGATTTCTTTCGGCGGCGTCAAATCCTTGATTTCGTATCGAAGCACCTTTACGCCCCAATTGAGGGCGGCTTCGTCGATTGCCGCCACAACCTGCGCGTTGATGATGTCCCGCTCTTCGAAGGTTTTGTCAAGCTCCAGCTTGCCGATGACCGACCGCAGTGAGGTCTGCGCCAATTGCGTCACAGCCAGTATGTAATTCGACGAACCATAACTGGCCCGCATCGGATCAGTCACCTGAAAATACAAAATTCCGTCGACTTGCAGCTGGGTGTTGTCGCGGGTGATGCAGACCTGGCTGGGCACATCAAGCGGGATTTCTTTCAGGCTGTGTTTGTAGGCCACCCGGTCGACAAACGGAACCAAAAAATTCAGACCTGGCGTCAGGCTGCCGTGGTACTTGCCCAGCCGCTCGATCACCCACGCATTTTGCTGCGGCACCACCTTGATGCTGCGAACGATAAAGATTCCGGCAACCACCAGAATGACAATTGCAATTTCCAATCCCATAAGTTTCCTTTTGCTTGAATGAATTTGGCAGCGTCAAGCCACCTATTGGAACAGGCCGACAAAGCGACCTGAAACAACGGTGGTCTGACTATATTTTTTCAATGACCAGGCGGTTGCCCAGCAGTTCCCGAATACGAAAATTGCCGGTCACGGCCGAGTCGGCGGGGTCTGAGGAAATCGCAGTCCAGTTGGCGCCGCGAAATTTGACGGTGGCGGTGCCATCTGCGTTCCAGCGCTCGACATGCACCGGCTCGCCGATGTCGATGTGCACATCGCGATTGGCGTTGGCAGGCAAGGGCGCAGGGCGCTTGCTGCGGTAAAAATACCAGCCGAATACCGCACCGCCGCCGAGCGCCGCTGCTACCAGCAGTTGAGTTACCGTACCAAATCCGAGGTAGGCGGCAATCGCTCCCGCTGCCAGCCCCGTGGCCAACATCAGCAAATAGAAGGTGCCCGTCACCAGCTCAACCGCCACAGCCACACCCGCCAGCAACCACCAGATCGTCGATTCGCTCATGTTTTTTCCCTTTTGTCGATGATGCGCTACATTTTGAAGCAAACAAACTGCCCGACCCGCGTGTGCAAGAGATATTTCCCTACACTCTCCACCTTGTCGCTGCGAAGCCACTCTCACCGTTCGGGCTGAACCTGTCTATGTCCACCGAGCGTCAATTTTTGCCCTCCGACAGGTTGGGGAAGTTTTCACAACTTTCTTTGGGGCGCCACGATTCATTTGCTCGCCATGAAATTTCGCTTCCCGATCGTCATCATTGACGAAGATTTCCGTTCTGAAAACACGTCTGGCCTGGGCATTCGCGCGCTCGCGCAGGCCATTGAAACCGAAGGCTTCGAAGTTCTGGGCGTGACCAGCTACGGCGACCTGAGCCAGTTCGCCCAGCAGCAAAGCCGCGCCAGTGCTTTCATTTTGTCGATTGACGACGAAGAGTTCACGCCCGGCCCTGACCTGGACCCGGCAGTGCTGAACCTGCGCAACTTCATTGAAGAAGTGCGGCGCAAGAATCTGGATGTGCCGATTTACGTTTATGGCGAAACGAAAACATCGCGCCACATTCCCAACGACATCCTGCGCGAACTGCATGGCTTCATTCACATGTTTGAAGACACGCCGGAGTTCGTCGCGCGGCACATTCTGCGCGAAGCAAAAAGCTACCTCGAAGGCGTGCAACCGCCGTTTTTCAAGGCGCTGCTCGACTATGCCGAAGACGGCTCTTACTCATGGCATTGCCCCGGCCATTCGGGCGGCGTGGCCTTTTTGAAAAGTCCGGTGGGGCAAATGTTCCATCAGTTTTTCGGCGAGAACATGTTGCGCGCCGACGTCTGCAATGCGGTCGAGGAACTTGGCCAGCTGCTCGACCATGACGGCGCGATTGGTGCCAGCGAGCGCAATGCCGCGCGCATCTTCAACGCGGATCATAGTTTTATCGTGACCAACGGCACCAGCACCTCAAACAAAATGGTCTGGCACCATACCGTCGCACCCGGCGACGTGGTGGTGGTTGATCGCAACTGCCACAAATCCATCCTGCACGCCATCATCATGACCGGTGCAATTCCGGTGTTCTTGAAGCCGACGCGCAACCATTTCGGCATCATCGGGCCGATTCCGCAGAGTGAGTTCGAGCCCGATGCCATTCGCGCCAAGATCGCTGCCAACCCCCTGCTCAAGGGCGTGGACGCCGACAAGATCCGGCCACGCGTGCTGA
>JANLYY010000254.1:0-8533 GCA_031365885.1 Polaromonas sp. | reverse complement strand
GCTGCCGTCGGGACGGTTCACGTTGACGAGCAACTCCGCGATGTGCTCTTCGAGTTGCTCGGTGCCGCGGCCGACTGGCGCGATGTCGATGTTGCCGCAGGCCGGGCAGGCGCGCGGCACACGATCAGTGAAGCCGCAGTGGTGGCAGCGCAGCGTGCGGTCGATCTTGTGGAAAACCCGGTAGGCGCTGCAGTGCGGGCATTCGCTTTTCCAGCCGCAGTCATGGCAGGCCAGCACCGGGGCGTAGCCGCGCCGGTTCAAAAAAATCAGCGATTGTTCGCCGCGCGCGACGCGCTGGGTGATGGCGTCGAGCAGGGGCGGCGCGATGATGCAGTGCCTGGGCTGGTGGTTCATGTCCACTCTTCTGACCAAAGGCAATTGACCTGCCGTGGCGGGCGTGGCCAGAGGGGCAGGGCGCGGGGAGCCCTCACCCTCACCCTCACCCCCGCCCTCTCCCTCTCCCGCGTACGGGATAGGGTGTAAGTGCCGGGAGCTTTCGTCCGTGCCTGTGCCTGTTTCCATTTCCAGCGGGACAGGAAGTAAATCCGGGACAGGCCCGATGCGGTCGCTCATAGTCAAGCGCTGGTATCTGCCGGTGATCGTCGCCTGCCAGCTCTCCAGCGACGGCGTGGCCGAACCGAGCAGCACCCGGCAAATTGCCCCGACGCTTGCCACTGCGTGTGCTGCGCTGCCCTCCGGGGGGGCTGCGCTTGCTTGGGGCGGCCCGGCGCGGCGCACGGTGCGCCCCACGCTCGCTGCGTCTTGATTTTCAACGCCTGTCTCCACCATCGCCCGGTATACGGCAAGGTCTCTGGCCGAATAGCGCGCGCCTTCCTGCTGCTTGTAGCTCGGGTCGTGCTCTTCATCGACGATCAGCAGCCGCAGATTCGGCATCGACGCCAGTACGGCCATGCGCGTGCCGAGTACCAGGCGGGCGTGGCCGGCATGCGCCGCTAGCCAGCTTTTCAGGCGCTGCGCTGGGCTTAAGCCGCTGTGCAGCGCCACCACGCGTTCCTGGCCGAGGTGGGCGAACCGGGCCTGAAACCGCGCTTCCAGCTGCGGCGTCAGGTTGATTTCGGGCACCATCACCAGCACCTGAGCGGCCGGGTCTTGGGCCAGCACGCGAGCGGCGGCGCGCAGATAAACCTCGGTTTTGCCGCTGCCGGTGGCGCCAAACAGCAGCGCGGGCCGGGTATCGGCATCAAATTCGGCCAGAGCCGCCGTCTGCTGTGCGCTGAGCGCTATTAAATCAGTAGCTACCTCCAAGTGACTGGTGTCCAGCACGGGCCGTTTCAAGCGGCGCGCCAGCTGCAATGCGCTCAGCTCGCGCAGCTGCGGCGGCAGTGCGGCCAGCGCGACTTCGCCGAGTGATCGCTGGTAATAGCTGGCGGTGAATGCCACCAGCGCGCGCCAGTTGGCTGTCAGCGGAGCCAGCGCGTCGAGCACGCCGCCGATGTTGCGCGCCTGCGACTCTGGCAGGTCGCCGCTGTCGGGCAATTGGCCCCACACCACGCCCAGCACCTCGCGCTGCCCCAGCGGCACGCGCACCAGCGTCCCAGCGGCTAGCAGCGACTCGCTTTTGTAGGTCAGTACGCCGCTGATCAGCGCATGGGCCGGTGTGGCCACCACCACTTGAAGCCAAAAATTCACGAAGAACGCCCTTTGGTGCGCTTTTTTAGTTCACCACATTCGAAAGAAGCGCTAAGTGGTTGATTTCTCACTGCTTTAAAGATTTCCAGAATTTCTGTGGATAACTTTGTTGATAGATTGTCCAGCCGGGGTCTTGAGGCCTTGTAAATCAAGGCTTCGCCTAGATTGCCCGGAAATAGAGCAATTCAAAGTTCTTATATGAATCAACGACTTACAATCGCTATTGGTTTGATAGCGCAGCTTGGCTGGAACACTTGGCGGTGCCGCATCGCAATAAAATTTTTGTGCATAAGTCGTTAGTGCATGGCCTTTTTTATGCTAGCAGCACCTAGTGCCTGCAGGCAGGCACCGCTGTAGGACGCTGCCTTGTGCAGTGTCAGGCCAAAGGCTTTCGCATGGCGCGGGAGCGAGTGTGTACTGCATTCACCAGGTGATCGACGCTTTCTGGCGGTGTGTACTGGCTGATGCCGTGGCCGAGGTTGAAAATATGCGTTGGCCCCGGCTTCGTCGTATCCATGTGTGGCGCGCCAAAGCTGTCCAGCACGCGCACCACCTCGGTTTCAATCTGCGGCTGGCTGGCAAACAGCACGTTCGGGTCCAGGTTGCCTTGCAGCGCCATGCGATCGCCGACGCGCGCGCGCGCCTGCGCCAGGTTCACCGTCCAGTCCAGGCCCAGCACCTCGCAGTCCAGCGCCTTCATGGCTTCCAGCCACTGGCCGCCGCCCTTGGTGAAGACCAGGCGCGGAATGACCAAGCCTTCATGCGTGCGCTTGAGTTGCGCCAGCACACGGGCGGTGTAGGCCAGGCTGAAGGTGTGAAAAGCCGCATCGGCCAGCACGCCGCCCCAGCTGTCGAAAATCATCACCGCCTGCGCGCCGGCTTCGATCTGCGCATTCAGATACGCGGCCACCGAATCGGCGTTGATGGCCAGCATGCGGTGCATCAGATCAGGCCGCTGGTACAGCATGGTTTTGACCAGCCGGTAGTCGTCCGAACCCTGGCCTTCGACCATGTAGCAGGCCAGCGTCCACGGGCTGCCCGAAAAGCCGATCAGCGGCACGCGGCCGTTCAATGCCTTGCGAATCGACGTGACGGCGTCGAACACATAACGTAGCTTGGCCATGTCGGGCACGTCGAGTTTTGCCACGGCAGCCTCGTCGCGCACATTTCGCTCAAACTTTGGTCCTTCGCCCAATGCAAAGCTCAGGCCCAATCCCATCGCGTCGGGAATTGTCAGGATGTCGCTGAACAAAATGGCGGCATCGAGTGGGTAACGCTCCAAAGGCTGCAGCGTCACTTCGGTCGCGTAGTCGGTATTGGTCGCCAGCCCCATGAAGCTGCCGGCTTTGGCCCGCGTGGCGCGGTATTCCGGCAGATAGCGGCCGGCCTGGCGCATCAGCCAGACGGGGGTGTAATCGGTCGCTTGCCGCAGGCAGGCACGCAGAAAAGTGTCGTTTTGTAGGGGTGCAAACATGGCGCAATTGTCTCAGGAAGCGGCGTTGTACACAGATTGAAAATGCCTGCTCGGGGTGTCGGCAGGATGCCAGCCGCTGTTTGGGTGTTAAATATGCCTGAAGCCCCCGTAAAACGTGCGTAAGCAGCTATAAAAATAATAGCGATCAGTGACCCGTGTTGTGTACTGGGTTTACATGTACCCCATAAAGCTGTCGCTAAACGTTTCGATGCTTACCGGCGCAAGGAATCGGCCTACAAAATCCGCCGCATTTTCCTCATTAATCCGGTCCGGCGGCTCCCGCATGCTTCGCGCATGTCCAACCCAGAACTCGACCAACTTGATGGCCGCCACGATTTGGCCGGTTTGCGCGATGCGTTACTTGCCTTGTGCAGCCGATTTGGCAGCGTGCGCCACCTGACGATCTTGCCGGCCAACCATGTCGGGCGGCAACAGGCGCTGTGTTTTTTGCGGATGGGCAGTAGCGAAGAAGAGGCCCGCATCATGACGGCGCTGGGCATTGGGCGCTTTGGTGGCGAACTGGTTCTGGTTCTAAATCTGCGGCGCAATCAGGTGAGCCATGCCGCGTCGGCAGGCGTCAGGGACTCTGCGGCGCAAGTGGCGTCGCAGATTTAACCTAGAAACAGCAGTTGGATGCGCCCAAGTGTGCCGCGAGCGGCGGGCCTGGCAAGGCGAGACGAAGCCGCGCACTCCAGTGCGCAATGAGGAGCAACGCAGCCAGGATCGTCGGGCGCGGTGCAATCGGGTGCATAGCGCTGTCACCCCAAAAGTGAAGATGAACGAAGACGATAAAGTCAGCATCCATGCGGTTTTGGAGATGTTTACAAGCGGTCAACTGCTGTTTCTAGGTTTGATCGCCTGATTTCGCCCGTGCCACCGGGTGCCGCAGCAGCAACCGGTCCAGCGCATTAAGGGCTTCGTAGCAATCGGCGAAGTCAGCAAATAAGGTGGCGTTGCCGGGCGCTGCAGCCTGGCCTTTCCAGGCGGCGCGAAACGCATCAAAAATATCGGCGAAGCTTTTTTCGCCATCAATTAGTCGCAAAATCTGCGACCCGTAGCGGCCCGGATTCACTTTGAACGCCATGCCCAAATGCTGGTGGTTCAGCATGAAGGGCTGCCCACCCTGGCTGCCAAACACCTGCGCCGCCACCTCGCCTGTCAAGGGCTCATGGAAAAAGAAAGGCACGCAGTCCGCATCGCCATAGGGCGCGGTGCAGTCAGCGCTGTGCATGACATACAGCGAATGCGTGATGATGCTGCCGATCAGCAGTTCGGCGATTTCGTATTGGCGCCGGCGCGGCAGCGCAGTCAGATTGGCGGCCATTGCCGGTGGTTTACTGCCCAGCACCATGCGCGGCAGATACGGCGAGCGGCCTCGTTGCACGTCGGTGAAGGCCAGGTGCATACCGTGGCCTTCCGGCTTTCCATCGCCCAGCCAGTCAAACAACTCACCGACGCTGTAAGAGCGGTCTTGCGAATGCAGCAGCAGGTCGTACACGCCGGCGTCGCCCATGATTTTGTGGTCATGGTGCAGCGCCTCACTGAGCTTGAAGCCGTTGAACGGCGGCAAGCTGGGCAGCAGGTCCAGCGTGTTCGCAATCTTGCGCGCGTCATCGGGTGCGGTGCCACCGGGCAGCGGCTCATTGACCAGCCGCATCAGCGCCTGCATCTGGTAGACGCCGGTGCGGCCCGTGGTGGCATACACCATCAGGCCGATGGCGCCGTTTTCAAGCAGCACGCTGAGCAGCGCGCGAAAGCCGGCGTCCGGGTCGGCCAGGTGGTGCAGCACGCCGCTGCAGTTGATGTAGTCGAACTTTTGAAGACCCAAAGTCGGCAGGTTCAGCAGCGAATCGTGCACCCAGCTGATGTTGGTCAGGCCGCGAATCTTCGCGCGCGCTTGCGCAATCGCAATGCTGGCCTGGCTCATGTCGAGGTGCACGATGTGCGCGTCGGTATGTCTGAGTTGCTCGGCCAGAAAAATCGTCGCGTCGCCGGTGCCGCCGCCCGCCACCAGCGCCCGAAAGCCATTGGCAAACGACTGCCTGCCGGCAAAGCAGTAGTGGTTGATCATCGGCAGGTCTTCCAGCCACGTCTGCACCAGACGTTTGTGGTCGTCTTGCGGATTGCACGGCGGGTAGGGCAGGGCCTCGTACTGGCTTCTGACCTGGGGCAGGTAGTTGTCTGGCATCAAAGAAAATCCTGCAGTGGGTCAACCTGCCGCCGCACTCGCGGCCAGCAAACTCGTCACCAGACCGCGCGACAGCAGCACGCGGTGGTCGATCTTGATGCACTGGTCCTGCACCACCAGCAAGCCATGCGCCTCGGCTTTCGCTGCGGCCGCCGCGTTCGAAATGCCAAGCTGCATCCAGACCGCCTTCGCGCCAATGGCCATGGCGTCATCGACCACCGGCGCAATGTCAGCAGTGTTGCGAAAGCAGTTCACCAGTTCGATTTTTTCGTGCTTTGCAGCATCAAGCAACGACGCATAGGCTTTTTCACCGAGCACCTCACCGCCGACGGCCGCCACGTTCGGGTTGACCGGAATGATGCGGTAGCCGGCGGCCTGCATGTACCGGGCCACATCAAAACTGGCGCGATGCGATTGCGGCGACAAACCCACCACCGCAATCGTGCGGCAGCTGTTCAATATGAAAGAGATGCGCTCTGACAGACTACGTGCAGGCAGTGGGGAGTCGGTTTGCGGGGATCTTCCGAAAGAGTTAGCGAAATTCAAATCAAGGCCTTGTCTGTGAGGCCACTCCTTGTGAGCGGCCTGCCGGTTGGGTAAGGCTCTGTTATAGCAGGCGGGTTTGACGCCCTGAAGTCACGCAGCAGTTCACGCGTCTTTGTATTTGACCGAGCAGCCGTATGGCCGCGTCGAAGCCAGGCTGATTGGCCTGCCAGCCAGCGCTTCAGTCAAGCCCTGGCGCACGTAGTTGGTCGCGGTTTTGATGTCATCGACGCGCGCTGACGGCACGCTGTCAATGCCGCCGGCATAAATCAGCAGGCCCTGCGGGCTGACGATGTACATGTGCGGTGTGGTTTTGGCGCCGTAGAGCTGGCCGATCTTGCCGGCCTCGTCCATCAGCGTGGCGGTGGGGGCGCCGCTTTTTTCCTTCATCCAGCTGCCCAGTTTGGCGGGTGCGAGGTAGTCGCCGCTGTCCCGCTCGGTTGAATTGACCGACAGCCATATCACGCCCTTGCCGGTGAACTCTTTTTGCAGCGACTGCACGTTGCCGCCCGCCGTGCCGCTGTAGTGTTTTTGCACGAACGGGCAGCCCGGGTTGGTCCATTCCAGCACCACCAGCTTGCCCTTGAAGTTGCTTAGTCTGTGCGTCTTTCCCGCTGTATCGACAGCGGAAAAGTCGGGCGCGGTCGGGCCGACGTTGGCCGTCGCGGCGTGTACCGGAGTCATCAGCGCAGCAGCCCAAGGCATGAAGGCGAATGGCGCGAGTGAGGCGGAAAAACTGCGGCGATTGATCAGCATGGCGGAAACTCCCTGCAAAAAATATTGACTACAGCTTGGCCAGCTCGGCCCGAACATCAGCGACCGACAAAATTTCTGACAGCAGCACCGGCGCGCGGCCGGGCTTGTAGATCGCATACACCGGCACGCCGCTGCGGCCGAGTTGCGACAGCGCGGCAGTGACGGCCGGGTCACGGCGGGTCCAGTCGGCGCGCAGCAAGGCGACGTTTTTCGCGGCGAAATCGGCCAGCACGGCGCTGTCAGACAGCGTGGTTTTCTTGTTGTACTGGCAGGTCACGCACCAGGCGGCGGTGAAATCGACCAGGACGCTTTGGCCTTGCGCCGTCAGCTGCTCGACGCGGCCCGGCTCCCAGGTTTGCCAGTGAGCGCTTCCCGGCGCAGTGCTGGCCTGTACCGCAGCAGTTTCCAGCGGTTTGATAATGTTTTGGCCTGTAGCCCATATAAACAGTGCGCAAGCAGCTATCGAAATAGTGGCAATGACGGGACGCGCCCGGCCCGGCAATCCCAGCGCCCAGATGCCCAGGGCCATCAGCACCAGAAAGCCCAGCAGCGCGCCCGCGCCATCAATGCCGCTTTGCTGGCCCAGCACCCAGACCAGCCAGGCCACCGTACCAAACATCGGAAAGGCCATCAGTTGCTTGAACGTCACCATCCACGCGCCGGGGCGCGGCATCAGGCTCGCCACTCCGGGCACCAGACTGGCCGCCAGAAACGGCAGCGCCATGCCGACGCCAATCGCGCCAAACACCGACAGCGCCTGCACTGCCGGCAGGCCAATGGCATAACCCAGCGACGCGCCCATGAACGGCGCGGTGCAGGGCGAAGCAATGGCGGTGGCCAGCACACCCGTCAAAAACGCGTTGATGGTCGGATTTTTGCTTTGCAGATTGGCCACGCGGCCCGGCAAAAAGTTGCCGAATTCAAACAGACCCGCCAGGTTCAGACCAACCAGCGTGAACAGCACCGCTAGCGCGGCCACCACCGCCGGGCTTTGCAGTTGAAAGCCCCAGCCGAGTTGCTCGCCGGTAGCGCGCAAGCCCAGCAGCAGCGCGCCCAGCGCCAGAAAAGACAGCACCACGCCAGCGGTGTAGGCGAAGCCGGTGGCAGCGCGGTCAGCGCGGTTTTTCACCTGCACAAAGCCCACCACCTTGATGGCCAGTACCGGGAACACACAGGGCATTAAATTCAGAATCAGGCCGCCCAGCAGCGCACCGGCTATCGCGGCCAACAAACCGAAAGAGCCGAAAGGCGCGCCGGATGAATTCGAGGAAACAGGCGCCGCACCCGCTGCAGCATTGGCCTTCAGTGCTGCATCGAGCGCGGGCGGGACTTGCGCGACCGCAGCCGGCGCTGGCCAGCTGCCCTTCACTGGCACTTCCAGCCGGTAAGCGGTGTTGTTGAACGCCACCACCAGCGGCATCACGGTGGGGCTCTCGGTGCGCTGCGGTGTCAAAGGCACCTGCGCTGTCCATTGGTCGCCCTGCCAGCTTTGCTTGATCGGCGCTGCGGGCTCGGTGATATTGCCGGTCTCGGGGAAGAGCGCCAGGGTCTTGCCCTGCAGCGCTGCGGGCAGGCCGGCGAGTGAAATTTTCAAGCCATCAGGGCCGACCTGAATGTCGCTGCTGCCGACAGCCAGCGGTTTGGGCGCAGCGGCAAAGGCGGCCGCAAATGCCTGCGCGTTCGTGGCGGTCGAGCTTCGGACGGGTACGCTGAGCGTGAAATCACCTTCCTGAGGAATGCATTCCTTGCGGCAGACCAGCCACGCGGCTTTGAGTTTGATGTCAAGTTGCGACGCATTGAAGCTCGGCGCGATTATCAAAGGCACCGGCAGCAGCACGGCGCCTTCATAGCCGTAATTGGCCAGCGTGCCGATGGGTATTTTTTTAGGCGTCGGCCACGCAATTTCGCCGGGGTCAATGCCC